>CAZEXM010000008.1:0-33333 GCA_964515915.1 uncultured Victivallaceae bacterium
TCAAAATTGCATCATAATATCAAGCAGAAAAACGAACTGCAAAACTTAAGTAAAAGTTTATACAGGAGGAGCAGGCACAGTTAAAGAATGTATCGAAATGTTCAGGAACGGTAAATTGACAGAATCAACAGAAGCAAACGTCGACGGACACTGGATGTAATTATTTTGAGCTAAAATTGGTAGTGTCAAATCTTTTATGAAAAAAAGGCGGATGTAACGCCTCCGTGGTCCAGCGGCGGAAAACGCTGGTCGCCCGTCTCCAACGGGCGAAAGTCGGCGCGGTTTACCGCGCCTGGAAAGTACCTCTCTCGACTCTGCGTAGGCTGAGCCTGAGCAAAGCGAAAGGCAATAGCGAGGCTTTAAAAAACGAGCTTGAGCGAAGCGAAAAGCAAGCTTTTTTAAAGATGCGAACGTTCGAGCTTTTGGGTTAATAGCCGAGTTACCCACAGTTCGCACTTTGACTCCGACGAGCTCTGGGCTGTGGCCCATTCTCGTCAAAGTGCGCCCTATGTATAACTCTACTTTAGGGGGAAAACTGAGAAAATTATATAAACTGTTAACAATTAATAAGATAAAGTAAATTTAAGTCAAAATTTTTGACCAGAACCCTAAAATTAAAAAGGAATAAATTTATGAAAATTGCGATACCAACAGCAAACGGTCAACTTGCTATGCATTTCGGACATTGTCAGATATTTCGGCTTTTCGAAGTGGATGATAATAACACAATCGTTAAGGTTGAGGACAAAGTTCCGCCGCCGCACGACCCCGGAGTCCTGCCTAAATGGTTAGGCAAATTAAATGTAAATTTGGTTATCGCAGGCGGCATGGGAGTGCGCGCTCAACAGCTTTTTGCTCAAGCCGGAGTCAAAGTCCTGACCGGAGCTTCCGGCGATGATCCGCAAAAAGTGATAGAAGCATTCCTTGCCAATACCCTTGAAACAGGCGATAACGTCTGCGATCATTAATCATATATAAGGGATATAATAATGGTTGAATGTAATAATGAATGCGGTTCCTGCGAATCTGCCGGAACCTGTGATTTAAAACTAAAAGACAAGCTATCTGCCATAAAGCACAAAGTAATGGTGCTTTCCGGCAAAGGTGGTGTCGGCAAAAGCTCTGTGTCAGTAAACCTGGCGGTAGCCTTGGCTATGGACGGCATGGAAGTCGGCTTACTGGACATGGACTTTCATGGTCCAAGCGTACCAACAATGCTGGGTTTACAAAAAATAAAATTAGATACTGATGAAACCGGTATTATACCTGCGGAAATACACAATCTGAAAGTTGTTTCAATATCCATGCTGCTGCCAGAGAACCAGAATGACGCTATAATCTGGCGCGGTCCGATGAAAGCAGGAGTTTTGAAACAGTTACTCGAAGATGTTCATTGGGGCGAATTAGACTATTTAATTATGGATTTTCCTCCAGGTACAGGCGATGAAGCTCTTAGTGCCTGTCAGCTTGTCAGCGATGCCGACGGCGGCATAATCGTTACCACTCCACAGGAAGTTTCTCTGGTGGACTGCAGGCGTTGTATATCGTTTTGCCGCAAACTTAACCTGCCGGTTTTAGGGGTTTTGGAAAACATGAGCGGCTTTGCTTGTCCTGACTGCGATAAAGTGTTTGACATTTTCGGTTCCGGTGGTGGAGAAAATATGGCAAAAGACAATGATGTATCATTTTTAGGAAAAATTCCAATTGATCCTGACCTTGCAATGGCCTGTGATACCGGACGTCCATTTATATATCATTCTCAACATAAACCGGCAGCACAGGCTTTTTCCAAGGCTGTTGATAAATTAATGGAACAAATTAAAAAATCTTAGTGAAATTATGAATATTTTGCGAATAACAACTCTTGTTGAAAATACTGCCGGTCGCAAAGGCTTGCTGGCGGAACACGGTTTTTCTTTGTGGATCGAGCACAATGATCAAAAAATCCTTTTTGACACTGGTCAAGGGTATGTGCTGACGGGCAATGCCAAGCTGCTAGGAATTGACATTGAAAATGCTGATGGAATAGTATTGAGCCACGGGCATTACGATCATACAGGCGGGTTGTTTACGCTTGAGAATCTAGATGAAACCCCAATATTCACTCATAAAGATTCTCTTATGCCTAAATATTCCAGACACCCGGACGGTAGTGTTCATAAAATTGGTATGAAAAACCTGGCAGACGAAAAATTAAATCTCAAATTTAACGATAAGCCGGTAGAGTTGCACAAAGGTTTTCATCTAACGGGAGCTATTCCCAGAGTCACTGATTTTGAAGATACGGGAGGACAATTCTTTTGCGATAAAGAATGTCAAAAAGTTGATAATCTCATTGATGATCAGGCGGCTTTTATCGAAACTGTCGCTGGATTATGTGTGATTTTGGGCTGTGCTCATTCAGGAGTTATTAATACTTTGGAGTATATAAGCAAACTTGCAGACTCACGCAATATTCACACTCTCATAGGCGGAATGCATTTAGTCTCCGCTTCACAAGAGTGTATGGATAAAACTGTTGAAGCATTAAAAAAGTTTAAAATACAAAATCTCTATCCTGCTCATTGCACAGGATTCAATGCAAGCGCGCGCTTATTGCAGGAATTTCCTGAAAGTTACAAAACATGCAAAGTTGGAACAATTATAAATCAGTAAAAACAGGATGAATTAGGAAACACATTCAAGGACTGGGTAGAAAATCATGAAAAAAAATCTTAATATTGTCGTTTTTGGCGGTTCAGGAGACTTGGCAGAACGTAAAATTTTTCCTGCTCTATTTTCCTTGTATGGACGAAAATTTTTACCTGAAAATGTTCATTTTTTTGCTTTTGCACGCAGTATATTGACTCATAAAATGTTCAGGCATAAAATTTCTACTAACTTAGCTTGCCGTTATAATTCCGAAGATGTTTGCGATGAACAAATAAAGAAATTTCTTTCGAGCTGTTATTATATTTCCGGGGGATATGACATGCGGGAATATTTTTGTGAACTTCTTGATTGTATCAAAACTATAAACGATAAAGAAGATTCGGAATTTATTTTTTATTTTGCGGTTCCATCCAGCGTATTTATAGATATTGCCTCCAATCTTAATGCAGCTATGAACGGCAGAATATCATTAGAAAATGCTAAACTTGTAATAGAAAAACCTTTTGGTCAGGATCGGGAATCTTCCGATATTCTTACTGAAAGATTATTGAATAGTTTTAAAGAAGAACAAATATATCGTATAGACCATTATCTCGGAAAAGAAATGGTACAGAATCTTTTGGTTTTGCGTTTTGCAAACCAGTTTCTTGAGCCATTGTGGAATTCCAGATATATTGAAAAAATCGAACTGCTTTGGACAGAAGACCGAGGAATTTACGGTAGAGGTAAATATTTTGACAAATATGGAATAATTCGCGATGTTATGCAAAACCATTTATTACAAATACTCGCGCTTGTAGCGATGGAAGAACCGGCGTCTTTACGTTCTGATGATATCCGTAATTGTAAAGTCGAGGTACTCAAAGTAGCGAAAATTATTGCTCCAGAAAATGTACAAACGGGTCAATATTCCGGAGCTATTTATAAAGGAGCGAAAGTCGCGGGCTATATAGATGACCCATCTATTCCAAATGATTCTTTAACGCCAACTTTTGCCAGAATACCATTTGAAATAGATAATGACCGCTGGCATGGGACACAATTTGTGATGACTGCCGGGCAAGGGATGGAAGAAAGCAAAGCTGAAATTCATATCAAATTTAAATCCAAGCACACCGGAATTTTTTGTGATTATGAAAAATGTCCTTTACCAAATGAGCTTATAATACGTATACAGCCCAATGAAGGATTCCACTTCAAAATAACAACAAAAACTCCCGGAAACAAACTGGCATTTACAGTTAAAGATCTGGATTTGAGCTACAATCGTGTTTTTGATAACCTTATACTGCCGGATGCTTATGAAAACTTATTATTGGATATAATTGCCGGGAAAAGTGAACTTTTCGTTCGTGATGACGAATTGCGCGCATCATGGGATGTTATTATGCCGGTTTTAGATTACCTTGAATCAAAAAAAATAGAACCGGAAGATTATCCTTTCGGCACCAATGGACCAGAGATATTTCAGACAACATAGTCTTAAATAATTAACATTAAAAAACAAATAAGAATAATGAAAAATAAACGGGTTAAGTTATTTCGCAAAACCCAACAACTAAGAACTTATGAGGGATAAGAAAATGAAAGTAGTGATTATTGGTGGTGTCGCGGCTGGTCCCAAAGCAGCTTCAAAAATTAATCGTTTATGTCCGGATGCGGAAGTCAGTATTATTGAGAAAGGTGAATTTCTCTCTTATGCTGGTTGTGGACTGCCTTACTATATTTCAGGCGTGATTAAGGAACAAAAAGAGTTGATGGCAACGCCGGTTGGGACTGTACGTGATTCAGTGTTTTTTCAGAAAGTAAAAAACGTCAATGTCCTCAACCATACAGAAGCAATGGAAATTGATCGTGATAATAAGACAGTTACTATTCGTAAATCTGATGACAGTGAAGAAAAACTTGATTATGACAAACTAGTATTGGCAACTGGTTCGAATGCAGTAAAACCGCCAATTCCCGGATTGAATATGAAAAATATTTTTTCATTGAAAGGGGTTGAGGATGCTGAAGCGATTAAAGCAAAACTGGCTGAGCACAGTGCGCCTAACGTAGTAATTGTCGGCGGCGGACTGATTGGCGTAGAGGTTGCGGAGGCTTTTGTTGAAACCGGTTGCCGGGTAACGATGGTCGAGTTTTTACCGAATATTCTACCGATACTTGATCCTGAAATGGCGATACTGGTTGAAAAATATTTCAACAGCAAAGGGGTTAAAGTTATGACCGGAACCAAAGTTACTGGTTTCAGCGGCGAGAATAATACTGTCAATAAAGTTATTACCAATAATGGTGATATTGCGGTTGATATGGTCGTTATGGCAATTGGTGCTTCGCCATCAACGAAACTGGCGCTTGACTGCGGTCTTGAAATCGGTCCGACCCGGGCGATAAAAGTTAACATGCAAATGCAGACTAGCGACCCGGATATTTTTGCGGTCGGTGATTGCGCTGAAAAAATGAATATAATTACTCATAAACCCTGCTATATTCCACTTGGCTCAACTGCCAATAAAGAGGGACGCGTGGCGGCTAATGCCATTTGCGGTATTGATGATCGATTTCCTGGCGTATTAGGTAGTACTGTCTGTAAGATTTTTGATTTTTCGGTTGCTCGTACTGGACTTGGTACCAAACAGGCTGTAGATGCCGGTTATGATGTTGTAACTTGTCTGTCTCCAGCTCCTGACAAAGCACATTTTATGCCGGATGCCAAGCCCTTGATGCTTAAACTTATCGCTGATCGAAAAACTGGTAAATTGCTCGGCGCGCAAGGGATTGGCATGGGAGTTGCAGACAAACGGATTGATGTTGCCGCAACTGCAATAAGCGCCGACATGACGGTTGATCAATTGGCTAACCTTGACCTTAGTTATGCGCCACCTTACGCACCGGCGGTTGATAATATTCTGACTGCTGCCAATATTATCCGCAATAAAATTGCCGGTTTAATGGAAGGGATAAGTTCTAAGGAAGTCAAGGCGATGCTTGATGCTGGCGAAGATTTTACCTTCCTTGATGTTAGGTCGCCAGGCGAAATTGAGCAGATGCGCATCGAAGGTTCATTATCTATTCCACTTGGTGCGGTTAGAACCAGTCTGGATAAAATTGATAAAACAAAACCAGTTGTCGCATTTTGTAAAATATCTCTGCGTGGCTATGAAGCTGCATTGATTTTAAAACAAAATGGTTATAAAAATGTTAAAGTCATGGACGGTGGTATCCTGATGTGGCCTTATAATAAAATCATGGGCTAAAATTGGGAACGCAGGTTTATTAGGTTCTCAAGATGTCGTGCATATGAATGATTTAAACTAGAATCAATTACGCTTTTAGTGTGTTTTTTGTGTTATTATATTAACTAAATTTGTCAACAGAAAATAGAGGTATAGTATGAAATTTCTAAATTTTGTAAGAAGAAATCTGGCGGTCTTGATTCCGGTGATGTTAATTCTGGGTTTGCTGAAAGGACATTGGTGGCCGATGGAATATTCCAGAGTTATATGCGTTAGCGCGTTGTTGGTAATGATTTTTCCGGTATTTATCAATCTGGAGTTTGACAAGGGACTTAAGGAGTTCTCCCATGCTAAGGGGGATATGCCCTCGGTTATGGCGATTGTGAGCGCCAGCATAATAATGTCTGTGATCGTTCTTCCATTCATCATTCCAGAACTCACAAATCATTTAATGGAAAGTGGAGCGGTTGAGGTTGATAAGATGGTAATTTTGGAGAAATTGTTTTTCATAGACGTGTCAAAATTGTTTTAACGCGTGTAAAATAAAATTTTTAACAAAAGGAAGCCAATAGTTCTGAAATTGGCTCTATTGAAGGAAGACCGTATGAAAAAAATTGGAATTATTCGTTGTCAGCAAACTGAAGACTTGTGTCCAGGTACAACAGACTTCAAAGTTGCAAACGAAGGAAAACTTGCATTTGTGCATACTGGACCAGTTGAGATTGTGGGATTTGTCAGTTGCGGAGGCTGTCCCGGGAAACGTGCCATTGCCAGGGCAAAAATTATGGTTGATAGAGGTGCTGAAGCTATTGTGCTTAGCTCGTGCATTTCAAGGGGGAATCCTATTGGTTATCCATGTCCAAATTATGCGAATATGCGAGATGCAATTATCAAAAAGGTTGGCTCGGATATAGAAATAATTGAATATACTCATTAAAATTGATTTTTAGTTTGGCAGAGTGAAAAAATAATAAATTAGTAAAAAATAATTATCGTCAGTTCTGCAATGTTTACAGAACATAACAAATAACATCCTCAAATGGAGGTAAATTATGCCTGGAGGAAGTGGAACAGGACCGATTGGCGCAGGACCAATGACCGGAAGGGCAGCTAGTTACTGTGCAGGTTTCGCAACACCCGGATTCGCTAATTCTATTGGAGGCGGCAGATTAGGACGTGGAATGGGAATGGGAATGGGACGAGGTATCGGAGGCGGAGGCCGCGGCGGAGGTTTCGGTTTTAGAAACCGTTTCTATGCACCCGGAGCCGTACCCGTACCCATGCAGGCGCCAGTAATGACCGCTAATCAGGAAAAAGAGTACCTTGCGCATGAAGCGATGGCTCTTGAAAATGATCTGGAAGCAATTAAAAAGCGCTTGGATGAATTAGCTGATAAATAGTTGTCTCTGTCAATTATTTATCAAAAGGGCATTCTGAAACATGAATGCCCTGCTTTTGTGTTTTTAAGCTGCGTATATTAAACATTTAACAAAAATCATACCTAAAATATGAATAAAAACAAAATAACATTTTATCCCATTGGTGTAATCCATACACCCTTTAAAGAAACTGCCGGAATGCCTATACAGCCTGCCGGTGCGCATGGCGTTAAAGGAACAGTGGAAATCTTTCCGGAATTCAGTGATGGCTTGCAGGATATTGAAGGTTTTTCTCATATAATTCTTATTTTTCATTTTAACAAGTCGGAAAACTTTAAGTTAAAGGTGTCTCCATTTCTCGAAAATGAAGTTCATGGAGTATTCGCGGTTCGAGCCCCGAAAAGGCCCAATCCTATCGGCATATCTATTGTGAAGTTGCTTAAAAGAGAGGACAATATTATTTATATTGACAACCCGGATATGCTTGACGGCACTCCATTGCTTGACATAAAACCATACATTCCGGATTTTGACGCATATCCGAATGCTATTGCCGGGTGGCAGGAAAAACACAAAGGAGAAGTCCGTAAACAGAAATCAGATGACAGGTTTACAAAATGAAAGCAGAACTTTAAAAACATCTTATGAAAAAACTAAAAATAAAATTGATAGTGGATAATATCGCATCAGGAGCACTTCTCGGTGAGCATGGATTGTCGACCCTGGTTGAATATGATAATAATTGCATTCTGTTTGACACAGGACAGGGATATTGTCTGAAGCATAATATGCGGCAACTGGGTATTAATCCTGAGAGAATCACTGATCTTGTCATCAGTCACGGTCATTATGACCATACCGGAGGAATTGGTGTTCTTCTTGAAGACCCTTTTTGCCGCCCGAAGATTTATATTCATCCAGCTGTTTTAGAAGAAAAATATGCAAAAGAATCGGACGGGCCGAAATATATCGGCATTTCAGAAAAAAACAAAAATCTCCTGCTTCAAGAAGACCGTAACCTGTTTTCTTCAAAGACGTCTTCAAAAATTACTCCGCTAATTGCAGCTACCGGCGAAATTCCACTGAAATACCCGGAAGAAAATCTTTCATCAAGATTTTACTGTGACCGCAGCTTGACAAAACCTGATCTTCTTCCTGATGACCAGGCAATATTTATCCGTTCCGCCATGGGCATCATCGTTATTTTAGGTTGTTGCCATCGCGGTCTTGGTAATACTCTTGAACATATTAAATTTTTAAGTGGTTCCGACGATATTTTTGCTGTTATCGGCGGCACTCATTTACGCAATGTTAATGATTCCCGGCTTGATTTTACCATTGATATTATCAGAAAATTCGGCATAAGCTATTTCCGGGCAACTCATTGTATCGGATTTTATGCGGCTGCTTATTTAAAACATGCTTTACCGGATATCTTTAACATGGGACATACTGGCGAAATATTGGAGTTTAATCTGTGAATATAACTATTGCAAGTGGTAAAGGAGGTACAGGGAAAACGACATTTGCCGTTAACCTGGCTTATCACCTGAATGAAACCGGTAATCTTGTCAGGTTGCTTGACGGAGATGTTGAGGAGCCGAATGATCACCTGTTTGTTCCGTCAGAGAATATGAAAGAGGAAAACGTGACAGTGTTGAAGCCGAAACTTCATCCGGAAAAATGTACTGCCTGCGGGAAGTGTGTCGCGGCATGTGGATATAACGCATTGGCTTTAGTAAACAAGAAACGGTTGTTTTTTAATGAATTGTGTCATGCCTGTGGCGCCTGCTCTTACGTGTGCCCAAATGCCGCGTTAACAGAAGAAGCTTCTCCGTTAGGGAAAGTATTCTTTTCCGAAACTGCGAAAGACCGACCATTTTATTTTGCTTATGGAATTCTGAATATTGGTGAATCACTGGCACCGGCGGTTGTGAAACAGTTAAAACAACATATGCTTGTTGAAACAGCGGAAAAACACGAAAGCAGTCCTGTATATAATATACTTGACGCATCCCCCGGAACGGCATGTCCGGTTGTTGAAGCATTAAGCGGAACTGATACAATTGCGGTACTGGTAACAGAGCCAACACCGTTTGGCTTGAATGATCTTAAACTGGCTGTGGAACTTTCGCTGAATATGGGCAATGCCACCGGCATTGTGATAAACCGTTCAGATGGAGATGATGCAATTATCGCGGATTTTGCGAAAGAATACGATATTCCAATTCTCGGACGTATCCCGTTTGACAGAAAATATGCTGAAACATACTCTTACGGTGGTATTTTAATTAAACATCATCCTGAGTTGACAGATATCTTTGCCGATATTTTTATGAATATTAAAAAGCTGGAAGGACGCAAACCTTCCGGGAAAATAATTTCAAATACCCGGACACAATCTTTTCGTGATGCCGATTTTAAAACCGGCAGATCGCAGGATTATCAGGAAATTGTAGTAATTAGCGGAAAAGGCGGAACAGGAAAAACAACCATCACTTCATCTCTTGCATATCTATGCCGCGAGAATGTGGTTTTTGACGCTGATGTTGATGCAGCTGACTTGCACTTGCTCCTGAAGCCGGCAATAGTAAAGACAGAAGAATTCTCGGGAAGCAATGAATTCATTATAGACCCGGACAAGTGTTTCGGCTGTGGAAAATGCGCATCATTTTGCCATTTTGATGCGATTGATTTAACCGGCCCCGCTAATGATTTTATCGGAATGACTTACGAAGTTAATCCCATGGTTTGTGAAGGATGTGGACTGTGCCAGCGAGTTTGTCCTGTCGATGCGTTTTCCTCAAAACCCGCTCATACCGGAGATTCTTATCTTTCAGTAATAAATAATATGGCAATGCTTCATGCCAAACTTGGTGCCGGCGGAGAAAATTCAGGTAAATTGGTATCTCATGTTCGCAGGGAATCTGCGAATTACGCAGAAGAATTACAGCAACCATATATTATTGGTGACGGCCCGCCGGGAACAAGCTGTCCGGTAATCGCCTCTGTGACCGGGGCGGATTTGATTCTGATGGTTACCGAACCTACTGTTTCAGGTGTACATGACTTACAGAGAGTTATTGAACTCGTAAAACATTTCGGGATTCAGTTTCTGGTTATCATTAATAAAGCAGATCTGAATGCTGAAATGACAAAAAAAATCCATGACGAAGCCGACAAAAACGGAAGTAAAGTTATTGCGGAAATACCGTTTGACAGAAATGTACACGACTCTTTGATGGCGGAAAAAACCATAGTTGAATACGGAAAAGGTGAGGCCGCGAAAATAATTTCAGAACTTTGGGATAAAATCAGGGAAACATCAACAAAACATGGAGATTAGTATGAAAAACGACCTCGAACATTTCGGCAGGATGAATGATTCTACAGCATCCGCATTGCTAAAAGGAATTTGCGATGATGAAATGGAATTTTATCTCTATATCAAAGATGGCATTATTAAAAAAATAAAGTTTTATACGGGCAATGGGTGTTTTGACACCAAAACAGCCGGAGAACAAGTTGCACAGTTTGCAGAAAAAAAAGATGTCATGGATGCCCTTGCGGTCAATCCGAAACAAGTACTCGATGCTCTTGATTACTTCAACTCTTCAAAGTCACAAATATCAGAAAATGGAAGGCACTGTGCGATTCTCGCAGTCAGTACACTATACAAAGCAATTGCAGATTTCCTATTACAAAAATAAGAATGTTATGACAAAAAAAACTTAATAATATTCGTGTTCAGGTACACCCAAAATGTAGCATTTTTGTCATGGGCAAAACCGACATCAGATACCCCGGAACATATTAAACAGGCCGCGGCAACAGCAATTCAGAGCGGCAAAATCGGCGGATATTTAGAAACTTCCGGTTTGCAAGCTTTAAGAGAGAGAATTGTTGAAAAATTGAAAAGGGACAATAATATAGACGGTTCCGCCAAAACTAAAAAAAGGCGGATGCAACGCCTCCGTGATCCAGCGTCGACCGAACGTCGACTTCGTAATTTGATATACTTTAACTTGTTCATACAATTAACTATTGGTCAAAAACAAATATAAAATCCAAACTTGTTTGGCGCTGGTCGAGCATCTCTAATGCTCGAAATTATGCGCAACTTGTTGCGCCTTAACAAATACCTCTGATTTAACGTAAAAGCTGAAGCCTCCAGTACTTTAACGTAAAAACAAAAAGTACTAGAGACAATTGCAAAACTTTTCACGGCATATTTTTGAATAATGATGAGGTTATTCTTTTCTTTTTCGGCTACCTATAACGACGGAAATGATGAGAAGTAAGATTATTCCCATTATTGTTATTAAAGCTGCCGCATTTTCTTTTAAAAGCTCTTTGATTTCTTTCTTTTTGGGTTCCTGTTTTTTTAGCTCCATGCCTTTTACTGCTTTTTTGCCTGATACAGAAGCGGTACGGACTTTGCTTATATTTTTCTGGTATTCCTGCCGCAATTTTTTGTTTTTCAGCAAGTTCCCAATCATTTTCTGTAATTTTTTGTTATTGCATACAAAGCCGCTGCATCCGGCGTCATATTTTTTCACTAATTCAGCATGGAGTTGAGCGAGTTCTTTTTGGGTTTTAGCATTGGCTTTCCAATAGCCTTTGCGGATGGTTTCGAGCATAACCGCAGTCATTTCCTGCAAGGCGTAAGGGTTTTTCTTTTCAAAGAACTCTTTTGTCCCGAGTTTATACTTGTCATCAATGAGAGTTTTTTTGACGTCCTCCCAGTAATAATCCTCAAGCATTTCCGGACGCATAACCTCCCAGCCATAGGAATTACGTGCGACTTCTGCGAAAGATTCTGCGGCTCCGGCGCCTTCCTGCATCATCTCTTTGATGAATTTGGGATTCAAAATAGTTGTTCTAGCTTCAATCATCGCCGCTTCTTTCGCGCTTTGGACACGGGCGCTATTGGGATTCCGCAAATCATTAAAGAACGCATCAGGGCTTTTGCCGGTAACTTTTTTAACGGCTAAGTTCATGCCGCCCATAAATTCATACACGTGATCCAGCGACAAAGGTCCCCAGGCGTTTGAAGAACGCGGCTGGACAACTGTATCTGTATTTTGCAAAGCGGCCTCAAATACACCGCCTTTAAACTCACACCAGTTATCACGAGTGTAGACTGCCCCCATGTTTTTCATGTATTGATCGGCTATTTCCTGGTCTTTCTCCCATTTATCGCCAGATTCAACCAGGCCCATGATGCCGGTACCGAAATTACCGTTTGCGCCGCCAAAAATACGTGCCGTCGCGAGTTTTCGAGCCTCAATCGGAGAATACCCCTTGGCAATCATCACTTTTTCCGCCGCCAGGGCTCCTTCTTTCACGTTGTTCTTATATTTGTCTCCGTCATCCGCAGCGGCGGCCATGCGTACGGCTTTGTCTATCAAGTACAAACGAGATGTTGCCGCGCCTCTGAATTGTCCCGAAGTTTGAACGACCACATCAATTCGTGGACGCTTCAGTTTTTCAATTGGAATCAGTCTTACGTCTTTCACTCTACCGCGCGGACTCCAAACCGGCTGAACACCGAGCATATATAGAATTTCCGCGACATTAGTACCGTGGCTTCTGATGAATTCGCCGCCCCATAAGGTAAACGCTACTTTTTTAGGATATCTGCCTTTGGCTTTGAGTTTTGATTTTATGAGGGCATCGCCGAGCTGGACAGCTGTTTTCCATGCTTCTTTTGTCGGGGTGCTTTCCGTGTCTATTGAAAACAAGTTTCTGCCTGTAGGAATCGAGTTGGGATTTCTTATAGGATCAGCCCCCGAGGATGGCGCGATGTAGCCGCTGTTCAATGCGTTAATTAAACTTTTGACTTCCGCGTCTGTAGAAGCTAAAAGAGCTTTTTTATAATCAACAACATTATTCATCGCCTCAAACGCGATTTTTACCGCGTGTAAATAATCTGAATAGCGTTGGGAAGCTTTTTTTATCGCCCTTGTACATTTCGCAATGGCTTTGTCCAATGATTTTTTTGAAGTAGCAAGGATTTTTGCCGTATTTACCGCGTGTTTTTGTTTGTTTTCGGCAATCAAATCACGGTATTGCCGCATTCCCTGTAGAAAATTTAAACGATTCTTTAATTTTACCAGTTCCGCTATTTTTATTTTTAGTTTAAACATATCCTTTATTCTATTTGTCGCCAAAATTTTATCCAGATTGGGATTAAGCGTGAAATAAAGGGCTGCAATATATGGCTTGCTTAAAGCTGTTTTTATTTTAAGTTGGATTTGCTTCTTTTGTTCCGCAAGGATTTTATTTTTAATATCTTTATCCTTCATGAGATCGAATAAATATGCTTTTAATTGAGGCTTCTGAATCATTCTGATTAACGCCAGCATATCTGGTGCCGTCGCAATGTCAACCATCTTTTTCATTTTAGGGACAAGCTGAGCGATTCTACGAGCCTTGCTTATGTTGCGCGGGCTCGTCAGCGAAGACACGCGCTCAAAGGTTTTGGGTTTCTGCAATGAACGAATGAATTTAAGCCTGCCGGGGAGTTTACAGTTTTCAAGCAAAGCTTGTTTTAACATTTTTTGTTCTTGAACCGAAACAGAACCGTTATTATTGTTTCTTTTGGCTTCATCAGCATTAGCTTTCATGCTAATCATCATTGCCAATAGATTTACAGAGCTTTTTTCCTTTTTATTACACCTCGACGCTCTTAAGTTTTGTAAATCTTTCTTATTTATAAACTTTTCGACCTTTTCCCCTTTAAGCAATCCATCTATTATTTTGTGTGCGGGAGTTAAATATAGATCGTCAAAATAGTGCGCATCAGCTTTTTGTTTCGGCGTTAATTTGCCTTTAATGATGTCAACATCGGCGAGGCTGATCGCGATTGCGTCAACCGCCATTAATCTTGCGGTTTCCGCGGCTTCGGCATCTGAATATTTACGGTTCAGCACATATAATCCGCGATTTATCTTCGCGCTTTCCAGTTCGTGGATATAATTGTGAATCCTCAATAAAGTATCTTTATCCAGGAATTTGAGATTTTTTAGTCCTAATTCATGGTCAATTTTTTTCTTTTTTACTAACGCGATTATGCTCGCTTCATATTGCTTGCGCAACAATCCATTAGTTTCTGTACTAATACAAGCGTGTATTTTATCATGAATTTTAGCTAAATCCTCATAAAGATCACTGGACATAAACGGAGGAGTCAAATGGCTGATTAACGCCGCGTAACCTCTTCGTTTGGCAATAATCGCTTCTCCAATATTGTTTATAGTGTATATGTAAAAATGAGGCATGTCGCCAATCAATACATCCGGCCAGTCATAATTTGATAGCGCTGTTTGTTTCCACGGAGTGAACTCAAAACTGCCGTGAGTCCCGAAATGAATAAGTGCGTCGGTTTTATAGCCGTATCTTGCCCACAGATAAGTGGCGATATATGGATGCGGCGGAGCGTGTTTGGCTCCATGGATAAGTTTATTAGTATCATCACCGTAAGCGGGAAGGGATTGCGGCATGAGGACAATGTTTCCGTAGCGCAGAACCGCGAGAGCGATATTATCGGTGCCGTTTCTATTGATGCTCATATACGGCCCCGGGGCCTTGCCGTAACGCTGCTCAACTTCAGCGTAGAGATCGGCGGGCATAGCGTCTTCAACCCAGGTTAGATAATCTTTTACGGGAACAAGCAATGTAGACGATTTTTCCACAAATTTCTGGATACTTCCTTTGGCGTAAGGATTGAATATTGCCGCGTTTGCCTGTATTTGAGCCTCTAATTCAGTTGCGTCTTGTGGTAACTTACCGGTGTTATATCCGGCTTTTTCGAGGTTTTTCAGAGTATTGTACAAAGATGGAACGACTTCCAGTCCGGCAGCCGCTAACGCGTTTTTGCCAGGGCCTTTATAGTAGATAATAACAATTTTTTTATCTTTATTCGCTTTGTATCTTAAGGTTAAATATTTTTTAACAGTTTGTGTAAATGTTTTTATCCTTTTGGGCAGAGCTTTAAATACATATAATCCTTTTTCATTTTTAAACTGCGCGGAAAGAACATAAGGCATTATTCCACCGTCAAGTTCCGGCATTGTAACGCTTTGACTCATTATACCGCCGGCCATGCCGCGTTGATTTTTCAGCCATTTAATATATGGTTCATAAACATTAATCGGACAAAGCAAAGGGATGTTCTGTTTTTTCAAATAGTCAATAACTTCATTTTCTTTGGCGGTAGTAAAACGTCCGTGCGGCATTAAAACCACCATGTCCGGGCTTACTTTTCGGATAAAATCAAGGCGTTTGCGAAAGCCGAAGACAGGGTAGATATTAATTTTTTCTTTTTCGAATGCCTTTACCACAGCGCAGATATGTTCAGCCGAAGGCCCCGCAGTGGAAGTAAGAAAGCATACCTTTGGAGCATTGGAATAGTTTAACTTGTTCTTTTTGCGAAAAGCTTTATATTCTTTAAGTGTCTTAAAAATGGAGTTCTCTCCCGCATGAAAGAATCCATCATGGGGAATAACCAGCGGTTCCTGAACAGGATCTGAAAATATTTTTTTCCCGTCAATTTCACGGCGAGTATAATTCAACAGACGTTTAAAGTTTGTTTTTCCACTATTGCCTAAGTATTTTTGAACATATTCAAGCTGTTTCCCGGTGATTGAAGTGATGTTTGCCTTCTGGCTTGTCGAACTGGCGACATATACAGCCAAACCATCATTAACGGCTTCTTTCAGTGCGGCCATCCGCTCTTCCGGCAAACGCAGCCCCATACCAAAAATATAAACCGCGTTGTAGCTTTTGAGCTTGGTCTTTTCCCCTTTTTTCCAGTTTATCCGTTCAACTTTAATAAATCTGTTTGAATTCGCAGAATCAAACTGCGCAAACATGTAGTCAGGGTAGTTGATGAAACCTATCCTGGTAGGGCTAATCCATTGATTATAAACAAACCATGAAACCAAAAGCAGTACACTTATACTAACAATGCCAACTATCTTTCCATATCTCTTTTTCATACGTCTTCTCTTGTTTATTCTGATTCCGGGACATAGATTATGTCACCGTTATCAAGTTGATAGGCAATGCCGACGCGCCGGCCTTTGCCGTTCTTGCTTTTTGAACTCTTTTGGGATTTATATCTCGTTATTTTATTGTTTTTCTTAACAATTATTTCCATATCCTTTTTGCCTGCGTTTTTGACGAAAGTTACATCTTTATCAGTCAAAAATTCAGTCATTTTCATGCGGACAACCAGTGCCACCATCAGCGCCACCGCAAAAACCATTGCCACATCAAACAAGTTAGCCATGTTTGACAAAGGATCGTGGTCCTCTGCTTCAAAGGTGTTTGTATAACGATTTTTTCTGCGGTGCATCATTGTTTTTCTCCTCCATCTTTGTGGTATAATTGTAAATCCAGGACGTACTGCAAGTTGGCGATTTCCTCGTTATACCAAAGTTTTTTGACAGAGAAGGTAATAAGACCGATAGCTCCGACAAATATACCAATAACCGTCGTTGCGAATGCCATTTGCATGTTATAAGCCATAGAGGAAATATCTCCATTTGCCAAACCCACCAGAGCCGGTCCCATTGGAATCAATGTTCCCATGAGCCCGAGCATGGGACCTATTTTAAGGGTAAATTTCAGGCGTTCCAGCTCCCGGGAATAATTTGTGTGACAATCGGCGATAAATTTATCACAATGAACCGGGTGCCAGTCCAATGCTATAAGTTTTTTCAACTTATCCGAGAAAGAACAACGTGGCATATTGGAAAAATCAAAGTCCCCGATATTATCAATTTTAACCATTATCTTTTTGAGGTTTTTATGCCCCTTCAGCAGTCGAATATATAATGAGAAAAATTCCCCCAGCAATGCCAGAGAATATAGAAACGCAACTAATAATAAAACTATTACCGGCAGCATTAAGCTGCTGGAAATCCATGATAGCGCTTGAGTTAAATAAGTCATAGCAAAAAATTCCTTTTTGTATTTTTAATTAAAGCCCGTAAGCCGTTTCTTTATAATTACCAGTTTTTGCCACATCCCCAAATGGGCTAAAACAGTAAATATTGCAGTTGTTAAAAGTATAAACGCCACCCCCGCAACCATACTAACATTCAATTTCACCAGATCGCCACCCGGAGCTTTTCCGCCGAAGACCACAGGTAAAAACATCGCGATAAAAATTTGAACTAAAGATGACAATGCCGTCCACTGTATTAATTGTTCTTTATCCTTCATCAGCCAGGAAAGAAGCTCGGCTAAACCACCGGTAACAATAAACATCCCAAATATAAACCAAAACGCCACTCCCTGAAAACTCATTCCACTGTAAGTGTTAAACAGATAAACTATCCCGGCAAAACAAATTACAGGAAATAAACAGGAAGGTAAAAGTACCGTATAATACCAAAAGTGAAGTTGTTTCTCCAAAAGATAACGCCGCAGCAGCATCGCCCCGAATACCAGTACCAAAGCTTCCTGGATGATAACCAGCACACATATTGTACTAAGGGTATTGAGATCGCTCATCAAAAAATTAAAATCTTTTAAATTTATCTGCGCTGCCTGTGAGTACATAAAAAGAACCGGCAGAGTAAACAACAACACGCTTCCCCACCTGAAAACTCTATTTAAAACAGACAGTTTTATTATAGTTTGGAGATATGCCCCAAACAAAATAAGCAATATAAAAAGCCACATAATTCTTAAATTCCCAGCCTAATTATTTTTTACTTTTTGTATACTTCTGAGTTGCCACCTTTTTTTAATGAGGGAAACTGTAAAACAATATTCTTTACCGCCAACATTATAGTAAACATAACGTTTTGCTTTCCCCATAGCCGGTATAGTTACCTTAATTGGCTCGGCTAATGAGCTTATCTCTCCAAGAGTATTCCAAGCGTATTCCCGGCATTCCAACGGTACTCCGCGAAACCTCTTATAAAACTTTCTACTATCATGTTTTCTGCTGTAATCAAAAATATATTTAGTAAATTTCACAGCAATTTCAGCGTTTTTATCAGTAATAACTTTTTCTTTAAATGACTCTTTTTCTCCGAGTAATCCGCAAGAAGCTACCGCCGCTCCTAAAAGTAATAATACGAGTAATAATTTTTTATTCATGATAACGCACCAGATTAATCAGCGTTTCCGCTATATACATTATTAAGTCCGTCAGCGACAAAATCACCAATGACCGCCCCGTCAAGCATTGAACCAGACACGGCAATTCCTTCCGAAGAAATATGACCGTCAAGCCACCCTATATTCGCCCGTTTATTATGACGAAAGTGAATTCCGTTATAACCATTCGTTCCATTTGCTCCTGTCGCAGTAGGGCGTTTGTCTGGCCACAACAGCGGAGAATACTGAATACCCATAGGGCTGTCCCAAGCAGAATCCCCGAACGCGACAATGCCGGAAGGATTTTTAAATTTACCCACTTTGGCTATATAGGTAATTCCTTTTGAGGTATACCTTCCCAACCACAACGCGTTGTAGCCGTATCCTGAAATAGAGACTGCTTTGTAATCTGTTACTCTGTTAGCAAGATGCGGGCAAACAAAAACTTTGCCGGACTCTCCTATATAAGGCCCCAAATATTCATTCCTTGTAAGATCATATTCACCCCCCCCTGAGCTTGTTCCATACCAATATACGCCCTGTCCCATGGCTCCCGCCCCCTTATAGGGGACAGAATAGCCGTCATAATCATTAACATATGAGACATTTGCTAAACTAATTTGTTTCAAACAGCTTGTGCATGAAATCTCTTTAGCTTTGTTTCTGGCTTTTCCCAAAGCCGGCAGCAGCATTCCTGCAAGAATCGCGATAATAGCGATCACGACGAGGAGTTCAACAAGTGTAAAAATACTGCATTTTCGGACATGTTTAGCTAGTTGCCACTGATTCTTCTTGTACTTCTTTTGAAACATGATATACTCCTTTTCATATAGAAATATGAATTTTGTTTTTTGCAAACTGAAAACAACTTTTAAAATCGTTTTTAAATTAGTTTAAAGAATGCATTGTTATTTTAAATGACAAACACGTTTTTTGTTTATAATAGATAAAACCTAGCTTCTTCGAGAACCTGAATAAATATCCATGTTAATTAGGTTAACCTAACTATACGGGCTCAGTAGCGCTTTGTCAAGTAGGCTTCCCTAATTTGATAACAAAAAATCAAAAATTTTTTTACCCTCAACTATTTGTCTGTGTCTTCATGAAAATCACGCGGCAGAGACCCATTGGCGCATTGTGCTTTCGCTATTTTTTCGATTGTAACAAGGAAAATGGAACTGACCAACTTTGGAATGACCAGTTTTTAGCTATAGTTCGGACTTTTTCAATATCTATTTTTTGTAAAATGACGTTCATATATTCTTGCCCTGCCTTTTGTGGCTGGTGGTGGCGTAGCCGTATGAAGTTGATTCGAAGTCGGCGCGGCCATCGGTTAATTGGATTTTGCAGTGCTCCTCATAGATGATCAGAGTTCTATCCTGGGGCTGTTGCGTAACCTTATATTATATACTGATTCCAATTTCCGGCTGATGTTCCATTGCTATTTCTTTGTTTTTTATTGTCATGTTTAAAAGCTTGTTTTGAGCTCTTTCACAGAAACTTTGCAGGGAATCTATGATTAAATGGATTCCAGTCTGTGATTTTTGCTCTTGGGGGTTTTCTTTTTCCAGCATTTCTATTACTGATTTGCGGTCGCCTTTGCGTTTTTCTATATCCCATAATTCGAGTTTGTTTTCGCAGAATATTTTTATGTTTTCGGTTCCTCTGGTTCCCGCGACATACGCGATTTTTCGGTCGGCATGTTGGATGGAATGCCGGTCAAAGCCGATTATGACGGAATGGCAGGTTGTTCCTTGGGATTTATGAGAAGTAGAAGCATAACCGTAGGAAAGTTTGCTGGTTGTTAATGTTCGACCGTCAGAAGAAATTATATTGCCTGATTTGTCAAATTCTTTTACGGTGATGATTTCTCCATTTGAGAATTCTCCGGTTCTGTTTTTACCTCCAGATTTCAACATTATTCTGTCACCAATTCCAACGTGAAGTGTTTGTTTTTCAAAAACATCGTAGTTGCCTAAATTATTTCTAGCAATTATCAGATCATTGCCTGAATGATCTCTGCATAACAGCCCTTTATTATGGATGATTTTTTGAACAGTCAGGAAATTTTCTTGTTGATTGTTACGGTAATCCAGTATCATTCCAGGGTGATAGTTTTTATATGTTTTCTTTTGCGCTACTGTCCAGTTTAGAGACTTTAAAGAGAGCATTTCTCTTTCATTATGTATCAAATCTCTAGCTTTGAGTTTTTCCCTTATTCTACTTGAGACGTCGTTATTTTCACGATGAGTCGGGTTTACAACGATAGCAGAATTACCCGCATTAATAGCTTTCATATATTCTTCTGCCATCATTTCATGCCTGGTCTTGCCTTTGGCTTCGATAATAGCTCCTTGCTCTTCAAGTCTGCAAAATGCTGATCGAATGTTGCCACTTGATAAATCTTTCGCCACTTGACGATATATGCCTTTCATGGCATCTTTGTTCTGCCGCATTACCTGCTTGATTTTGGTTCTTTCGAGTGAGGAATATTTCAGCAACATTCTGAAAGCATCTCCGGCTTCGACTGAGGAGTGTTGACCGGGATCACCAACTAATAACAGTCGCGCACGAGATTGCTTGACTAGTTTTGCCAACGAATAAAGCTGTTTAGTTGAAGCCAGTCCGGCTTCATCAAGAATTATCAAAGAATCCGGTTTTATATTCGCTTGTTTTTGTTTATCTATGAGTAGGCGTTGCAAGGAAATTGCGTCCTCAAAAGGTTGTGCGGTTCCGGGCTGTTCATATTTTTCTTCTAAAATTCTGCCATCTTTTCGCAAAATATCACGGGCTCCGTTTGTGGGGGCGCACATTACGACATCAATGTCATTTTCAATATTTGCCCTGACAATCTCACTAATTGAAAATGTTTTGCCGGTTCCTGCTTTTCCTACTAAAGCGCAAAACTGGTCAGGGCTGTTTAACAGTTGCTTTACAGCTTCAAATTGTTCGAGGTTAAGTTTTCCAGACGGTTCAAATTCAGAAAAAATATCTTTTTCAAAAACATTCCTGCCTCTTTGAATATTTTCCAGAAGCTCCTTTTCGCGTTCCCAGTGTTCTACAGCCGCAAGTTCATTTTGAACCGCGATAATTTTATTATCATCTAATTGTATTTGGAGCTGGGATTCAATATTTTCAAGTTTATATCCTTGTCCGCATAAGGAATTCAATATAGTTTCCTTGAAAGTATAATCTTTGATTACGCTTTGCCTTTCAAAGTGATGCTCTTTTGCATAAAACGCCGCTTCCTCTAAATTCTGATACAAATTACGTACTTTCCCTTTTCGATTATATTCAACTTTATGGGTTGTTTCATTTACAACATGATTCAGCTTTGACTGTTGTTCTTCCGACAAGCCGTTCCATTGATTATTTATCACTTGAGGCGTTGTTGTTTCATGAAGCGAACTATTACTGGCTTTGCGGACAGTATTTAGGAACTGTTGAATAAAGTTTTTTCTGGAAGAACTTATTGTTTTTTTATTATCCCAAAGTTCTTCAAATTTCTCTATATCAAAACCACGGGACGCAAATGTTATTTGCTTTTTCTCTGCTCTTCCCAATGTAGTGCCCAGATAATCTTCAGCCTGCTCAATTAACATTTCAATTTCTTTTGTGCGCCTTGAGAAATGCTCAGAAATATCCTTCAAGCCTTTAATCTGGGGTGCATTGTGTTTGTCAAATTCAATATCATAACCACCCCTAATTGCCTGATTTGCCAATTCATTTCGATAAACCGCTGTCAAATATCGGCAGCGTTGGAAAAATTCATTTGACTCAATCGCATAATTCCTGCCGTCTTTCGATGGAGTAGCGTTGAAGATTATAACATGGTTGTGCAACTGCGGTTCCAGAGCACGGTTAGCATCATGTTCATACATTGCCGCACAAAACTTAGCTGTCTGTTCAACCCCATTTGAAACATGTTCCTGTCTTGCCGTGTATTTTTCCATTTCTGTGATTGTTTTCATAACGGCATTATGATGCCATTCGCGGATTCTTGAATCCTCCATTGTTACCGCCATGATTGAAAAGCTTTTAGGAGCGGAAAAGGTAAAATCGTAAAAATTTCTACGATTACTGACATGCTCCACGCCTTCTTTCCTGTTTGTATTATGCCTGGCGGTTAATTGGGCACCTGATAAGGCGTGTTTGTTATCCCGAATAGCTTCAAAAGCTTTAGGACTAACAGCGGTGTTTTCTTCTATACCAAAAGATTCACACGCTTTGCCAAGCCAGATGCCCGTGATTTGCTTACCTTTTTCGTAATAATCATTTGCACTGAGATGTTTGCTGACATAGTCGTTTCCACCAACAAATGCTTTACCGCAGATCATTTCTTTTCTTCTCCAAGTTCTCTTATTTTTTTTAGTAGTTTTCTAGACTTTTCAAAATTTTCCTTATTGCGTCTCATATTTAAATATAGGATTCTTCTCTTCTCTGCCTCTATTTCACTATTTATTCCTGTTCCGTACATATTTGGGGTTGGCTTGAGATTAATTGGCTTAAAATCTTCAAGAGCTTGTTTATATTCTCGTATCCATTGTGACTGACTGTCAGCAATCTTTAAAGTTGGCTTGCATTTTTCTACAGTCTCCCTGTATTCTACAGTTTTACTGTTGTTTTCAGAAGTATCTCTCCACATAATAGCATGAATAAACCCAGCAATGATAATGCTAATAAGGCAAAAAACAATAGTACCTATTATAATATTTGTACATGAATTTTTAATTTCATCACGCTCTTTCTTGACTTTATAGAGTTCTCTCTGCTCTTTTTGGATTTTATCCTGCAGTTTTCTTTCATCGTTTTGTAAGTGATCAATGATTCCTTGAGTTTTAATGATTACTTCATGATTCCAAACTTTTATACTCTTTTTGAATTCTCGCAAATCATTAGAAAATCGGTTAGCGATCTCCTCGTTGGCAAGCATTGTATCTTCAAGACACTCACTTGTCTCTACGAGTTTTTCCACCTTTTCGCCAGTATACTTGGCGAATAACCCTTGAATCATGGTGAACTTTACAATAGGATCATTATCATCTGTAATGCCCATGTTTCGCAAATCTTCATACATTTTTGCTTTTTGGGAATCAGATAGTGAAAGCTCCTGGATAATAACTTGAAGAGCATTGCGGCTAACATTTTTTGACTGTTTTTTTACGGTACTATTATTTTTTTGCATTTGTCTAACTCCTTAAATATTTGGTTTCTACTGCATTCCATTCTGCACCTGACTGAAAAGCTCTGGAATACAGAATGTTTTGAATTCATAGCTGATGTCAAGGTTGAACCATAATTTTCCAGTTCAGTTTGTAAATCCTGCATACGAGCTTCGACTTCTACCTCATAAGGACGGAAAGCACGCCGAAATTTTTCAGCATCTTTACCCTCAACCCATAATTTTGGTTCTCCCTGAAAATAATTTTTTACAATCAGATATTTTACATTATTCTGCAACTCATTAGCCCAGGAAAAAACTGTTTCCAGCGAACCCGGATTAGATGTAACAGAGCCGACGGCAAGAAAATTAATGCCGTATTTTTGGGCGATGGGAAACATTTCTTTAAACCACCGGATTACATCGAAACCGGAACCGGCTCCCAAGTCTGCAATAACTACAGGACTGTTGACTTTTTCCGTTGCATCAAGAAATATATCCAAACCATTAGGCTTTCTGATATTTATCTTTATTGCTTCAGGAAAATAGTGAGCCAAGCTTCCCTTTTCCTTGTTTTCCATATCACAGTCAACCAGAGTTTTAGGAATATCATGAAATGAAAAATATTCGGCTAGATTCACCATAAACGCGGTTTTTCCGACGCCTCCTTTTCCTCCCATTGTGAATATTACAAGTTTACGCATAGTTATTACCTCCATTTTATTTTTATTTAAATGCTTTTGTTAGATCAAAGATAACAGGTTTCTTTGATCTGGATTTTCTTACTGGTTTTTGCTCCTTCCATTTGTTAAGGTTTACACTATCAGATTCTGTTTTGCCATTTAATTCCTCCATAGTTATTGGCATTTTTCTTAAATAATTAGAGACGGCCTGCTGAGTTATTTTTATACCTCCCTTGTTCAGCATTTTAGCCATTTCTTTTTGGGTGAAATATTTCTTTGTCATCTCTATCAAAGCCTGACGATATTGTTCCAGCACGCTTCCGTGGTGCTTCTCTTTAGACTGAATCTCTAAGAGTATTTTTTCCTGTGAATCCATTTCTTTTCCTATTGTAAAACACTTGTGAGCGACTTGTGAGACAATTGTAAATCGCTGTGAGACAATTGTAAATCGCTTGTGAGACGATTGTAAAATGATTGTAGGTCATTTGTATTTTGCTTGTACGGAATTCTTATCGCACGATAAGACGTTAGTCTATATAAAAAATTATTTTCTTTCCTGTTGAAAAAGTTGAAATTTTTCTGATTTATATAAAATCTAAACATGCCATTTCCTTGATTTTTTTACTTTTCTGATAACAAAATTCCATGATTTTTTCCAATTAATATCACTTCTTATTCAAAAACTGTTTAGCAACTTTAAAGTTTGAACGATCCAGTTTAAAGAATGTTCCTGAAGCATGTTTGACCCCGCGCTTTTCAATTTTGAAATCTTTCCGGTTAATCAAAAGCAGCTTTGTATAAAAACCATTAAGCTCATACGCTGTCTTTGTTAGAATGGCAATTTTTTGCATTTTAAAAATATGCTGTCCCATTATCTTTCTCCTATTAGAACTGCATGAACTTCACGTTCTGAATACATCGCCCATCCGCCAGGGTTATAATTTTTCAAACGTCCTGTTTGTTCATACTTACGAATAAAATGCCTTGTAGAGCATTGAAGTCTTTTGGCTGCTTCTTTGCGAGCTAACCAATTATCTCCTTGGGTTTGATCTTCATCGGCACTAAGAACTTTTTCCATTATAGAAAGTAATTCCAGTTTTTTTGTTGCATCCACGATTTGCCTCCATGGCTGTTTGTTAAAAAAATTATTAAATTGCATTAAATAGATTTTAAAGCAGTCTTCGTGCCATTATTTGCGATATGTCATGATTTGACTTAAAAAAAAATGACAAACATAAACAAATAGACTATTGCGATATTATATTGAAATGATATATTACAATATATGTGGCAATTATAATATGTTGTATTCTATGAATAGATTTAAAAATATGGGGGTAATATGGATAATATATCAAAAGATTTAATTCAAATAACAATAGTCGGAGAAAATCGCTTAGCTAAACTAATAAATTCTGCATTTTATGGAAATTCTACAGTCTTAGTAAAATCTATATCTCCTGACTTCGAAGCTTTACATGATAATAGTATTATACGGAATAGCGATATTTTGATACTTGACTCTAATCCTAAGATTTACGCACCAAGCTATTTATCTAATGACGATGCCAGTGATTTCGGAGCGAACAGAGTCGCACTTTCTAGTGGCTTGTTTAGTTTCTTTAATGATTTAGAGATGAGTAAAACAAAAGGTGTTATTATTTTCCCCCCAGATCCACATGACTTTTTAAGTTCAGACAATCAAACATTAGTGTCCATTAAAAATTTGCTGTCAAATAAAAAAAGAGAGGAAAGAGTTGTTCTATCTGAAAATCAACGAAATTTTGTAGGAATAAAGAACTTTGAGACAATATTTTCATTTATTTTAACGTCTAAAATTATTTATGACAACAAATATTCATGTGTATCGAGTGATGTTGAAAGTCCATTGATTTCGGCAGAAAGAGACCTTGCTCCCAAGATTACAGAAAGGCTAAATTTTAAAAATGAAACCCGTAATATTTGGCAATATAAACTACATTCTGATGTCACGTTAAAAAAAGAGGCTTTTGAAGAGTATTTAACTTCTCATCGGCATGCCAAAATGTTACAAATTGATGTTTTTGGCAAAACTGATAGTGTCATAGAAAAACGTAATATTGTTTTGTTGAGAATTCTTTTAAATTATCATCTTAGAGAAGGATTTGATAATATAGTTAAACCATTTAATGATATTATTCGTAATTATAATAAAATTAAAAAAACATCAATTTATACAGATAATTTAATAATGATTCCTTGGAAAAAAGATATAATGAAAGCTGCACAGGTGAAATATGCCCACGTGTTGATTTACGGCGAGAGTGGTTCAGGAAAAGAGTCTACTGCTGAATTAATCCATCTCTGTACGCATGGGTTCAAGAATCAAAAAATCAAAAAAGTAAATTGTGCTTTGATTGACAAATCATTAGCAACATCAATTCTTTTTGGACATAAGAAGGGAGCATTTACTAACGCCCATCAAGACGTAGAAGGCATAATAAAACTTGCAGATGAAGGTTCATTATTTCTTGACGAAATACATCATCTCCCTGCAGAAACACTAGGAAAGCTTCTTCGATTTATGGAGGATGGTGTAATTACAAAGCTTGGTGGATCAAAACTTGAGCGTTGCAATGTAAAAATCATTGCAGCCACAAATGAAAATGATTTTGAGGAAAATAGCAAACTGAATGAGTTGGGGTTCATTCAGCGTTTTCAATTTAAAACATATATTCCTCCTGTGCGCCATAGGCTTGATAGAGGTTCTTTTGAACTAATTATCAGGGGAGCTTGGAACAAAGCGATAGCTTATTATGAAAAAGAACAAAAGGTCAAAATTGGAGGAGACCAGGTTGACATATATGAATTGTTAAAATTTATCCCATATACAACTAGTGCTCCATTGAATGATCAAAGAATTTTAACCGATGAACAAAGAGTAAATGAATTTATCGAAAACAATGAAGATAAATTAAATTCAGGAGAAATTTCTACAATTTTTAAAACGACCTATATGAATAAATGTTTTTCTGAATGCTATGAGCAAACTTGGAAAAATACAAATATGCGTGGAATTTATAATTACATGTTAAATTCAATAATTTCTTACGCTTTGCATAATCCAAATTTTATATATAAAAGAAATGTTGAACCTATTGTCACCGCTATTGACAATATCACAGCCAATACAGTGGGAAGAAAGTATGCGGTTAAATTTGATGAGCTGTATGAATTAATGATGAACTTTAAAAAGCAAAACAAAAGTGGAATAGAGCTGCAAAAAGAAATTTATACAAAATATGGAGCTTTGGAGAAAAAGAACAGCTTGAATAACTATTTGCAACGGCATAAAGTAAAATATAAATCATATACAAGTGTTCTCAAGAAAATAGAGAAATTGCGAAATATGCTCAGAATAGATGGTTGTTTTTCCGATTATCCTGCGTAAAACTTAAAAAAACATGGATATATTCAGTTTTTTCGGTTTAAAAAGTTGATTTTTCTTGATTTTATATTTTCATGAACTATGTTTTTTGAATAGGGAAATGACATAAAAAGTGTATGTTTAGCTGTATGCTCAATTGTGTGCTTTTTGTATGCTTTTGGATGGTTTTAAGACAAAAAATGACCTACTTTGACAAAGCTTGACATTAATTTATACTTGAGGTTGATTTGAGGTTAAGAAAATGGTCGGGATGAGAGGATTCGAACCTCCGGCCTTTTGACCCCCAGTCAAACGCGCTAACCAGACTGCGCTACATCCCGATACAAAATCAGTACGCTTAATATTGATAACTTTTGTGAAAATTCAAGCATAATAATTAAATAAAATCGAATTTGCAGGGAAACTCGTAAAAAATTATCCGCAAAGAAGTATATTATTATTTTACACCTGTTTTTACAATTTGAAACAATAAATTATTATCAATAAATACGATTATCAAGTAATTGAGGGCGAAATAAACAAAAAATTAGCGTTTTTTTTCAAATAAGAGTTTACTTTTGTATAAACAGGGGTATAATTATCGCCAAATGCGGAATATGCAACTCTTTTCAAGGCATTTCTAAAATATTTTAATATAAGGAGGTTTTTTCATGGCTTTACCAGCAATAATGACAATAGAAGAAGTCGCTGAATATTTACGTGTATCCGAGCGGACAGTTTACGACTGGGCCGGCAAGGGCGAAATTCCCTGCGGCAAAATTGGTACAGCGTGGCGTTTTAAACGCTCTGATATTGAAGCATGGGTAAATAAACGTTTAAATATCGACTCACACACAAAAAGTGATTTTGTGCCTCAGTTTTTGGGAAAAGTGCTTAATCCAAAACATATTTTAGTAGTCGAGCAGTCCACTAAAGCACAAATATTAAATGATCTTATTGACATGCTGGCCGAAAGCCCGGTTGTTTGCTCAAAAGAAGATTTAAGTAAAGGCATTTTCCATCGCGAACAACTCTTAAGCACCGGCATCGGCATGGGTATCGGTATTCCGCATGTTCGTTTAAGCTCCGTCAAAGATGTTGCTATTGCGGCCGCCCTGGTGCGCAGTGGATTGGATGATTATGAAAGCCTCGACGCTGAACCGGTAAAGTTGATTTTTATGATTGTAGCGCGCCAGGATCAACATGCCGAACACCTCAAATTACTCTCGCAGCTCAGCAACCGTTTGAAAAACAAAGAATTTCGAGAACAACTGGCTCAATGCATTGACAGCAAAAGCTTTTATCAACTATTAACGGAGTCATGTTAAAATGGGTTCTCTCAACGACAGCATACTATTTCTTTTAGGCCTGGGAGTCTTCGGCGGCATGGTAGGGGCATGGTTTTTCCAGAAAATCCGCTTCCCGCAGGTTGTCGGCTATATCGTAATAGGTTTAATCATCGGGCAAGCCGGTTTCGGCATCATCAGTTCTCACGCCATTCTTCAATTGAAAACCTTTAATTTATTCGCGCTTGGCATCATTGGTTTCCTGGTCGGCGGCGAACTTAAAATAGCTACCTTTAAAAAATACGCGCGCCAGTTTACGGCTATTTTATTCGGAGAAGGCCTGCTGGCGTTTTTTATTGTCGGCACCACGTCGTTTTTGCTGATTCGCCTGGTAACCGGCAATACAACAGCGGCTTTGGCGGGAGCGGTGGTTTTAGGGGCAATAGCTTCAGCGACCGATCCGGCTTCAACAATTGACGTTATCTGGGAATACCGCTCAAAAGGCGTAATGACGACGGCAATTATCGCGATCGTCGCCCTGGACGACGCGCTGGCGATGACTCTATACGGACTCGGCAGCAGTGCGGCGAAACTGTTAACTTCAAAATCCGGTTCCATGTGGATTGCCCTCGGACATGTGAGCAATGACCTTTTCGGGGCGCTGGCGGTAGGCGCGGTAGTGGCTGCTTTACTGGTGGCCTTTTTACGCTGGGTTCCGCAAACCGAACGCGGAGCGGCAATTGCTATCGGTATGATTTTATTGCTGATCAGCATTTCGACTTTTTTCAAAATGGATATAATTCTGGCGACAATGATGATGGGATTTGTTCTGACCAACCTCACTCCCCGCCGCAGCAAGGATTTATTTAAGCTGATACGCAGTTTTTCCGTACCAATTTATGTTTTATTTTTTGTTTTAGTCGGGGCACGTTTATCATTCAGCACGATGCCGGGCTGGCTTTGGTGGATTATCATTACTTATATTGTCGGGCGCAGTGCCGGTAAATTTTTTGGCGCCTACCTGGGCGCCAGAATGACCGGCAGTCCCCCCGCCGTACGCAAATACCTCGGTTTGGGACTGTTCGCACAAGGCGGCGTAGCGATAGGTTTGTCAATCATGGCCGCGGAACGGCTTTCCTCGATAACAATAGTTAAGGGGATGTCGCTGGGCGATATGATTATTTTCGTCGTTACAACAACTACTCTGGTGGTACAGGTTCTCGGGCCGGCAATGGTTAAACTGGCCGTTAAACTTTCCGGGGAAGCCGGACGCGACATAAGCGAGGAAGATGTCCGGGCTTCAATGACGGTAGCTGATGTTATAGATGAAAAACTTGTAACGCTCTCCGAAGCGGCTCCGGTTATTGAAGCAATAAACTGCTTTACTGAAAACAATGTCCTGATTACTCCGGTGGTTAATAAAAATGGTAAAATCACCGGTATTTTGAATTTTGAAGCTTTAAAAGATATTCTCGTGGACCGCGATAACTGGCAATGGCTGTTAGTCGCGGATATTATGCGGCCAATGGAAGACTGCACGACGGCGGATGTTAATCTTGACGAAGTTTACGAGCATATGTACCGCTTAAAAATCGATCAGATGCCGGTCGTGGATTCCGAAACAGGCGAAATCCCGCTTGGCATGCTTGATCTGCGGACAATTCGTCTGAAAGTTCATGCCGAACTGCTCAAACGAGGTGAACAACCGGAAGCGGAAGTAGTCACTGCCTGAACGGGAGTAAAGATAAATAATTCAAGAAAATATTAAATGATAATATCTTTTCATTTGGAAATAGGAATTTCAGCTCTATATTACGCAAATAATCTATTTGGATATCACAGGGGCTGGGTTATATCCGGGATGTTACATAACAACAGGTTAACAACGAGGAAAGAACATGAAAGTCCTGGTATTGAACGCGGGCAGTTCGTCGCTGAAATTTACGATGTTCGCGATGGCCAACGAAAGAGTTTTGGCAAAAGGCATAGTGGAAAGACTCGGAACTGACAGCCCCCGCTTGATTTATTCCCGTCACGACGGCTTGAAGAAAGAATTTGACCCGCCGGTAAAAAATCACACCGATGCTCTCAAAAATGTTTGTGATATCCTCGTAGACAAAGAACTTGGTGTCATGAAAGACTTATCTGAAGTCCAGGCTATCGGGCACCGCGTGGTTCACGGCGGCGAACGCTTCACAAAACCCGCTTTGGTAAATCACAACGTTAAAAGCGCGATTCACGATTGTTTCGCGCTGGCGCCACTGCACAATCCCGCTAATCTTGCCGGCATCGAAGCTTGCGAAACTCTTTTTGCCGGCGTTCCAAACATAGCTGTTTTCGACACGGCTTTTCATCAGTCCATGCCGCCGGAAGCGTATCTTTACGCGGTTCCCTACGATCTCTATACTAAATACGGCATCCGCCGTTACGGTTTCCACGGCACTTCGCACCATTTTGTCGCAATCGCCACCGGCAAATACCTGGATAAACCTTTCGAGCAAATGAAACTGATCACCTGCCACCTCGGCAACGGCTGCAGCATGGCCGCGATCAGTAACGGCAACGTCCTTGATACGACAATGGGCATGACGCCCCTGGAAGGTTTGGTTATGGGAACCCGCTGCGGCGATATTGACCCGGCGGTGGTTCTGCGGCTGGTCGAACTCGGACAGGGACGCAATGAAATTGACTGTACTCTGAATAAAGAATCTGGCTTGCTGGGCGTCGCCGGTATCGGCAGCTCTGATATGCGTGATATTATCGCGGCGGAAGAAAAAGGCGATCAACAAGCCTTGCGCGCCCGCCGCATGTTCACCCGCCGCGTCGTTAAATATATTGGTTCATACTATGCCTTGTTAGGCGGAGCGGACGCCATTGTTTTCACCGGCGGTATTGGCGAATGGAGTTCCTACGTACGCTGGAGGATCATCAGGCGCCTTGTTTGTCTCGGAATCATTGGCGATGAAAAGAAAAATGATGAAACTTTGGGTAAAAAAGGAATTATTTCAAAACCTGAAAGCAAAACCGCAATTCTCGTAATACCTACTAATGAGGAATTAATGATAGCCCGCAGCGTCACCTATTCCATCAGTCATCCAAGCTCCGTCAAATAATAAGGATACCTCAATGTCTGCTATTGATTTTTTTGTAAAAAGAGCCCGTCAAGGGGCTAAAAAATTAGTTTTACCCGAAGGACAGGATCCGAGGGTAGTCACCGCCGCCAACATGATTATCGAAGGCAAAGTCGCTTCCGAGGTCATTGTTCTCGGTTCGGAAGCCGAAATCGCCGCCGCCTGCGCGAAAGCCGGTATAAGTGAGCGTAAATTCCAATGCCTGGATCATCTGGCCTGCGATTTTTTTGAAAAATACGCTGAACAGTTCAAGGAAACCCGGAAGAAGAAGAATATTTCCATCGAACAGGCCCGCGAGGCCGTCAAAAGCCGTATTTTCTTTGCCGCCTTAATGACCCGCAACAATATGGTCGACGGCCTGGTGGCGGGCAGCATCGCGTCTACCGCGGATATGCTGAGGGCATCATTCAACTGCGTCGGCACCGCGCCCGGCATCAAGACCGGCAGCAGTTGTTTCGTCATGGATTTAGTCAATCCGACTGAATCCGGCGACGAGGTCCTGCTGTACGCGGACTGCGGAGTAAATCCTGACCCTGATGCGGACCAGCTCATTGACATCGCGGTTGCGACTTGCGGTACTTACCGCGCCCTGATTGGAAAAACTCCTAAAGTGGCTTTCCTGTCATTCTCAACCCGCGGCAGCGCCAGACACGAACTCCTCGACAAAATCATTGAGGCCGCTGAAAAGTTTAAAGCCAGGATAAAAGCTGAAAACCTGGACATAATCGCTGACGGCGAACTTCAAGTTGACGCTGCCCTGGTTCCGTCAGTTGCCAAATCCAAAGCTCCAGACAGCGAACTCGCCGGGGCGGCAAACGTATTGATTTTCCCTGATTTGAACGCCGGCAACATCGCTTACAAATTAACTCAACGCATCGCCGGCGCCGGCGCTTACGGCCCGATTCTCCAGGGACTGGCTCGTCCAATTAACGATTTATCGCGCGGTTGTTCCGCCGAAGATATCTACGGCGTTGCGGCGATAACTGTTTGCCAGAGCATGAGATAGAAAATAATACAATCGCACCGGGGCGTCGCCGGATGCGGTTAAAACACTCCCACGACTCAATCTTTCCCTTCTGATCGGGTTCATTTTTTTCACTCCTTTAGTACCTTGATTGTATAGGAATTTGTTATTTTGAAATTGGCAGTATGAAAATTAAGAATTGATGCGAAGCATCTTTGGAGTGCGCAAGTCCTCTTGCGCTTTTAAATTTGTGAGTGTTAATTTATACCAATTTGCATTCAAAAGGTTAGTAAAAACACGGCTAGAGACAGCCGTGG
>CAZEXM010000009.1:0-33303 GCA_964515915.1 uncultured Victivallaceae bacterium
AAATATCCTGCCGTTTAAAAGTAGTAAAATATTATTCCATTCTTTATTACTGGATGTAAGCTTAATCTACTTGACTAAGCATGTTTTCTGTTGTACTTTACAACGAATAATTTAAATATAATTTATACCGGGAAAAAATGGAATCTTCATTGCTTTTTATAATATTGATGGCCATTGTTCAAGGAATTGCCGAATTTTTGCCGATAAGTTCGTCGGGACATCTGGCGCTAATGGGACGGCTCTTTGCTTTTGACGCTGAAGCAAATATAACTCTCAACATTATTCTGCACGCCGGCACACTTCTGGCGATCGTCGTTTATTACTTCAAAGAATTAAGCAATATACTGAAAACTTCCAACTTTGATTTGGTCGGGAAGCTTATCGTCGCGACGATTCCGGTCGGTATCGTCGGTGTTCTGGTGAAGCTTATGGGCTGGGACATAAGCATATTCAGTAGTTTATTTGTCCCGGGAATCGGTTTTTTAATCACTGCTACTTTGCTGCTTTGGAGTCAAAAAACCAAAGCTGACAAAACTTTGGACGAACTCACTTATAAGCGGAGTCTTTTTATCGGCATGGCTCAGGCAATCGCTGTTTTGCCGGGGGTTTCCCGCGCGGGTTCAACGATTTCGGTAGGATTGAAGTTCGGCCTTGAAAAAGCTGACGCGGCGCGATTTTCATTCTTGCTGGCTATACCGGCAATCGGCGGCGTGGTGGCGGTAAAATTGTTCCTGCTCTTGAAAAAAGCTAAACTTACATTACATTCTCTGGATATATCTCATTTAGCGATTGGCTTCATGGTTTCCGCGCTGGTGGGTTATTTTTCTTTAGCTTTACTGCTGAAGTTGCTGAAACGCGGAGATTTTAAATATTTCGCCTGGTATTTGTATGTTTTAGGATTAGTAACTTTAATTTGGGCAACCGTTAATATTTGCGCTTAGTTACTTAAATAGAGGAAGTTATGAGCAAAAATAATATTCTTTTCATCGGCACGGGCAAGATGGCGACAGCTATCGCCGGCGGCATGCTTAGCAAAGGTTTTGACGCATCACAAATCAGTGCCTTTGACATCTCCGCCCAAGCCGCCGGAAAATTCAGCGCTGCCACCGGCATAAAAGTTGAAACCCAAAATGTAAAAAAATTATTAGATCAGGCTGATACTGTTCTTGCCGCGGTAAAACCACAGCATTTGAAAAAAGCACTATTCCAGCCTGGTTATTATAAAGACAAATTGATAATTTCAATTGCGGCCGGAGTAAAAATTGCGGCCTTGCAGGAACTTACCCGGGCATCACGAGTCATCAGGGTAATGCCTAATACTCCGGCTTTGGTTGGCGAAGCGGCTTCCGTCTGGTGCGCCTCCCCGCAAGTAACCGAAAAAGACATCGAATTAATAAAGGAAATTCTCAGTTCAATCGGCAGCGTTTACAAAATTGACGAGAAACTTATGAACGCGGTAACCGGAGTCAGCGGCAGCGGTCCCGCGTATGTCCTTGATTTTATTCAGGGCCTGGCTGACGGCGGCGTCAATGCCGGGCTGCCGCGCGATGTGGCAACATCTTTAGCTGCGCAAACCGTTTTGGGAACAGCTAAATTAATGCTCGAATCCAAGCGTCATCCGGCAATTTTGCGCGACGAAGTAACTTCTCCGGGCGGAACCACCGCCAAAGCCCTGGCGGTTTTGGAAAAAAACGGCTTTAAAGGAACGATTATCGAGGCGGTTCTGGCTGCCGTGAAACGTTCCGGCGAACTCGGGAAAAAATAAGGATAGCCAAACACGCATGGACAGCGATAAAAGATTAAGTGTCATTATTCCGGTATTTAACGAAGCCGATACCATTGAGGATATTGTCGCGCGGGTAAAAAAACGTCCTGAAACCGGTGAAATTATTATTGTTGACGACGCGTCCACCGACAACACGGGCGAACGGCTTAAAAAACTTGCTGGCCAGGCTGGCGTCAAAGTTTTTCATCAGGATGTCAATCAGGGGAAAGGGGCGGCGGTCATTCGCGCGATAGCGGAAGTTACTAAAGATTTTGTCATCATTCAGGATGCCGATTTTGAATATACCCCTGAGGACTGGCCTATTGTACTGAAGCCCTTAATAGAGGGTAAAGCCGATGTTGTCTATGGCTCGAGATTTATGGGAACACCCGGCATGGCCAGATTTTTCGGCCATGAAATGGGTAATAAGTTCTTAACTTTCGTTTCAAACGTTTTTTCCGACCTCCACCTCAGCGATATGGAAACCTGTTATAAAGCTTTTCGCCGCGAGGTCATACAAAATCTCAATTTGGAATCCAAACGTTTCGGGATCGAGGTGGAATTCACCGCCAAACTGGCCAGAGCCAGAATCATCCGCATCTGGAACGTACCCATTTCCTACAATCCCCGCAGCTTTAACGCCGGCAAAAAAATCACCTGGCAAGATGGGTTTTCCGCCTTATATCACATCGTCAAATACAATGTTTTCGCAAATTCCAGAAAATTCTACAAAAAACCATGGCCCGAAGTGCTGGGAAGAGATGCGCGATAAAACATTGAATTAAAACCAGGATTAAAAATACTTTAACCGTTTATGCTCCGATACTATGTGTCAATAATGAAGATCCTGCCGTTTTTCTCAATTCTCAAATGCCGCAGCATATTCACGGATACACTCGGGAAACTATGTCCGAAAGGAAAATCAATAATTACCGGCCCCTTGATATATTTGACGAAACTTTTAAATAATTCGTTTCTTTCTTTCTCCGCCCCGCAATTCGTAAACTGCCCGAAAAACAAAGCTCCGCATTCCGCTAAGGCCCCGCACTGAACGAGTTGGGTTAAATATCGGTCAAGTTTATAAATATCTTCATTCAAATCTTCGAGAATCAAAATTTTATTGCGCAGTTTAGGAAACCACGGGGTCCCGCAAAGACTTGTCAAAACACTTAAATTCGCGGCCAGCGGCAAACCCAAAGTATAAGCCGTTTTTATTATATTAAAATCCTCATTGCCGGGACAGGTGAGCTCAGTTCCAGCCGGAACACTGTCCGCCAGTGCCAAACGCATAAAATGCCGCGTATACTGATTGTCGTCATTTTCAAACAAGGCCTCATTAAAAACAATCGGCATAGGAGCCGCAATCGGGGTGCCGACTCTTTGCCGCAGCATCCCCATGTGAAGCGCGGTAATATCACTGTAGCCGACAAATGGAATTTTTCTGGTACGTAACAAGTTCCAATCAATATACGGCAATAAATGAGTCGAGCCGAAACCGCCGCGGACACAGAAAATCAAATCAATTGATTTATCCCGCCAGCAAGCATGTAAATCCTGCAAGCGTTCTTTCAAGCCCGCCGCTAAATAATTTTCATCCGTGCCGGCAAAAACGTGCGGCATTATTTTAACTCGTAAACCCGCCCGCTCCAGCAAATCAACACTCGAAACGACCTTTTCCCGCTCAACTTTGCCAGCCGGCGCTATAAGTGCTGCATGCTTAAATGTTTGCATAAAAATATTTTCCATAATACTAAAGTAACTTTACTTATTTTTTTATCAAGACAATAAATCAAAAAATAAAATAAAAATGACGTGAGATTTCTTTTCCGGCTGCGAACAATAGCTAAAGGATTCGTAAAATATTAATCAAATAGAAGGAGACGAAACCTATAAAAACAAGCTCGAAAGTATAAATATTTAACCTAAAACAGTAAATCACTAAACAAGGAGTTTTGTCATGAAACTAAGAATCACAATGTTAACTGTCGTATCTCTCTTGACAGGTATCAGTCTCAGCGGCTGTTACTGGTTCGACTCAAAAGAGCCCGCTAAACCGCAAATGTACGAAACCGCGTTCGCCGCGCAACAGGGAGCTGTTCCGATTTTCAGGATTAAGGACCGCAATGACGCCCGGGAAGTTATCGCGCTGGCACGGAGTTTATCCGCTGCCGGACGCTATAAAGAATCAGCGTCGATTTACCTTGACGCGGCGCAACGCTTTAAATCAGCCAGCGGCAACTTTGAAATTGACTGCAAAATGGCGGCCGTCAGAGAATTCTGGCTCGCGGGCAATCTGGTAAAAGCCAGCCGCTTACTCGACGAACTCGAAAGCGAACAGGATATTTACAATCGCGCCAGCGAGATCGACGACATTAGGCGTTTGCGCTCTATGCTACATGAAAGCGAGAGTATCAAACAACAAGTAGCCGCTGCTAACAATTAAACTAATCCACAAGGAGATTTTTATTATGAAAAAGAAAATCACATTACTTGCCGCCACTCTGCTAAGCGCGAACATCTTTATCTGCGGAAATGTAAGCGCAAATGAAAGAACCGGACGCGAAATCAGGGAAGTTCTCGGAGACTTGACTCAGGAGTTAAACGTCGCGCAGCAAAAAGTCGCGAAAATAGAAGAAGAACGATTGAGCAAAAAAAACGCTAACGCCAAAAACCTTTTGCCGCAAAGAGCAAAAGCTTTAAAGGATCTGGAGAAACTTTCAGACAAGTACCATGGAGAAAAATCCCCGGAATTACGGAAGGAATTGTCCAGACAAATTGAAAGTAAAATTCTGAAAACGTCGGAACTCGGTACGGATTTTGTTGAGTCAATGAAAAATGATTTAATTTATCAGGACAAAGAACTGGCGATTATTCAGGAAACCCTGTCCGGAGTTATTTTGAAAATGGAAAAACTTTCAACACTTACCGGCAAAAACAACAAGGGTATTTCTGCTAAGAACGCCCGGCTGCGGGCTCGTAAAAGTCTGCACAACCTCGCAAAAATGGTTGAAGTTTTCGCGACAAAACATCGCAACAACCAGCAATGGGGAGCGATCCGCCAGACAATTATATTGCAGGACAAACTCTTGCGCTATAATTCATTGGCGCATAACAAAGTTCAGCAAATGCTGAAAAATCAGCAGAAACTCTACGAACAAGTCCTGGCGCAAGTCGTCGTCGCCCGCCGCGGCCTGCAGGCCGAAAGACAGACCCTGGTACAAATTACCATCGGCGATCTCGCGAAATTCATACTGCGCAAAACCGCTAATTTGCATCTTGGCAGCCAAAGCGTATTGAAAATAGGTAAAGTTGCCTTTCAGGATTCTCTCAGCCGTCAACGCAAACTCGAAAAGTATATGAACCAGGACCAGGATATCGGCTTGACGCTGACTTCCGGCGGCGATGTCGCGGCTCAAACCGCCACGGACGCCCCTGCCGGTTATGAAGATTACCTGAACAGCGCTATCAACTAACATTAAAACCATCTAAGGAGGTTTAAAATGAAAACATTAATAATGATTATCGCCGCAGTAAGTATCGCATTCTACGGTATCGAAACCCGGGCCGGACGCAATACCGACCGCCTGATCCAATCAATCCGTCAACAACAAAAAGCCGCGGAAAAACAGATCGTGCAGATGTGGATGTCAGGAAAACGCGGTAAAGAATTCGAAATCGTGCTCGCTGATTATGTGGCACGCGAAGTGCGTTACCGCGCTATGACCGGCGATGCCAATACCGGAAGCCTGCTCTCGGCAGTTAATAAAAATACCAGCATCAAACTGGACAAAGCAATCGAACTCGGCCGCCTCATCGTATTGGAACACTTCAAACGTAAAGGCATCGACCTGAAAGATAAACGCTTTGTTAAAGGCTCTTACCGGCTTGGTTTAAAATAATAAAGGGGGTCTCCTCATGTTGATTCAAAAATGGGGAGCCCGCTTAGCCGGGCTCATTATCGGAGCAGGTATCATACTGATCTTCAAAAGCAACATAAATTTTAAAGAATTCTTCTTTATGGTTTATAACAAAGTCGGCGTCACTATTATCGCTTTGCTTCCACTGGCAATATGGGCGGTTTATACCGCGATACAAGCCGAAAAACATAATGACATTACACTCTCATATATCGGAACCACTGCTCAGCGTGTAGGTTTACTCGGGACAGTTATAGGAATAGTCGCGGCAACCCTTGCCATCGGCGCCAAGCTTAATTCCGGTGCGGCCGCGGCGGTTACCGGAGCCCTCCCGGCAGTCGGGCAAGCCATGATCAGTACCGCGGCAGGCTTCGTAATTGCAATCACCTGCGACTTTTTCCGTTACATTAATATTCGTCAGGAAAAACAGCCCCGGGAGAAATAAGATGTCTTTTCTAAAGCACACGGCAAAATCATTTGACACCAATGGAACCGAAGGAATGCTGGACGTAATTCTCGGCTGTACTTTAGTTTTCATCCTGCTGTCGAGCCTGATCCAAGTCGGACAGGCTCAAGCCCAGGAAAAAACCCTGCCCGCTATGGACATGACGAAAACAAGTTCACAACACGCCGGTTCACAGCGAATCAAAAAAACCAGCATCAGTATAAAAAAAGTAGATGGCAAAATGAATTTGTATCTGGATGCAAAAGCGATTTCACTCGGAGGCCTGAAAAATACATTACAGAATCTGAAAGGTATCGGACACATTGCTTTGCGCCGGGACAAAAATGTTCCCTGCGGCTGGGAGGATGAAATCATCCTTGTTTGTCAGGAATCCGGTATAGATCGTGTCTCAATCGTCGTTAGTATAAACAATGTTTCAAAGAAATAATGGAGGTGGAATCATGGGTATTATAAGAAAAACATTTACATTCTGGCTGATAGCAGGCCTTATCGTCGCTCTGTTGATAACTTTAGTTATGCCAAAACTCGCAGTTCGAACTGTTGAAAAAATACCCGGCCGCAGTGAAGCTTTGAAAATTATCCGACAGGCTAAAACGGCAATTAAAAACTTGCCGGAAAATACCCTGAAAGCTTTCAAATCCGACCCGGAAGTCCAACCAGCGGCCGAACAGGATATCGAAGCAACAAATACAGAAGAACCGGAACCCCGGATGAGTCAGGATTCCATCGCGACACGTGACGCTGAACTTTTCAAGCGCCAGTGTGCTATTCTTGATGATCTCCTGTAGTGTCAAATCTTTTATGAAAAAAAGGCGGATGTAACGCCTCCGTGGTCCAGCGGTGGACTTTGCGCAGGCTGAGCCTGAACGCAGCGAAAGGCAAAACGCTGGTCGCCCGTCTCCAACGGGCGAAAGTCGGCGCGGTTTACCGCGCCTGGAAAGTACCTCTCTCGACTCTGCGTAGGCTGAGCCTGAGCAAAGCGAAAGGCAATAGCGAGGCTTTAAAAAACGAGCTTGAGCGAAGCGAAAAGCAAGCTTTTTTAAAGATGCGAACGTTCGAGCTTTTGGGTTAATAGCCGAGTTACCCACAGTTCGCACTTTGACTCCGACGAGCTCTGGGCTGTGGCCCATTCTCGTCAAAGTGCGCCCTATGTATAACTCTACTTTAGGGGGAAAACTAAGGAAGTCATATAAACAGTTAATAATTAATGAGATAAATAGAAGTTAAAGTCAAATTTTTGACAGAACCTGATCTCCTGTAAGGAATTTTCATGATGAAACGCAATACTGTAAAATCTTTAATTATTTCTTTCGTTGCTTTGCTGGCCATCTTTTTTCTGCTGGCAAATTTGACTCAGATTTCCCCGAAACCCCTGCTTTTGCCGGCAAAACGGGAAATCAGTATTGACCTGGTCATTGAAAAACCTGAACCAAAAGTTAAAACCGGCAAAGCTCCGTCACTATCAACATCATCCAAGGCCAGGGTTTTGAACGGAGCTTTGCCCCCTGTAAACGCCAATTACCGCAAACATCTGGGATTCAGAAAATACGCCGGGGAAATGCAGCGGCGCGGTGCGCGATTTTATATTCTCGGCAGTTCAAAAAAACAAATTTATGAAATTAATTTTTCCGCAAAATCGCTGAATGCCGTCTCTGCGGCGAGCATTATCAAGCGAAACTTCAGTACCCGTACCCGGGTTATCGAAGACGAACCGGCTTTACAATTTTTCTACGACAAAGCGAAAAAAGATTTTGCTATCAGCGCTCCACGGATAATTTTGCTGGTACCGCGGCGAATGGAGCAAAAAATCGCGTCCGGGCTGTCAGCGCATGGAGTGAATATTAACAAGTTTCGCGGTTTCAGAGGCGTATATCTTATACGTTCCGGAAATTTCACCCTGAAAATCCACGAAGGTGTTTCAAACACCGGCAAACAAAAAATGAATATTGAAATTCCCCTGTAAAGGGGATTTTATACAAGGGGGAAGAAGAAACGGCTTTTTTGAAAAGCTTCGCTTTTCGACAAGCGACCCGCCGCTTGACCGCGTCCCGAACGTCGGTTTCGTTATCTTTTTTGTTTTGTCGGTGCCGTCTATCGCGTAAGAGTCGGATATTCGGGTTATTTTTGCTACTTTTAGTTCGTAAAAGTGTATAAATAGTGTAGGTTACCAGCTTATATTTTGAGAAAGGATTTTTATTTCATGAATGAAATGCCGGTAAAAATAATTTACGCTATCATTGAGATGTTTTGCATGTTCGGCGTGGGCGCTTTGGCTATGCGGCTCAAGTTTATCGAGAAAGAAGACCTCGGCAAATTGGGACGTCTGGTTATTGACATTATGTTCCCGATGCTGGCCTTCTCGTCAATAAGTTCAACTTTTGACCCGGCAAAACTTGATGAATTATGGTTATTGCCGACCCTGGGCTTCGGCTTGATGTTTTTTGGCGGCGTACTGGGTTTCGCGTTTCGTTACGGCATGCGGAACCGTTCAAAAGACCGCATGATTACTTTTCACCATTTTTGCGCCATAAACAATTATGTTTTTTTGCCTATGATTATCCTGCAAAGTTTATGGGGCCCCAGATATATAGCGTTCTTATTTATCATGAATATAGGTTCGACTTTGGGATTTTGGACAGTTGGTGTCGGCATTTTGTCCGGCGGCTGCATCAAGCGCACCCTGAAAAACATTTTTTCAATAAACCTGCTGGCAGTTATGCTTGCCCTGGCTTTCTGTTCCCTCAAGATTCCAGTGCCGGACTTAGCGGCCAATGTTTTCAGTAGAATCGGCGGGATAGCGGTTCCTTTGATGCTGGTAATAATCGGCGCGGGCATCTACAGCAGCGCTCATCATCTGTTGAAAAATAAATGGGATATTATTTATTTGTCACTGGTTCGTTTAATTATCCTGCCGCTGCTGCTGGTTTTCATTTTAAAACTTTTGCCTTTGCCGCAGGAAGTGTTCCGGGTCGTTTTTATCGTATCAATAATGCCGGTGGCGTCAAGTGCCGTTGTTTTCATGCGCCGTTTCGGCGGTGATCCTGACCTGGCGGCGCAAGCAGCGGTGGTCACGACCCTGTTATCAATCCTGACAATCCCGCTAATGACTTATTTCTTTTTATAAGAAGTATTTCTTCCCCAGATTTTCTTGAGTCCTTTTTCGCTGATTTGTTCAACATAATAATAAGCTAATGATGGAATCCGATTCAACGCAAACAGATATTTTGTATTATATCTTATTGCTTCAAACTGCACCTTTCCCTGCTTGATGGCTTCTTGTAATTCTGCATGGAAAGGGAATTTTTTTAGTATCAGAGTAGATTTTTTGCTTACTCTCGCCTGTTTATCCGTGAAATCACTTGAAAGGATAATTTTACCTTGTTTATTCAGCAGATACTCTTTCAGGTCAGGAATACTGTTTTTGTAGAACAAATTCTTTTGAATATAATTCAGGCTGATATCCATGGCAATTACACCCTGAAATTTATTTTCTTCATCATAAACACGTTTCATGCAGCAGACTACTATTTTGCCGCTTACGATACACTTATACGGTTCTGACCAGCTTATCGCTTTTTTCCGGCTTAAAGCGTTCTTGTACCATGGGCGTTTGCGCGGGTCATAGTTTTTCGCATATGGTTTGCCGGGATATGAGAACATGGTGCCATTTTTCAGACCCATAAAAATCCAAATCAAAGGCGCGCCTTTATTAACGATTATTTTTTTAATAACACTTTTTGGCTTACCCTGGAAATTCATGTCGCTTGAATACATTATATGTTTATATGTCTTGACTAAAGCAACAACTCGCTTATTCATCTTATCCGCCGGCCTTGAGTCGACCCCCTTTTTGAGAACAGCATAATCCAAGCTCATTTTTATGCCGTAGGATGGTGAGTAAACATAATCCGCAGGAGCTGTCGCCGGATCCAGAAAAGCAGCCATATTACGATATTCCCGGGTCGCCGGGACTGCTTTGCTGCTCAAAAGCTGTCCGGCATACAGAGCCGCATTTGAAAGTTGAGTTTTAAAATAGAAAAATATACGCTCCATTTTATATGCTCTGCGGGCAACATTACCTTGAAAACCAGCCAACATGTCTTCCCGTATCTTTTGGTCTGTTATAAGAACATTCTGGGAGTGCAAACTGTAAATAGTACTAGCAGCCAGACATAAAAGTATACTCATTATCACAGTGGAAGTAAGCATTTTGTGATTGGTCATAGCGCGCATATATTTTCTGAAACGATTATCCGGCCTGGCAGTGGTTTCCTCGCACATAAGATAAAGTTTCAGGTCTTTAGCCATCTCGTTTGCGCTTTTATAGCGTTGAGACAGAGGCGCGCAAATGGCTTTGGCGATAATTGCTTTGAGGTCAATTGGAAGTTTCCCCTTAAGAAAACGGTGTTTGAATGGATGGTAATTACAATTAACAATGTTTTTCAACACTTCATTTATAGTTTCACCCAACACGGCTCTTTCCAGAAAAACAATTTCAAAGAGTATCATTCCCAAAGAGAAAATATCTGATTGAGGACTGCATGTTCCACCCCTGATCAGTTCAGGAGCTATATAGCAAGGCGTTCCGACAAGTTCCTTTTTGGAATGCTTTTCAACTTCAAGCGAATGCCCGCCCTCTGAAAATCCTTCAGAATTTACCAGGCAGGCCAGTCCCCAGTCCATAACATAAACTTCGCCGTAATTGCCGATCATGATATTTTCAGGCTTGAGGTCTCTATGAATTACCCCTTTACAATGAGCGTAATCAACCGCTTCACATACTTTAATAAGGTATTCTATGCGAGTTGCTATGGAACGTTTTTCATCAAATTTCTCTACTCCTTCACGTTTATATAAAGTAACAGTATCCTGCAAATACTTTTGCAGGGTTTTGCCGTGAATGTGCTTCATCGCCAAATGCAGTTTACTTTCAGTTCCGCAATGCAAACCGTAAAGAGGTATAATTGAAGGATGATCCAATTGAGCCATTATCCTGGCTTCTGAAACGAACAAACTTTCATCCTGCCGCGCCCGGTTTTCGTTTTCATCATGCTTGAGGGATTTTATTACAATATTACGTTTCAAAGATTTATCAAAAGCAGTTCTGATTATTCCCTGCCCCCCCTCCGAAAACTGGTGTTTGAGCTCATAGTTGTCACAAACAGAGCGCAATTCCAAATTGTCTTTAAGTGGGGAAATAGAATCTATCGCAGTGAGAATAGTGTTTGATTTCACGAAATCATCAGCAATGCGTTTTCTGGAAAAAATAGATTTCCCCGTCAAGGAACTTGAAATACTTGCCTTGCTCAGCTTTTTACTGGAAACCGAAACATGTTTTTTGTTGCCGCTGTCAACTACTTTTTCGTAATCAACTTCAATTTTCTGGGTTAATTCAACATCCGCGGGGTTAAACGACATTTTCATAGTACGGTCAATATTTAGATGTTGAGTCTCGTTGTTTTTTTTGCCCTTAGCAGATTCAGGCATATCCCTCCCCTCCATTAGTTTCGTTTGGATTCCTGATGTCAATATAACCCCTGAAAAACAGATAGTCAATACATTAGAACTTAACCGGCTTCGCCGGACACTAAACAGCGGCTTCTCTACCAGGTTTTTCGGAGTCTTTTGTCGCTGATTTGTTTAATATAATAATAACCCAGTGATGGAATGCGGTTTAATCCGAAGATATATTTTGTCTTATATTTTATTGCTTCGAACTGTACCATTTTCTGTTCAACAGCCTTTTGAAACTCTTTCAGAAAAGGAAATTTTTTCAGTATCAGAGTAGCTTTTTCCCGATGTGTTCTGGCTTTTTTATTTTTAAAATTGCTTGAAAGGACAATTCTGCCTTTTTCGTTAAGCAAATACTCTTTCATTCCGGGGGCGGCTTGATTGCCGAACAGATGTTTCTGAATATAATCCAAACTGATATCCATACCGACTACACCCTGAAAATTATTTTCTTTATCATAAACACAGCGGGTACAGGTCATAACTATTTTTGGACTGAAAGCATCCTTGTAAGGTTTTGACCAGACTACACTGTCTTTTTGCTTCAAGGCGCTTTTATACCACGGGCGTTTACGCGGGTCATAATCTTTTGAGTAGACTCTGCCCGGATAAGATAAAGTAGAGCCATCTTTCAAACCAATATAAACCCAACTTAAAGGCGCTCCTCTGTTAATGATTATCTTTTTGATGGAACTTTTTGTTTCATGTTTGAATTTCGGACTGCTTGTAAACATTATATGTTTAAACATTGGCCGTAAAGTAACAACTCTTCTACTTAGCTTATCTGCCAACTCCACGCCGGGTCCCAAGTCAAATACAGCATAATCCAAACTTACTTTTTTATCATAGGCAGGCGAATAAACATAATCCGCGGGAGCTGTGGATGCCTTGCGAAAATCATCCAGACTGTATACTCGGGCAGTTATGTCTGCCTTGCTGCTCAAAATACGCCCGGCCTGATAGGCTACACTGGCAAGTTGAGTTCTGAAATGAAGGAATATACGCTCCATTTCATGGGCTCTTTGAGCGACATCATGTTGAAAATTAGTCAACATGGCTTCTCTTGCCCTTTGTTTTTTAATCAGGATATTCTGTTTGTACAGACTATAAATTGTACTGCCGGCCAAACACAAAAGTAGACACAGTATCACAATGGAAGTGGTCATTTTATGATTTATCATGGAGCGCACATATTTCCTGAAGCGATTATCCGGCCTGGCGGCAGTTTCCTCGCGCATAAGATAAAGTTTCAGGTCCCCGGCCATATCGCCCGCTGTTTTGTAGCGTTGATATGGAGGTTCGCAAATAGCTTTGTCGATAATCGCCTTGAGGTCACTTGGAAGTCTCCGTTTAAGGAAGCGGTGTTTAAAGAGACGATAATTGCCATCAATAATATTTTTCAATACATCATATAAGGTTTCACCAGGCACGGCCCTTTCCAGTGTGATGATCTCAAAAAGTATCATTCCCAGAGAGAAAATGTCTGATTGAGGGCTGTATTTTTCGCCCCTGATCAGTTCAGGAGCAATGTAACAAGGCGTTCCGACAAGTTCATCTTTTGAACGTTCTTCATTTTTCGCCGGGCGCTCATCGCCCGAAAAATTTTCAGGATTAACCAGCCAGGCCAGGCCCCAATCCATAACATAAACTTCGCCGTAACTGCCAATCATGATATTTTCAGGCTTGAGGTCTCTATGAATGACTCCTTTGCAGTGGGCATAATCAACCGCTTCGCATACTTTAATGAGGTATTCTATGCGGGTTGCCGTGGAGCGTTTCTCGTCGAAATTAGCTACTCCCTCACGTCCATACAAAACCGTGACCGCCTGTAAATAATTTTGCAGGGTTTTGCCGTGAATGTGCTTCATTGCCAAATGCAGTTTACTTTTGGTTCCGCAATGCAAACCATAGAGAGGAATAATTGAGGGGTGATCCAGCTGGGCCATTATCCTGGCTTCGGAAACAAACAAACTTTCATCTTCCCGCGCCCGATTTCTGTTTTCATCGAGCTTAAGGGATTTTATTGCTATATCACGTTTCAGGGATTTATCGAAAGCAGTACTGATTATCCCCTGCGAACCTTCCGAAAACGATTCTTTAAGCTCATAGTTCTTGTGAATATCCTGCAATTCCAATTTATTTTTAAGTGGAGATACTGAACCTATGGCCGAGGGAACAGTGTTTGATTTCACATAATCATCGGTAACCCGTTTTCTGATAAAAATAGATCTTCCAATCGCGGAACTTTTCTTGCTCGATTTTATGATGGAGATAAAGCTGTTCTTTTTGTTAGCGCCGTCGATTACTTTTTCATAATCAACGTCAATTTTCTGAGTAGCTTCGACATTTGCGTCGTTAATCAGCATCTTCACAGTACGATTACCAGCGAAAAGTTGAGCCTCGTTATTTTTTTTGCCGTTAGCAGCTTCTAACATGTAATCCCTTTTCGTTATTTGTGCTTCTGCATCAATATAATCCGAAAAAACAAATCGTCAATACCCGCGTTTCTTTTTTGCTCGACAATTTTTACCTGTATCTTGAGGAAACAACAACCACATACCATTGTGAAAAATGCCGCCGTCATGCAAAAAAGCGGCAAATGATTTACGCATAGCGCTATCATGGGGAACGATATCAATACCCCCGCTTACAGCCTGCTGGCCAAAAACCCGGGAAACCGCAGCGGAACTGTCCGGAAACGGCAGCAAATATCCACAACGTTGAAACTTGATGATATTGGAACTTTCTTTCAGCAAATTTTCAAACTGCGGATCGAACAGCCACGAAAAACAACAAAAACTTTTAAATTTGCATTCCGGAAAATACTCAGGAAAAAATTTCAATGCCTGCAGGAAAGAATCCAGACAAGCCTCGACAGGCATAGGCCCATCCGCTGGAATGTGAACATTTATTACCTGGTCCCCCTTTTGCAAAGCCACGCTCCAATCAGCTAAGTCAAACTCTATTATTTCCTTATGGGCATAGCCGTCAGGACTTATTAAATTACCGGTGGCCTTGCCGTTTTTTTCCGAGTAACTCGAAACCCAGTGTCCCGCTTCATCCCAATTATCCTCCACGCCGTCAATAAGTCCCTGCCGGTTGTAACGGATGTTGTCTCCAGCCAAGGCTTTAACTTTTCCGCTTGCGCGATGCCGGAAAACATGCTCGTCATAATTAAAATCATAAGTATGAAACTGCAAACGGCCGAGCCGGAAAATAATACCGCGTAATAAATCCATTTCCCAAACTATCGCGGGCACTTGCTTAACACCATAAATACCATATTCGCGATACCACTGTTTTGTCCAAATACCTATGTCCGCAAAAGTGTCGAGCATAACCTGACGCGGATAAGCTTTTTCCGCATAAAGTTTCTCCATACCCGGGTAAGCGCTTAAAAGCAGAATCAGGCAGATACACGGGTATAATTTTTCATAAACCGCCTCGAAATCCGGTAAATCCTTAGCTATGGAACGCTCATAATCGCATTCGTGCAGGACACGATGAAAATGCCACATCGCGAAAACTAAATTATCATCTTCAAGCAAAGTTTCTTTCAGCTTCAGAAAACCAACAATAATATCATTTGGAATTTGTGCCGACTCCGCGTGTTTACGCAGAAACTCATCACTCAAAAACCATACCCTCTCCGCTCCCGGAAAAGTTTTCTCAGATTCGGGGATTGCCTTCTTGACAAGCCCGGGTATTTTCCCGTCCTGATAACAGGACGATAAAATATTTTGTAAATCCATTTACTCTACGCCCATTGTCTTTAAAGTCATCATAAGCATAAACATAATCCCGTTGCGCAGCGCTTTGTCTTCAAAATCAAATTCAGGATGATGAAGATCAAAATGTTTTTCTCCCATCCCCAGGCCATAGAAAGCCCCGGGACATTTTTGTAAATAATAACTGAAATCCTCACCTGCCATAGATGATTTTTCCAGTTCATACCACATTTCAGCACCAAAACATTCGCTTGTAAGGTTTTCAGCCATTTCGACATACCCGCTGGTATTTACAGTCGGAATATAAGGCAGTTCATACTCAAATTCATATTTCGCGCCACTTGCCAGACAAATGCCTTTAACCGCGTTTTCAATCAGTTCCGGGAACTGCCCGCCGATCGCGTTGTCCAGGAAACGGCTTGAACCTTCCAGAATAACTTCTTCAGGAATAATGTTAGGATTTTGACCGCCGGAGAAACGGCAAACGCTCAGGCAAGCCGCGTCCTGGGGCCCGAAACGGCGTGAAACAATCGTTTGCAATTGATTCACCACCTGGCACGCAGTTACAATCGGGTCAATACAAGCTTCAGGTTTGCTGCAGTGTCCGCCCCGGCCGATAATTTTAATTTTGAAAAACCCCGCCGCCGCCATGATTGTCCCGGCGCGGCTGCAGATGGAACCAGGCGGAAATCCGGATATTCCATGCAAAGCAAAAACCGCGTCCGGTTCGGGCGATTCCAAAACTCCGGCCTCGAGCAGTTTCTTCCCCAAAGCCGCGACTTCTTCGCCAGGCTGAAAAATAAATTTAACCGAGCCTTTAAGCTGGTCTTTTATTTCATTCAAAACCATCGCTGTCCCAAGCAGTATCGCGCTATGTCCGTCATGGCCGCAGGCGTGCATGAGTCCATCCGTACGGGACTTGTATGGAAGATCAGTCTTTTCCCGCAAAGGCAAAGCGTCCATATCAGCCCGCAGCCCGACACATTTACCCGCCTCTCCTCCATCAAGAATACCGACTACATCGGTTTCCAGGTAAGGTTCCAGCAATTCAATATCCGTAGCTGCCAAAGTTTCCCGAATAAGCTTCGCGGTAGCGAATTCATTACCCGCAAGTTCCGGGTTACTATGAATTTTACGCCGCAACTCAACTACTTGCGGTAAAATTCTGCTGACCATTTCAGCGATATTTTTTTTGCTGTACATTTAGTTAATTTTCCTGAAACTACGAGGGGGGATTGCTTATTTTACAACTATTTTCCCAACGGTAAAACGTTTACCGGCACCGGCGCGAAGTTGTCTGCTTTTTCCCGGGCAGTAGCTGCCCCGCTAATAACTACTCCCGTAAAAACTGCGGCGAATGCTTTCATTACTTTCGTAATCATAATAAATATCCTCTATAATTATTGTTTATTATTTATAGTTCATTAAAAACAAATTTACCATCAACAATGGTGGCTGCCGCTTTGCCCTTAAAGGTCATTCCGCCAAAAGGCGTATTGCGGGATTTTGAAAAAAACTTGTCAGCGTCAATGGTGATTTCGCGTTCCGTATCAATAATCGTTATATCAGCGGTATTGCCGGGTTTGAGGCCGCGATTTGTGAAACCGAGCACCGCTGCCGGGCCGCTTGTAAACTTCGCGACGAAATCACTGATCGATAATATTCCGTTGTGATATAATTCCTTCAAGCACACCGGCAGCGCGGTTTCCAGTCCGATAATTCCAAACGGCGCGTAATCAAACTCAACGAGTTTAGCGGTCGGGGTATGCGGCGCGTGATCAGTGCTGATAACCGTAATCGTCCCGTCAGCAAGTCCCGCCAGCAAAGCCTGACGATCTTCTTCGGAACGCAAAGGCGGATTCATTTTGTAATTAGTATCAAATTTTTTAATGCATTCATCAGTAAGTGAAATATGATGCGGAGTAGCTTCGGCACTAACCGGAATACCGCGTTTACGGGCAACGCGGACTTGCTCCACGCTTTCTTTGCTGCTCAGGTGTTGAAGATGAATTTTCCAGTCAACCGAACGGGCGAAAATAATGTCGCGCGCAACCATTAATTCTTCAGAAGCCGCGCTCATTCCTCTCATTCCCAGCAGAGTGGACCAGACTCCTTCATGCATCACGCCGCCGCTTTGGAGAATTTCGTTTTCGCAATGATCCAGAATCGGCAAATTCAAAGCTTTGGCATATTCCACGATATGCTTCATCAGTTCATGGTTTTGAATGCCTTTGCCGTCATCGCTGACGGCGACAATACCGGCAGCTTTCAAACTGCCCATAGATGCCATTTCCTGTCCCGCGGATCCTTTCGTCATGCAGCCGCAGGGATAAACTTTGACTATCCCGCTTTTTTCCGCGGAATAACGTAAATATTCAATCGCCGCGGCGGTATCTGCCGCGGGATTAGTATTCGGCATGGCGACGATAGCGGTAAAACCTCCTGCGGCGGCGGCCATCGTTCCCGTCTCAATAGTTTCGGCGGCGGAGTTCCCCGGCTGGCGCAAATGCACATGCAGATCAATAAAACCAGGCGCGATAATTTTGCCGGAAACATCAATCTTTTCAGCATTTTTGAGTTCTGACGGGTCAACTATTCTGCCATCTTTAACGCCGATATCCATTAGCGCTTCGATTCCCGGGAAAGGATCCACGACTTTCCCGCCAGCTAATATAAATTCATTTTTGCCAGTCATTTTTTAACACACCCCGCTACAAGGAATAAAATTGCCATGCGAATAGCTAAACCATTAGTTACTTGTTCCAGAATCACTGAACGAGGCCCGTCCGCGATAGAGGAATCAAGTTCAATACCACGATTAATCGGCCCCGGATGCATGATTAAAGCATCCGCCTTAAGATATTTACAGCTTGCTTCGTTCAAACCAAAAAATTTAGCGTATTCACCAGTGCTTGGAAAAAATCCAGCCTGTTGCCGTTCGTGCTGAATACGCAGTAAATTTACTACATCAGCGCCTTCAATTGCATCTTTCAAGTTATAATGAACTTTAACCCCCATTTGTTCAAATTCACTGGGCACTAAAGTTGACGGCCCGGCAAAATGCACTTCCGCGCCGAGTTTCAACAGGCCCCAGGCATCACTGCGGGCAACCCGGCTGTGCAGAATATCTCCGACAATCGCTACTTTCAATCCGTTGATTTTTCCTTTTTTCTCACGAATCGTGAAAATATCAAGTAATGCCTGGGTCGGATGACTGTGAGCTCCATCTCCGGCGTTCAAAACTCCGCAGCTGATTTTATCAGCTATCAATACATGAGCTCCCGCCGCGGAGTGCCGCATAACGATCAAATCCGCTTGCAAAGCTTCAATGTTGCGAACAGTATCAAGCAGGGTTTCGCCTTTTTTCAGGCTGCTTGAACTAGCGGAAATATTAATGATATCAGCACTCAGGCGTTGTTCAGCCAATTCAAATGACATCCGGGTGCGGGTGCTTGGTTCAATAAAAAAGTTAACCACGGTTTTACCGCGCAGAGCCGGTACTTTTTTCAGGTTGCGCTGCGATACTTTTTTAAATTCCTCAGCCGTGTCGAGAATAAAACTTATTTCCTCAGCACTCAAATCATATATACTGAGCAAATCTTTTTTAATCCAGTTAAATTTTTCCATATCAATTTTTCCCCTTGCTGGTGTGATATTTTTTCCAGTCAACCGTAAAAACACCGTCTTGTCCATCGGTTTCGTCAAATTCCACCACAATTTTACGTTCGGCCGGAACCTGCAGATCCATTCCGGTATAATCCGCGCCGATTGGAAATTCGTGATTGCCGCGATTAACCAGAACCGCCAGCCGGATTAAACCGGGCCGGCCATAATCGGTAAGCGCATCAAGAGCGGCGCGAATGGTCCTGCCGGAGGAAAGGACATCGTCAACGAGTATCACGGCTTTGCCGTTCATATCGAAGGGTATCCGGGTTTCATTAATTTGGGGCAAATCCTGGCGAACACCGATATCATCGCGATACATGGAAATATCCAGCAGGGCAAGTTCCGGACTATAGCCGGTTTTTTCTTCAATAATGGATATTAAGCGTTTTGCTAACGGGACTCCCTGTTGATGGATTCCAATTACAGCGAAATCACGAGTAGAATCCTGCAGAAATTCGAAAATGATGCCGTCAGCGACTTTTTGGACAGCCGCTATAACTTCGTCAGTGTTGCAAACTTCTTTTTTTGCCGGCATAAATTATCTCTGTTTTTAATAGGTTTAAGTAAGGTAATGCCTATATCTAAATTTTTCCAGCCAAAAAAATGAAAATAATAATAATAATAGAGTTCGACGGAACGACGCGCCCGCCAAAAGTCATCAAGTCAAAGTATATCAAATTGCGATATATTTTTATTTTTGAGGAAAGCATCATTTTACAAAACGGTCGGCGGAAAACTTTTTAATTCTGTCCCGCAGGCTCGCGGCACGCTCAAACTCCAGTTTTTCCGCGGCATCCATCATTTCATTTTCCAACTCGAAAATCAATTCCTGCATATCTTCCTCGTTGAGTGTCTTCCTGCTCACTGAACCGTAAAGCGCGGATTCTTCCTCCACCCCGAATACTGAAGCGGCAATGTCTGAATAAGAATATTTTTTGTTTTTGTCCGGCGCGACCGCTTCGTTTATGGTAATTCGCTGCGATTTTTTGATTGTTTGCGGAGTAATATTATTCTTCCGGTTGTAAGCATGTTGTTTTTTCCGGTGCTGTTCTGAAGTTTTCAGCAATGCCCGCATACTTGGAGTAATCCTGTCGCCATATAAAATTACCCGTCCGTTAAGGTTTCGCGCCGCCCGTCCCGCAACCTGCAGCAAGGCCCGCGCCGAACGTAAAAATCCTTCTTTGTCCGCGTCCAGGATCGCGACCAGCGCGACTTCCGGTAAATCAATACCTTCGCGCAGCAGATTGATCCCGATCAGACAATCAAATTCCCCCGCCCGCAAAGCCGATAAAACCCTTACCCGCTCCAAAGCGTCCAGGCCCGAATGCAGATAATTCGATTTTATACCCAAATCGCGCAGGTAATCCGAAAGGCGTTCCGAACTTTTCTTGGTCAAAGTCGTAACAATAACCCGTTCGCCTTTCGCGGCGGCTTCCCGGACTTCAGCGATAACGTCATCAACCTGTCCCTCAAGCGGCCGGATTTCGATCTCAGGATCCAGCAGTCCGGTCGGACGGATAAGCTGTTCCACGGGAGCCCCACTGTGTTCAAGTTCATAATCACCCGGAGTCGCGGACATAAAAATAGTATTTCCGTGAATCTGTTCAAACTCGGAAAATTTCAAGGGCCGGTTTTCGAGGGCTGAAGGCAGGCGGAAACCATGTTCCACCAAAGTAGTTTTCCGGCTGCGATCCGCCTTGTACATCGCCCGCAACTGAGGCAGGGTTACATGCGATTCGTCAAGAACAATCAACATGTCTTCCGGGAAAAAATCAAAGAGGCAGAAGGGCCTCGTCCCCCCCCGGCGCTCGGATAAATACATGGAATAATTTTCCACGCCGCTGCAATAACCTATTTCACGCATCATTTCAATATCATACATGACGCGCTGATAAATACGCTGAGCCTCAACTAAAAGCCCTTTTTGTTCAAACATCGCGACTTGTTCTTTCATTTCCGCTTTGATCTTTATCAAGGCATTTTCGACTCTTTCGGGGGGTGTGACAAAATGTTTACACGGAAAAAACATGACTTTCCCGGCGCGGTTTTTCACTTTGCCGCTAACGCTCAGGTAACGGGTCAAAGCTTCGATTTCGTCCCCCCAGAATTCTATCCGGACATATTCCTCCCGCTGCGGCTCGAAAACATCAAGCGAATCACCCCGCACCCGGAACTGGCCTTTTTCTGGCGAAAAATCATTGCGTTCATATTGAATCTGCACCAGGTCACGCAATAAATCATTACGTTCCACCTTGTCCCCAACTTTTAAATTAACACACATCTCCGCGTAATCCGCCGGTGAACCCAAACCATAAATACAGGAAACGCTCGCCACGACAATTACGTCTTTGCGTTCCAGGAGCGAAGTCGTCGCCGCCAAACGCAATTTTTCAATATTCTGATTAATACTGGCGTCTTTGGCGATATAGGTATCAGTTTGCGGGATATATGACTCCGGCAGATAATAATCGTAATAACTGATAAAATATTCAACGGCATTTTCCGGGAAAAAAGCTTTAAATTCACTATAAAGCTGTGCCGCCAGGGTTTTGTTGTGGGATAAAACGAGGACTGGACGGTCAAGCCCGGATATAACATTCGCCAAAGTAAAAGTTTTACCGGAACCGGTTACGCCGAGCAGAGTTTGATACTCTTTGTCCCGCCTGCAGCCGGCCAGCAGGGCCTTAATCGCTTCCGGCTGATCGCCGGTCGGCTTAAAATCCGCTACTAACTTGAAAAGTCCCATTTAAAATTTTATTCCGTTTACAAAAAAACAATTCCGCCGCGAAAATGCGGGCGTTACAAGCCTTTTAATAATAAAATACAGCTTTTGCCTTTGTATTGCAAACGAGATTATATCGCAATGAAATCATTCCCTGCTGTTTGTTTAGCGGCTCAACGGCAGGCCCAAAGCATTCCGCGACACATGATTTCCTTTACTTCCGGCACCGAAAAATCCGCGGCGACATGTCCAAGGGAACTATAAAACACCCGTCCTTTTCCGTAATGCCGTTTCCATACCACCGGCATCACGGTGTCTTTTATCCAGGCACAATGCCTGCCGCTGAAAGTCGTCGCGGCCAGCACTTTATTGCCGGGGTCGACATGCATGTAATATTGTTCTGAAATCATTTTAAAATCACTCAAACCGGCGGTAAGCGGATCTTCACGATCGACAATATTCACCGTGTATTCAATAATATTCCCGGGATGCGCAACCCACTGCCCGCCAACCATGAACTGATATTCGGTATTTAGCCGGAAAGCGTCGCCCATGCCGCCGTGCCAACCAGCCAGGCCGACGCCTTTTTCGACGGCATTGAGCAAAGCTTTGGATTGTTCATCGTTAATCTCACTCATGGTCCACACCGGAACAATCAAATCATAAGCAAGCAGTTTGCCCGGATCTGCAAAGGCTTCCAAAGTATTGGCCAAATCAACTTCACAGCCTTCGCTTTTCATTACTTCAGTCATAATCGTCGCGGTTTGTCCGGGTTCATGCCCGTCCCAGCCGCCCCAGTTTATCAATATTTTCTTTTTCATTGTCGTGCCTTGTGCTTATGTGTTTAAATATTTTTAATCCAATTCGCCATGCAGCAGACCCAAAGGCAGGGGCGCGGGGCGTTCGCAGGAGCTTTCCAGATAGATATGCCGCTCTTCAGATGCGGATTTTTCAAGTGCGCACATCACTTCCAGCACATGAAAAGCGAGTTCACCGCTGCAGCGGTGTTTTCGTCCGGAACGAATCGCTTTAAGCATATCCGCCAGTCCGATGCTGCGCATATTATCGGTATAGATAAAGGGAATCGGCACGTCCTGCCAATCGCCTCCCGCCTTCGCGAATTTAACCGGCCCGCCAAAGGAATTCGGATCAGGGATCGAAAGGCTGCCGCCGGTCCCGTGCAGTTCAATGCACGGGCAGGAATGCCGTGCGACATCAAAGCTCATTATCAATGTAATCACCGTGCCGCATACAAATTCCAGCAAGCCCGCCACATGGGTATTAACTTCAACCGGAAGTTTTTCGCCGAATTTAACTTTACTGCTGCAGGTTCTTTCGGCCAAACCGCGTCCGCTTATTGCCGTAACTTTCTTTACCGGGCCGAGCAGGTTGATCAAGGCTGTAATGTAGTACGGCCCCATATCAAACAGCGGGCCGCCGCCCGGCAGATAATAAAAGCCGGGATTCGGATGCCAGCTTTCGTGTCCGGGACACATCATAAATGCGGTGCCGGAAAGCGGCGTTCCAATCCAGGCTTCGTCAAGCAGCTTCCGGGAAGTCTGGAGGCCGCCGCCTAAAAAGGTGTCCGGGGCACAGCCTGTCCGCAGCTTGTTTTTTTTGGCCAATTCAATTACCGGGGCGCCCTCCGCGACGGATAAGGCAAAGGGCTTTTCCACGTAAACATGCTTGCCGGCTTCAAGAACCGTTGTATTAATCTGAGCATGAACCGGCGGAGTAGTCAGGTTCAAAACTACTTCGATCTCATCTTTTGCAAGCAGTTCATCAACAGTGACCGCTTTGCATCCATGAGCATCCTCTTTCGCTTTAGCCGCGTCCATATTGAGATCCGCGCAACAGGCATATTCCATTATGTTGAAAATTTTTGCCGCCTTAAAATAGGCGTCGCTGATGTTGCCGCAGCCGATGACCCCGACTTTTATAATATCGTTCATGTTTTTGTTTCCTTTTCTTGACATTCAATATTTATTCAAGTATAGTTGCTCAATACATACTTAACAATGGAATATAAATTCTTTAATATGGAAAATTTATCCAAATATCTCGGGCATATGCCGCGGAAGTTCAGTTCTCCCATGCCGGTAAACTCAATAGGTTTCGTGCCGCGCAAAAAAGATCGCGTGCTGCGTTCATTTAAAAGTTTCAACTTCTCATTCATCCTTGAGGGAACCGGCACATATATATATCGCGGAGAAGCATATAAGGTTAACGCGCCTTGTGTTATCGCTCAATGGCCGGGAGAGCCGATGGATTACGGGCCGGACAAAACATGGTATGAAGTTTTTTTAATTTATCCTTCATCCTCAGGGGATTTTTTACAGAAAAGAAATTTTTTCCGGCAGGGACAGCCGCTCTGGCATATTTCCGATCCCGGCCGGATTTTAAAGCAGCTTACAGAATTGAAAACAGCTTTAAGCGTAATGCCGTTAAACCCGGACCGGATTGACTACCTTTGTGAAGGAATGATAATGGAAAGTTTGTTGACCCAGTCAAGTCCGCCGCAAACATTGGAAGAAGGAAAAATCAGGATATTAAAATCATATATCAGCACTAATTTTACGGTCAAACATGATTATGCCCAACTTGCCGGCCGGTACGGAATGTCACTTTCGACATTTCGCCGCCGCTGGTTGGAACACACTGGAATACCGCCGGCGAAATACCAAAGCCGCCGCTTAATTCAGGAAGCCTGCCGGCTGCTCATCGAAAGCAATGAAAGCATCAAGGAAATCGCGGAAATATTGAATTTCCAGGATCCGCTTTATTTCAGCAAAAAATTCCACAAGGAAAGCGGTTTCACTCCAAGTCAATATCGGAAACAACACGCGCAGTTCCCGATATAGCATACTGTATAACTTAAAAATTACGCGAAAGTAATTGACTGTGCTCCGGAATATGTTAAATTAATCAAGCAACAGCCAACATGGAATATCCTGGGATGAAGGAAAGAAAGAACAGCAGAAAGCAATGGTATTTATTTCTTGACACCGCGCACAGCCCTTTTTATAATATGGCTATGGATGAAGCTTTGCTGCAGTGTGCGGAAAAATCCGGCATTCCGTTAATCCGGATTTACGGCTGGGACCGTCCTTCCGTGAGCATCGGCTACGTTCAGCGTTATGATGCCGCGCCCGGCGATAAATATACCGTCGTGCGGCGCCCTACAGGCGGTGGAGTCGTTTACCATGACTATGATTTGACCTATACCGCGATTGTTCCGATTGATGACCCGGTCTGTGAATTGAACAGGATTGACTCCTACCATGTCTTTCATCACGCTATTCTGCAGACTTTCAGTGAATTCGGACTTGAGGCGAATTTAGCTCCCGGTAAATGCGCTCCGGCAGACCGCGCGACAATGCAGTGTTTTACCACTCCCACCCGCTACGATGTCGTCGCGGCCGGGAAGAAATACGCCGGAGCGGCGCAGCGAAGAACTAAAAACGGTATCCTGCATCAAGGCAGTATTGATTTGAAAGCAGTCAAGGGAGAAAAGGAATTACTTACAAAAAAATTGCTCCGGGCATTTGAAAAACAGTTCAACATGAACTTTATTGATTTCAAGCCGGATGCCGCTTTACTGGAACAGGCGATAGAGTTGGCGCGAACAAAATACGCTACTGATAATTGGAATAGGCATAAAAAATTTGAGCGGAAAAATGTCTGAAGATATTGAAAAATTAAAGTCTAAAATCAATTACAACTTTAAGGACAAAGCATTATTACGCGAAGCCCTGACCCATCGTACTTACGCCGTTGAAAACTCCCTGCCCTACGATAATCAGCGTTTGGAATTCCTTGGCGACGCGGTTTTGGAAATCATCCTCAGTGAACGTCTTTTTCAATTATACCCCGACGCCCAGGAAGGTGAATTGACCAAAATGCGCTCAGCAATGGTCAACAAGAGATCACTGGCAAAACTCGCCCAAAATATAGAACTTGGCGCTTTTATGATTACCGGCCGAGGCGAAAAGGAAAACGGCGGCTGTGAACGCGCCTCAACTCTATCGGATTTATTTGAAGCCCTGATCGGCGCGTTTTATCTGGACGCGGGACTGGATGTGGTGAGGAAATTTGTTCTGGAAATAGTCAAAAATGAATTTCCGGAACCACAAAAACTGCTTGTAGACCTGAATCCCAAAGGAATTTTACAGGAATATTCTCAAAAGAAATGGAATGAACCGCCGAGCTATAAAATTTTATCCGTCAGCGGGCCGGATCATGCGCCGATTTTCACGGTCAAGGTAATTGTGGACCAGACAAGCGCGATCGGCACCGCGTCAAACCGCAAGCATGCCGAGATCGAAGCCGCTAAAAACGCTATACTGATTATTTCAGAAAGCAATCCGGACTTTTTTTGACGCCTTGGAGCAGAATAAACAGCAAGCAGGAATGTAGTTCAAGCGTCTCGCTTGAGAGTATTCACAACCGGGACGGTTATGCTGCATTGTAATTATTACCGCAAGCAGGAATGTAGTTCAAGCGTCTCGCTTGAGAGTATTCACAACCGGGACGGTTATGCTACATTGTAATCATTACCGTATCCCGCCCCGTCGGGCTTTAACTTACAGGAAACAAGATTAATGAATTATAATTTAAGTTTTCCGGGAAAAGTTATTTTCGGAGCCGGCACTGTAGAGAATTTGCCCGGCGAACTGCCGAATAGAGCCAAATTATTATTAGTCGCCGGCAAACATGCCGAAAGCTCCGGGCTCATCAACAGGATCACACAAATTCTAGCGGATTTTGAACTTTTTGTTGTTTGCGGTGTACAAGCGGAACCGCCGCTTTCCGCGGTTGATAAAATCATCATGTCTGGCCGCGCGAACAATGTATCAGCTATAATTGCCGTCGGTGGCGGCAGTGTAATTGACGCAGCCAAAGCGGCGGCGGCGCTTATTCCCCTGGACGGTAAAACCGGCGATTATTTTTATGGCAGGAAATCAATTCCCGGCAAAGGACTGTTTTTCGCGGCACTGCCGACCACCGCCGGAACCGGTACGGAAGCCACGCCGAATGCGGTTTTGACTGATCCTGAAACCGGAATCAAAAAATCGCTTCGCCACGATACTATGTTTCCCGACCTGGCCATCATCGATCCGGAATTAACTTATACCTGTCCGCGCGATTTGACCGCGCACTGCGGACTTGACGCCCTGACCCAGGCAATCGAATCTTATATTTCCCGCGGCGCAAATACCGTTTCAAAAGCTCTCGCCGGCAAAGCGACGCAAATGATTTTCACCGCGCTTCCCAAAGTCTACGCTGACCTGAACGATAAAAATGCCCGCAATGACCTGGCTGAAGGCAGTATGATTACGGCTTTGGCTTTTGCGCAAAGCAGTTTGGGCGCGGTGCATGGTTTGGCACATCCGCTCGGCAGCAAACTGCATGTCCCCCACGGTTTGTGCTGCGCGATTCTGCTGCCTGAAATTCTGCGCCGGAATCAAAATTTCTGTTCGGAAGCCCTGGATGAACTCGCTTTGAGCTGCGGCTGCGCGGACGGCGGCGGTTTCATCGGGCAAATTGAAAAGTTGTGCGGAAATTTAGCCGTCCCCGGCAATTTACGGAAATTCGGCATAAACCCTGCAGTTTTCCCCTTTGTCCTGGAAAACTGCCGCAGCGGCAGTATGCGCAGCAATCCGCGTCATTTTGAAGATACTGAAATCCTGGAAATACTGGAATCACTTTTATGAACAAATTCCGTTTTAAAGCTATTCTCGCTTTAGGCCCCAACCCGGCCTGGCAAAAAACTTTATTCTTCGACGAACTGCGTCCCGGCGAAGTAAACCGCGCTTACGACATGCAGAGTTATGCCTCCGGCAAAGCTGTTAATTTCTGCCGCGCCGCCGGATGCTGGGGCAATACGCAAGTGGAACTTTTACAGTTTGCCGGCGGGGATACCGGCAGACAGCTTTGCCGGTATCTGGAAGAAGAAGGTATTCCAAATCAAAGCGTCCGGGTAAAACACGCCACCCGGACTTGCTACACATGCCTGTCTGCCGGCTCACGGCCCATGACGGAACTGATTGAACCGTCATTTCCGGTCAGCGAAAGCGAAATGCGCCAGTTCCATGATTTATTAGCCCGGAATATTCATCGCTTTGCCGGGGCCGCCTTTTGCGGTACCCTGCCGTCCGGCAGTTCAATTGAAATTTACCGGCACGCGGCTGAAATAATCAAGGAAGCGAATTTACCCTTAATGATAGATTCGTGGCAGAACATCGCGCCCGTCCTTGAAACCGGCGGAAATCTTATTTTCAAAGTTAATGCTGAAGAAATAAAACTCGTTGCTGGCGATAAAGATATTATCAGGGCTGTAAAAACAGTTCTGAATAAATATAATTTAACCGCGGTCGCGGTTACTGACGGGCCCGGGAGAGCATATTTAGCCGGCGGCGATAAACTTTATATTTATGAATTGCCGGTGCTGGCTGAAATTGTCAGTTCCCTGGGCTGCGGTGATACCAATGCGTCAATATTTTTCAGCGAATACCTGGCGGGGACTTCCCTTGAAGACGCCTTTGCCCGCGGGCTGGCGGCGGCATCGGCGAATTGCCTCAGTGCTGCTTGCGGAGATTTTATCAAAGAAACCGCGGCGAAGCTGTATGCAAAAATTAAAATCAATGCTACTGTATTGTAATTAATAATGCAACAGGAGTAAAAAATGGAACAGGAAATGGAAACAAAACAGCCGCCTCCAATTGAAAACCTAACTGCCTGCAAGCAGAAAAAAATCCATGGATGCCTTTGGGTTTTACTGGGTTTCGGGGCTTTTTGCTTCATTGTTTTTGGAGCAGCCGTAATTTTCGGTACTATCATAGCCAGCGGTTTCAGTAAGATTAAAGACATAAGCGACGAGCAATTCGAATCATACGAACGCAAATTTATTTCCGGCAGCAAATCTTCTCCTAATACTATTTTGGTTATACCGGTAAACGGTGTAATCACTGCCGGTAGTGAGCCATCTCTTTTCGACGCGGCAATGGCTTCCGCGGCAAAAATCTGCCAGTACCTGAAAATGGCGAAAAAAGACAAATCCGTCAAAGCGGTCATTATGAATATAAATTCACCGGGCGGCGAAGTCGTCGCCAGCGATCAAATACATCACGCCATCATGCAGGTTCGTAATGCCGGAAAACCCGTAATCGCCGTAATCGGAACCATGGGCGCCAGCGGCGGATACTACATTGCCTGCGCTTGTGATAAAATAATTGCTCATCGTTTGTCTGTCACCGGCAGCATCGGAGTCATTATCCAAAGCTATAAATATTACGACCTGTTGAAAAAAATAGGCGTGAAAAGCGACACTTACACTTCGTGCAGATACAAAGACCTGCTCAGCGGGGCCCGCAAAGAAAAACCCGGCGAACGGGCTATTATTCAAGGCCATATTGACAAGGTTTATCAGGCCTTTATTAAAATCGTCGCCGACGGCAGGCCGGCATTGAGTGTTAAGCAGCTTCAAAACTCCATCATAACCGACGGACGGATTTTCCTCGGCTCGGAAGCTCTGAAACTTAAATTAATCGACAAGCTGGGATTTTTTGAGGACGGCGTCAAAATTGCCGCAAAACTTGCCGATTTGAAAGATTACCGCGTTGTTGCCTATAAAAAGAAATTCTCCATAGCGGCATTTTTCAACGCTAAATCAGGCATTCAAGCAAGCAGCATCAATATAAAAATCCCTGGAAAAAGTAAAAACATGATTGAGGCCGGGAAATTTTATTATATGCCGATACAGTAATATTAATATAAGACTTTTGCTAAATAAAAAAAGTGAACATCCAATATCCAACAAGGAATATCCAAGGATGAAGGAAAAAAAGAATACGGAAAAACGTAATCAGACGAACTAATTTCAATTTTATTCAAAAACATAGAGACCGCCCAAAAGAAAAAGGAGCGATAGCGACGCTCTCCCACTTGGATATTGGATATTCAAATTCATGAGAGTCATCTATGGCAATAAATAAAGTATTGATAGAAATTCAAATAAACAATAATATTTGCGAGGGACAAGCATGGCTTCAATTGGAACCCCACTGAGCAGCACGGCAGTCAAAGTATTACTTTGCGGTTCGGGCGAACTAGGCAAGGAAGTTGTCATTGAACTGCAGCGTCTGGGCGTTGAGGTAATCGCCCTGGACAGCCGCGAAAATTCACCGGCAATGCAGGTCGCGCATCGTTCATACACTTTTTCAATGCTTGACGGCGCTAAACTGCGCGAGGTAATCGAAAAAGAGCGCCCTGACTACATTGTCCCGGAAATAGAAGCCATTGCCACCGATACTTTAGCCGAGTTGGAAGCGGAAGGTTTCAATGTAATTCCCACCGCTAAAGCCGTACGCTTAACCATGAACCGCGAAGGAATTCGCCGTTTAGCCGCCGAGGAATTGGGCTTGAGGACTTCCCCTTACCGCTTTGCCGCGAGCAAAGAAGAATTTTTAGCGGCGGTAGAAGAAGTCGGCATACCCTGCGTCGTCAAACCGATAATGAGTTCTTCCGGACATGGCCAAAGCACCATAAAAACTACTGACGACATCGAAAATGCCTGGAATTATTCACAGGCAGGCGGACGCGCCGGCGCGGGCAAAGTAATTGTTGAAGGATTTATTGATTTTGACTATGAAATAACGCTTCTGACCGTGCGCCATATCGGTGGAACATCTTTCCTGAAACCGATTGGACATCATCAGGTCGATGGTGATTACCGCGAATCATGGCAGCCGCAGGCAATGTCTGAAAAAGCTTTGCGGGACGCTCAGGATATGGCCCGGAAAGTTACTGACGCCCTGGGCGGGCGCGGTATTTTCGGGGTTGAACTCTTCGTCAAAGACGATCAAGTTATCTTCAGTGAAGTTTCGCCTCGTCCGCATGATACCGGTATGGTCACAATGATTTCCCAGGATCTTTCTGAATTTGCGCTGCACGCCAGGGCTATTCTGGGTTTGCCGGTTCCAAATATCGCTTTTCGCGGCCCGTCCGTCTCGCGCGCGGTGGTCGTCGAAGGTAAATCAAAGCAGGTTAAGTTCAATAATCTGGATAAAGTGCTGGAAGAAGCGGATACTGCAATGCGTATTTTCGGCAAAGCCGAAGTCGACGGACATCGCCGGATGGCGGTAATTCTGGCGCGGGACGAAAACCTTGAAGCCGCCGCCGCCAAAGCCGAACGCGCTTACCGGAAATTAGGTATTGAACTTTAAATAAGCCGGAAGGGAGAAAATTAGGGGGAGAGGACAAAACCCCTCTGCTTTTTCAAAAACTTTTTGGAGTATCGAGTTGAATAACGCAATTAATTGCGTTTTTCAACTCGGGGATATAATATGTGTGAAGATTTATTAACAGACGAAAAAGAATTTTCCTGGTCCTTGAGCCGGGAGAGATTGTTTAGTTTCTGCCCGCGCGCGTATTTTTATCATTATTACGGTTCTATTGGAGGTTTTGAACAATTTTCCGATGCCGAATTACTTTATCAACTGAAAAAGATTCAGTCTCTGGACTTATGGATCAATACTGTCTGCACTGAAGTTTTGCGCGAATTTTTTTACGAAAATCCTGAAAATTTCAATATCCGCAAAGCCGCCGGGCGTCATTTCCGTCAAGGCGCACGTTCAGTTTCCCGGCGCGAATGGCGTGATGACCCGCAGCGGCTCAATCTTTTCGAGCTCTACTACGGATTGGTGGAAATCGATGCATTAATCGAACATGGCGCAAAGTTTTTGGAAAAATCCATTGACCGCCTGCTGGACAGCGGCCTGGTGGATTACCTGCGGGAAATCCCCTATTTGGACAGAAAAACTTTTTCCTTTCCGGTTTCCACGCATCTCGGCAGAATCAAAACCTGGCTGGCGCCGGTTCTGGTGTGGCTGGAAGACGGCCTGCTGAAATTTCTCACTTTAAACAAGGGGCACAGCGACAAAAGTAAAGCCCCTTATACCGCGGCTTTACATAAATTTTACGCGTTTAACAATTTACGCATCAAGCCGGAACGGGTTGTAACTTTGAATTTTGATTTAACGACCGGCGAAACCACAGCGCTTTCCGACGACGAGATAAACCTCAGTGAACTGATTGATTACGTCAAAGACAGTACGGCAAAAATGTTAGCCTTGTCAAGCGGCCGCAATACTTTTTCAGAGGATAATTTCCAAAAGGAAACGAATAACTGCGCGAAGTGTAAATTCCGGAAATATTGTAAAAACAGCGCATAATTATTTCTTGTTGGTCAGAGCCAGATAAATATCTTCCAATGATATTGGATTAATTGAGAAATGTTTAATTCCTGATTTTTTTAAAATCATATTTATTTCTGTTTCTTTTGTCCGCACGGTGATTATTTTATCGCCCCCGGCTTTTCTGGAATGGACGATGCCGGGTAATCCGGGTATTTGCCTGGCGTCCGCAACTGCTATCCTGATTTCCCGGAAGGCGGCTTTTATTTCATCGACCTTTTCTTCCATGATTAATTCGCCATCCACCATGATTCCGACATGATCGGTGATGCCTTCGATTTCCGGGATGATATGTGTCGAAAAAATGACCGTGCGGTTAAATTCGTGAATCGCGTCAACCACTCCCCGCATAAACTCGCGTCTGGCGGCGGTGTCCAGGCCGAGCGTCGGGTCATCCAGAATCAACAACTCAGGATTACGGCAAAGCGCCGCCAGCAAAGCCGCTTTTGTGTACATCCCCCGCGAAAAATCCGTCAACTTTTTGTCGCGCGGCAAATCAAACATTTTGAGCAAGTGTTCACAGACCGCATCGTCCCATTCCGGATAAAATGATTTGACGAATTTAATCAACTCATTAACGGTCATCCAATCGTACAAACGTTGATCTTCCGCGACATACGCGACTTTTGTGTTAAGTTCTTTGCGATGGGCAAGCGGTTCCAGGCCAAAAACTTCAATAGACCCCGAAGATGGAGCGAGTTGTCCGGTAATCATCCTGATCGTTGTCGTTTTCCCGACTCCGTTACTTCCCAGCAAAGCATATACCGCGCCTTTCCTGACGTTCATATTCAAGCCTTTGACCACTTCTGTCCGGTGCTTATAAGATTTCCTCAAATCTTTAGTAACTATTGCGTATTCGCTCATTTTGTTTTCTCCTTTTTCTGTGGATTCCATGGTTGATATTTTATGTAATATGTTTTGTAGTAGTATTCTGCTTTTCGTATATTCCCAAGAACTTTATCTTTTTCTCCATATAACAAGAAGCCCTTGCCTTCTTTTTTATATATATATGGTTTGTCGGTTCTTGGTTCGAGCGGAATTTCTTTTAGAATTTCAGGACATAATTCTTGTAGTTTTTCAGGATATCTACCGTAGCGGCAACGGTATATTTTTAATGCCAAACATAATCTATTTCCTGAAATTATGCTCCGCGATTTAAAATAATATGTTAGTCCCCAATACATATAAGAATAAGGATGTTTATTCTTCAGTAAACTAAATTTTTGTTAATGTGCCAAATTTTGTGATAAAACTTTATAATTCCCAATGTCGAAC
>CAZEXM010000010.1:0-32899 GCA_964515915.1 uncultured Victivallaceae bacterium
GATGGCGAAAGGTTCTGGCTAGAAATCTGTGTCACAAAGTGCAGAAGAACCTAATCAAAGGCTTATTATGTCAAAATGACACTATTGGGTCAATCTGAATTGAGCCATTTTGACTCGAATACAAAAAAATATCCGTTTTTTGTGGAATATATTGATTTTTTCATTTATACTGTTTCATAAGGCGGCATCGACAAAAGTCGGAGCAGCTGTCATTTTCGTAAAAGCAGGGATTTCCTAAAAAACTCGAACGCTCGCATCTTTTTTTTAAATATCGCCGGCTCATTTAAAAAAAACCTCGCTTTTCGAGGTGGAATTATTCAATTGCGCGACTTCGTCGCTTAAATTCCGTCAATTGGAGATTGACGACAAGCGCCAAACAAGTTTGGATTTATTATGACTGACATACATACTGCAATCATAATCACTCGAAAGAGTATATCAAATTACGAAGCCGACGTTCGGTCGCCGCTTGACCGCGTCCCGAACGTCGGTTTCGTTATCTTTTTTAGTTTTACCAGTGCCGTTCATAAGTGGGAGTTTCCTGAAAACATCAAGTTGCTTAATAATTTGGCACACCTTGTGCTAAATCAATTTTAAATAGTGCTTTAATCAATTTAAAGCAGTCGCATAAACACTAAAAACTATAAGTAAAAGGAGTATTGACATGTTAGCGAAACGAAACGAAAACTGGGGTCTGTTTCATCCCTGGCGCACCATGAACGACCTGCACAAAGAGTTTTTTAGTCTTTTTGACGAACTCAGTGAAGGCTTCAACCGGTTCCGGGCAAGTTACCCGAAGCTCAATTTAAAGGATGCGGAAAAAGAAATCATCATCCAAATGGCTTTACCGGGATACAGCGCCGAAAAAATCGAGATAGAGGTAGTCAGCAATTTCCTGCTGGTCCGGGCGGAACGCGACTGGCCCGAGCTTGGGGAAGGCGAAAGATATTTGCATCAGGAACGTTCTTCCGGCAAATTTGAAGAATCAATCAAGCTTCCCGCCAAAGTCAAAAGTTCCAAAGTGAAGGCAAAATTCACTGACGGAGTACTGACCATCACGATGCCCAAGCTGGAAGCGGAAAAAGCTCAAACAATCAAAATTACAAAATAAACAGGAGGTAAAATTATGGCTGTTCCACAAAAGGTTTCAGAATATATGGATTTCGCCCCGCCTGCGGATGTAATTGAAAATCATAGCGGAATCAGGCTTGTGCTTGACGTTCCCGGAGCCAATACGGAGGGATTATCCGTCAACATTGAGGCGGGAGAACTTAAATTAACGGCGGATTCCAGTATCACACGCTGCGACAAAGCGGTTCGTTATAAACGCACATTCCAGATTTCAGACCAGATTGACGTCGATAAGATAAAGGCTAAACTGGACAACGGAGTTCTGGAATTGACTCTGCCCAAACATGAACACGCCAAAGTTCACAAAATTGAAGTTGAAACATAAAAAATTCTCCATTTTGGCAATACCCCGGTAAAACGGGGTATTTTTTTACAATCCTGCTAAACTGGCATGCTTGATGCTTTATCTTAATCAACAATCAGGAGGTCATTTATAATATGAACATGGAAAAATTAACAAACCGGTCACGGGAAGCCTTACAGGCGGCTCACAACGAAGCGATTGAGCGCCGGCAGCAGGAATTGCGTCCCATACACGTCCTGTGCGCCTTATTGAAGCAGGAAGACGGTTTAATCACCTCCCTGTTACAGAAAATGGAGGTGAACTTATCCCGCGTCAAAACCGATGTGGAACAAGTTTTGAACGCTATTCCGGCAGTTAGCGGTTCCGGGGCCGCACAGGTTTACCAGTCCCGCGAATTCAGCGAACTGCTGTTGAACGCCGCTAAAGAAGCTGAAAAAATGAAGGATGATTACGTCAGCGTCGAACATTTTTTCATCGCTTTGCTGGATTCGGGCGAGTGTTCTAAAATCTTAAAGGACGCCGGCGTCAGCAGCGAAAAAGTATTGGAAGCTTTAAAAGCCGCCCGCGGCAATCAGCGCGTAACTTCCCAGGACCCTGAAGCTACTTTCGAAGCGCTGGAAAAATACGGCCGCGACTTGACGCAAATGGCGGAAAAGGACAAACTCGATCCGGTCATCGGCAGAGACGAGGAAATCCGCCGCGTTATTCAAATACTCTCACGCCGGACTAAAAACAATCCGGTTTTAATCGGTGAACCCGGAGTCGGCAAAACCGCCATAGTTGAAGGGCTCGCGCGCCGGATAATTCGCGGCGACGTACCGGAAGGATTGAAAGACCGGCGTCTGGTCGCCCTGGATATGGGCGCGCTCATCGCCGGCGCGAAGTTCCGCGGCGAATTCGAGGAACGGCTCAAAGCCGTTCTCAAGGAAGTTACCGCGGCTGAAGGTAAAATCATACTGTTCATCGACGAACTGCACACCGTTGTCGGAGCCGGTGCGGCTGAAGGTTCAATGGACGCGAGCAATCTGCTGAAACCGATGCTCGCGCGCGGCGAACTGCATTGCATCGGAGCGACAACCCTCGACGAATACCGCAAATATATTGAAAAGGACACCGCCCTTGAACGCCGTTTCCAATCAATAATCGTCGAACAACCCAACGTTGAGGATACGGTTTCCATCTTGCGCGGTTTGAAGGAGCGTTATGAAATTCATCACGGCATTAAATTCAAAGACACTGCCTTAATCGCCGCCGCGGTGCTTTCGGATAAATATATTTCCGATCGTTTCCTGCCGGACAAAGCCATTGACTTAATGGACGAAGCCGCCGCCGGGCTGCGTACCGAAATAGACAGCTGCCCGGTGGAAATAGACGAAATCGAACGCCGCGCCATGCAGTTGGAAATCGAGATCGCCGGTTTGAAGCATGAAAAAGACAAGGCGACGAAAAAACGTCAGGAAGCTCTCGAAGCGGAACTGGCTGATTTGAAAAGCAAAGGCAAAGAATTGCGGGCAAAATGGGATAACGAAAAGAATTCCATTTCGACATTGCGCGAACTGCGTGAGACATTGGAATTAGCCAAACAAAGCCTTGAGCGCGCGGAACGCGAATACAATCTCGAAAAAGCCGCTGAACTGCGCCACGGAACTATTCCCGGCATTGAGGAACAGATTACAAAAGCTGAAGATAAATTGAACGAAAACAGCGATAACCGTATGCTTCAGGAAGAAGTAAATGAAGAAGACATCGCCGCAATCGTCAGCCGCTGGACCCATATTCCGATAAAAAAACTCATCGAGAGCGAAAAACTGAAACTTCTGGCGCTCGGCGATCATTTACACGAGCGCGTAATAGGCCAGAACGAAGCGGTTGAAGCAGTCGCGGACGCGGTATTACGCGCCAGGGCCGGACTGAAAGACCCGAAGCGCCCGACCGCCTCATTCATTTTCCTCGGCCCGACCGGGGTTGGAAAAACCGAACTGGCACGGGCATTGGCGGAAAATCTTTTTGACGACGAACGGGCGATGATCCGCATTGACATGTCGGAATATATGGAAAAACATACTGTTTCGCGTTTGATCGGCGCGCCGCCGGGATACATCGGTTTCGACGAAGGCGGACAGTTGACCGAAGCGGTCAGGCGCAAACCCTATTCCGTAATTTTGTTTGACGAAATAGAGAAAGCGCATCATGATGTTTTCAATGTTTTCCTGCAAATCCTGGAAGATGGAATTATTACTGATTCGCACGGACGGACGGTGAGTTTCAAAAATACGATTATCATTATGACCAGCAATATCGGCAGTGACTTGATCCTGGAACACAAAGGTGTAACTGATGAGATAAAAACGGAATTAATGCAGTTGCTGCATGCTCATTTCCGGCCGGAGTTTCTCAACCGTGTTGACGAAACTTTGATTTTCCATTCGCTTGACAGAAAGGATATCCGGCAAATTGTTGATATTCAACTGGCGCATTTCACCAAACGCCTGGCGGAACAGGATATCGCGGTTACAATCAGCGATGACGCCAAAGACCTGCTGGCTGAAAAAGGATATGACCCGGCCTTTGGAGCGCGGCCCTTGAAACGGACAATCATTAAGGAACTGGAAACCCCGGTTTCACGCCTGCTCGTCAGTGGAGACGTCGCGCCGAATACACGGCTGAAAATCAGTTGCAAAGGTAAAGAATTGAAGTTCGAGCACAGTTAATATGACATCCTTTCGTCCTTCTCGCAGTTTCAAAAGAAACTGCGAGGAGGATATTTTAAAAGTAGTACCAGGAGCAGCCTTGCTCCGGCACAGAAAGACTTAAATCGGAATATAATCTTTAGAGTCGTCAGAGCCCAGGTCGCGGAGCAGGCTGCTCCTGCGACTGAGAGCGCCAAAGACAATATCTTATTGTTTACTTTGCTTTTATTATGTATTCTTCATTCTCTGGATCAAATACCAGTTTTGCCTGATTCTTTTTATACCATCTTTCCATTTTACTAAAAGAAAGATTTTTCCCAGTAAGTTTATAAATAGCATCTCTTATTTGAGCCGCCATATACTGGTTTTTCTCTTTTCTGCAAGCATACACCATATACTTTAAAGCATCTTTGTTCCCGAATCTCGCGGCAATTATTGCCATTTGCCCCTTGCTCCATGTTTGACGCTTTGATTTTTGATATTTCCAGCCTTTATTTGCAGCTTCCTTCATATTAAGCCCATCAAGCTGTCTCAAGGTATTAAAAACCATCTCTGGATTACCTGCACGAGCAAAATAATCTTCTATAATATCATAGTCTTTTGGTGAAGCTGCTTGAACAGCGGCAGCTGACCATACGTATGGAACATAATCAGTAACTTTGCCTTTTTTAAGATATTCCAAAATAGTTATTTTTGCATCTTTACCCCAGCCCATTTTTACAATACAATTAATTAACTGATGCTGTTTTTTAAAAGCTTCCAAAATTTGTTTTTTATTACTTTCCGTAGCAACATTTATTATTGCCCAATTAATATGCCAACTTTTACTTTGTTTCATTAACAAATCAACATTTTTGGAACCGACTTTAGAGAGCATGGCTATTTGTGGATCATTTGACGAAAAGCTTTTCTGTTTTTTTGAAATATCGACAATTTTTTTAATATATTCTTCAATTTGCTTTCTGCTTGGATTTTTTGTCAGCTTTATTTTTTTTAAACCGCGGTAATCAATAAAACCAGTAGACCTTTTTGTCGATGCTTTAACTTTAAGTTTTTTATTTTTTGCTTTTGACTTTATTATATATTCTTCATTCTCCTGATCAAATTCCAGTTTTGACTCGTTTTCTTTGTACCACTTTGCCATTTTTCCTGGTGAAAGCGTCTTTCCTGTAAGTTGGTAAAGAGAAGCCTGTATTTGACCTTTAAAATGTTGATTAGTTTCGATTCTATAGACATTTATCAGATATTCCAACGCGTCTTTATGTCCATATCTGGCGGCAATCATTGCCATTTGTTTCTTTGCCCATGGCTGAGTGCCTCGTTTTTGATATTTCCAAGCCTCATCTACTGCTTTTTTCATATCAAAATCCTCGAGCTGACTCAAGGCTCTATAGGTCATATCAGGGTTGGTACAATAAACAAAGTATTTTTTCAGAATATCATATTCTTTTGGAGATGCAAGTTCTACAGCAGCGTTTATCCATTCGTGCGACAAATAACCTCTGCCACTATATTTAAGCCGTTCAAAAATAGTTTCTTTAGCGTCTTTAATCCAATTATTTTTGACAACACAGCTAATTAATTGAGAATAAACTTTCAGGGCTTCCAGAATCTTTTTTTTATCTTTTTCTGTAACAATACGCGATAATGCATATTGTACATAAAAATTATTAGCATAAGTAATTAGTAAATCAACATTTTTTGAATCGACTTTACATAACATGCTTACTTGCGGGTCTGATTGAGAAAAACGGTTTTGTTTTTGAGATAAATAAACTATTTTTTCGATATATTTTTCAGTTTGTTCTCTAGTTGGATTTTTGGGCAGTTTTATTTTTTTCAAACGACGAAAATCAGGCCCTCTCGCTGCATTATTAAATGTTCCGGGTAATGGTATATCTTCATCTTTATCTTCATTTTTATCTTTTACAGCTTTGAGTTGTTTATCGATACTGGTTAATTTTTGGTTGATTTCTCCCAGAATTTTCATAATTTGTTTATCAGTCTCAGATGTTTTAGGTTGACAACCTGCAATAAAAATTAAAAAAGCAACTGCCGATAAAGTACATAATGAACGCATATCCTTCTCCTAAAGTTAATCGTTTATACTAGTTATAACGTATTATAAAAATTAAAAAATACAAGAATGGATGGAAAACACATTAGGTCTAAAGGTAACGGCCCGTGTTCATCCGTGTTCTCCCCCCCCGCCAAGACTAAGCCGTTTTATGGAGCGCTCACGCGGGAAATACTTAGCTGTGGGAGTGCTCGAACACTCGCATTTTTTTAAAAATATTGCTTCGCATTTTTAAAAACCTCGCTTTTCGAGGAATTGGTCTAATGCGCCCTCTGCCGCAAGCTATGGAGGGCTTAAGTTTCGTCCATTGGAGACGGGCAACCAGCGCCAAACAAGTTTGGATTTTATACTTGTTGTTTACCAATGCGCAATTTCGTAGACAAGTTAAAGTATATCAAATTACGAAGCCGACGTTCGGTCGCCGCTGGATCGCGTCCCGAACGTCGGTTTCGTTATCTTTTTGCTTTTTGTCGGTTCCGTCGTCTTACTTTTTCACCATTTTAGTTTTATTTTGTTTTTTCATTTGCTTGCATTGTCGCACTTTACTATGTAAGCTATATTATATAAAGAGTAAATGAATATGGAGAAATTTTGTATATTTATTCAGAATATAAAAATACCTTTAATTTAATTTCCGCAGGAGGAAAATTTTATGTCAAATACCGATAACGGTGGAAGTATCACGGTAAAAGCTGAAAACTTTAATCCCAAAGAAAAACTCCCGGATAACTGCGTCCCTATTTTGACCTTGCAGTCAATGCTGGTATTTCCATACACCCTGACGCCAATGGTTATCGACGGCAAAAAAAAGATAAAAATGATCAAAAGAAGCACCAGCGAAAACCGTTTGATCGCGGTTTTTCCGGAGGTTCCGGCTCCCGAAGAAATCCTCAATGAACCAATAGAATTAAAAACAGAAACAGTTAAGTACAAAGATAAAACAATCACCAGAATGGGCGTGCTCGTACGCATTGTCAAAATGCTCAACTTCCCGGACGGCACTATCCGCGTACTGGTGCGCGGCCTGAAACGTATTGTTTACGTCAAGCCGTTCATCGACTGTGAAAATACCGACTGCGTCATTTATAATGAGTTTGAAAATAAAGTAGACGATTCATTAGAATCCTCGGCAATGATAAAAAACGCTATTAGTCAGTTTCAAAAGATAATTTCTTTTTCGCCGAACTTTCCGGAGGAACTTAAAATCGCGATCCTTAATCTCGACGATAATGTACGTCTTGTCGACTTGATCGCCGATACTTTGAATATAGACTTTGTTGAAAAATTGTCGCTCTTGACCCAGGAAACTCTCCACGAACGTCTGCAGACTCTGACAATCCTGCTGAACCGAGAAGTTGAAGTGCTTCACCTCGGTTCCGAAATTCAAAGTCAGGTACATAACGCATTAAGCCGCTCTCAACGCGATTTTTTCCTGCGTGAACAACTCAAAACCATTCGCCACGAACTTGGCGAAGACAACAAAACACCGGATATTCTGGCTGTCGAAAAGAAACTCAAAACCCTGAAATTGCCCGAAAACGTCGCCACCACTGTGCATAAAGAGTTGGAGCGGCTCACGGTTATTCCCCAGGCTTCTCCCGAATACCATGTTGCCTTTAATTACATCGACTGGCTGGTATCCGTGCCGTGGCTGGTTTATTCCAAAGACCGCCTTGACGTTGACGTGGCCGCAAAAATACTGGAACATGATCACTACGGGCTGGAAGATATTAAAAAACGAATACTTGAATTTATCGCCGTCCTGCAGCTTAAAAACGACCGCAAAGCACCAATTTTATGTTTTGTCGGACCGCCCGGAGTCGGCAAAACTTCATTGGGACAATCCATCGCGCGGGCCATGCAGCGCAAATTCGTCCGCATGTCGCTGGGCGGAGTCCGCGACGAAGCGGAAATTCGCGGACATCGCCGCACTTACATCGGCGCCCTTCCCGGGCGCATCATTCAGGGATTGAAAAGAGCCGGCACCGCGAACCCGGTATTTATGCTTGACGAAATAGACAAGCTCGGCAACGATTACCGCGGCGACCCGGCTTCCGCGCTTCTGGAAGTGCTTGATCCCGCGCAAAATAAATCGTTTAACGATCATTACCTTGAAATTGATTGTGATTTGAGCTCGACCTTATTCATCGCCACGGCCAATATCCTTGATACGATTCCGCCTCCGCTGCGTGACCGCATGGAAATTATCCGTTTACCCGGATACACCAGTTTCGAGAAAAAGCAGATCGCCAGGAAATATCTGGTCCCCAGACAGATAAAGGAAAACGGTTTAAAACCCAAACAGATTTCATTCATGATGAGCGCAATAGATGAAATCATTGACTATTACACCCGTGAGGCCGGTGTTCGTGACCTCGAACGCACGATTGGCAAAGTCTGCCGCAAAATCGCGACGAAAATCGTCCGCAACAAGCTTGACGGCAGCGAACGCGTTAAAGTAGATCCGGCTCTGGTTCGCGATCACCTCGGCGCGCACATGTTCATTCTTGACGAAGCTGAAAAGTATTCCGATATCGGCGTCGCCACCGGCATGGCCTGGACAAGCGTCGGCGGCACGATTCTGCCGGTCGAAACTACTATGATGCCGGGCAAAGGCGGTTTAAAATTAACCGGTTCCCTGGGCAATGTCATGAAAGAGAGTGCCGAAGCAGCGTTCAGCTTCATCCGCAGCCACGGCGATATATTGAAAATTGATAAAAAAGTTTTTGAGGACAACGATTTTCATATCCATGTCCCTGACGGCGCAACCCCGAAAGACGGGCCGTCCGCGGGTATCACCATGACCGTATCACTGGTTTCATTATTGACTAAGCGCATGGTCAAGGCCAAATTGTCCATGACCGGCGAAATTACCCTGCGCGGAAAAGTTACCGCGGTCGGCGGAATAAAGGAAAAAGTAATCGCCGCTTTGCGTTCGGGAATCAACACTATTGTCATGCCGGTTGAAAACGAGAAGGACCTTGAGGATATTCCTGATAAAATCAAAAAGAAACTCAAGTTTTATTTCGTCAAAAACGCCCAGGAAGCTTTTAAAATCGTCTTTGAAACACCAAAAACCGGGAAAAAACCTGTAAAGCCACGGAAAAAATAATGTCGAAGCTGTTTCTGCCAACACTTTTCTTATACGCTTTTTGTTTTGCGGCGCAGTTTGCCTGCGAAGCGGAAACTGCCGTTAAAGTATCCAGCGCGGATTTTTTATATCGCGTCCGCCATCCCGCCGGGCGTAAACGCTGGGCAATCATGGATGGCGAAGTCATTCATCGCCGGCGCGGCAAAAGTATCGAGAAAGCAGTTTTATATTTAGGTATTTTGTTTAATTCCGACCATACGCTGGCACAAGTTGTGATCAATAAAAAGCAAGGCTATATGCTTGGCCAGGCTTTTATCAAGGGAAAAGACGGAACCTCGATTATTCCCATGAATAAAGCGACAAAAGAAAAACCGGTATTGGGCAATTTCGGCTTACGTCCTCAAGATTTAACCATGACCTTCCTCTACTGGAAATTCGTAAAGGAATTCCCGGAAGAGTCGACAAAAATGTTTGCCTGCCGGGTTTTCGAGCTTAAATCCTGGGACGGCAAAGAAACGGCCAAAGTCTGGATCAGCAAAAAATATTATTTCCCGCTCAAAGTGCAATGGACCAGAATCCAGGACAAAGAGCCATTCCGCAACCTTGAAATAAGCTCATTCAAACGGCAGGGCAATTATTACGCAATCAAGCGCCTGGAGTTATACGGACCCGGCTGGCGAACTAAAATAAACTTCACAAAAACCGAAATCGGCACTCCGAAACAAGGCGCTGTACCCAAAGGTTTATTCCTGAAACTGCAATGAGCCCGGGTTTTGGCCAACGTGACGATATCGACGCCCCCGCCAAAAGTAAAAAAGATAACGAAACCGACGTTCGGGACGCGGTCAAGCGGCGGGTCGCTTGTCGTCCGTCTCAACGGACGAAACTTAAGCGACGCAGTCGCGCAATTGAACAACACCTCCTCGAAAAGCGAAGCTTTTCAAAAAAGAGCCTGCGATATTTTTTTGAAAAGATGTGAGCGTTCGAGCCTTGCGGCAAAGTTTTATTTTTTCAAGAATTTAAGCTATGCCGACTTTTGGCGGTACCATCGATATCAGGGCGCAATCCATCCGTATATGTCCATACGTGCTTGTTCCCAAATTCGTGATTCGAAAAGACTGGATTACGCTTTTTACAGGAACATTGGTGTAATGCCGGGGCCGTTTTTATCCAACTCATGACTATTCAACTGCGAATCCAACAAGCTCAACAGGTCATTTTTGTTATTAGGGAAACGGCCTTCAAGCGGAACAGGATTGGAGCGGTGGTTGGCCCTGAATACGGTTTTTGCCAATTCCAAACCGGCAATAATATCACGTAATTCGCTGACCGCCTCGTATTCGGAAACCGCTTCAAAACCGGCGAACATTTCAGTGTTGGCGACTTGCACGAAACGCAAGGCCGACAAAAGGCGCGGCTGCATTTCATTGAGCGCCAAAGCAGTGAGTTGAGCGTGTTCTTTAGAATACGTCCTGCCGCCTAAGCCCAGCAAAATCATTACCGAACAACGCAAACCACATGCCTGCGCACGCTTGACCGCCTCAATCATGACCTCAACTTTTTCACCTTTATCGACTAAATCCAAAAGCTCTTGACTACCGCTTTCGAAGCCCAGATAAAGAGTATTCAATTTGAGTTTACGCAATTCCATAAGTTGTTCGCCGGCCTTGTCCAGAATAGAACTGCCGTTGGCATAAACGTTAACGCGGGACAGGCGCGGGAAAAGCGAATTCAACGCGACGAGGTAAGTTTTCAGCATTTCAAAAGGCAATAGCATAACATCGCCGTCAGCGAGAAATACCCGCCGGGTATCAGGATAGTATTTTGCGCTCTCAATAAACTCCGCCAGGGCTTCCTCCATACCGCGCAGGGAATACTGAACTCCTTTATACATACCGCAAAAACGGCAGCTATTATGAGGGCAGCCCCGCGCGACCTGAAAAATCAAGCTCCCGGCTTCGGCCGGAGGCCTGAATAACGGTTCTTCGTATCTCGGTATATCCATGGCACACTGATTCTATTGCTTTTATGGTTGTGGTTCTTTTTTCTTATAATTGAACTGTTGCCTTGGTTCGGGGACTTTGTCATTTGCTTTGAGGCGGTAGCGTTTTTCTCCTAAATCCCGGCGTATTTCGTCTAACAGTTCATTCGTAACAGTAACCCGGAATTTATAAGCGGTTTCGATGAAAACAAATTTACCGTCCAAACAGGAAATACACAAGATAACCGTGGTTTTACCCCGATGATTCTGACAAATTTGCGCTAACGTTCTTAAATCATCGGCCGTATTGGAACCTTCAAAGAAATGTATGTGGATTTCCGCGGTATAGTTCTTCATAACCTCTTCCATAGGAACAACCCGCTGCACGACTAAACCAACATGTCCGGTCTCTGCCTTCTTGCGCGTCAAAGCCTCAATAAGAACAGGCATATCAGCCTCCAAAGTAATCTGCTCTTTTTCAATCTGCTCCAGTCCGGAAGCGTAAATCACCGCCTCATGCGAAGTATCCAGGTCCTCAAAATCCAGAATACCAAAAGGCTTTCCCGATTTTTTGCCGTAGCGCGTAGAATAGCATTTGACAATGCCGCCTACCCGGACTCCTATATTATCCTCAAGATCATTCAGGTTTACCAGTTTTACCGTCGAATAAGTTTCGACAGTATCACAATATTTTCCCAGCGGATGACCGGTTACGTAAAATCCAAGTAATTCTTTTTCATATTTAAGCAGCTCATTTTCGTCAAATTCCGGAATGTTCGGCGCCGGTATGGAATAAATTTCGCTCTGCCCGGAATCGTCAAGTAAATCAAACAACGAACCCTGACCCGATAAACGGTCCTTGACTCTCGTCGCGGCATAGCTCATCGTAGCGTCGGCAACCGCCAGAATCTGTGAACGGCGCAAACCAAAAGTATCAAAAGCGCCGGCTTTGCCGAAATGAGTTATCACCCGGGTATTCATCGCTTCGCCGCAACGCTCGCAAAAATCTAAAAAGGTCTCGAACTTACCAGCTTTACGCGCCTCAATAACCTTTCCGGCGGCGGCTCCACCACAACCTTTTACCGCTCCCAGTCCAAAACGGATTGAGTCTCCGTCCACCGAAAAATTAATTCCACTTGTATTAACATCCGGCGGCAATACATTGATTCCCATTTCACGGCATTCAGTCATGAGAAAAGCGATTTTCTCAGCGTTGTCAATTTCAGCGGAAAGCACCGCCGCCATAAACTCAACCGGGTAATTCGCTTTGAGATAAGCGGTTTGATAAGCGATTACAGCGTATGCGGCACTATGCGATTTGTTGAAGCCGTAACCCGCGAATTTACCAATTTTTTCCCAAATTTCATTAGCGACTTCTTCACTTATTTGATTATGCCTGGCGCAGCCGTTTACAAAATTCACTTTTTGTTCAGCCAGCACCTCGACTTTCTTTTTGCCGATGGCACGGCGCAAAATGTCGGCTCCGCCAAGGCTGAATCCAGCCAGAACCTGCACTACCTGCATGATTTGTTCCTGATAAAGCATGATGCCATAGGTTTCTTTCAGCAGATCTTCCATTTTCGGATGATCGTATTCAATTAGCGCTTCGCCTTTTTTACGCGCGATAAATTCAGGAATAAACTGCATCGGCCCCGGCCGGTAGATCGCAATCAAAGCAATAATGTGTTCGAAAGTCTCCACTCCGAACTGGCGGCAGAGATTCTGCATACCGGCGGATTCAAGCTGGAATACCGAAATAGTGTCGCCTCTGTTAAGCAGCGCAAAACTTTTCTCATCATCCAGCGGTATATTATCAATATCCAAATCAATATTACGAATCTGTTTGATGTTGTCCAGAGCGGTTTGAATAACGGTCAGAGTTTTTAAACCCAGGAAGTCCATTTTCAACAGTCCCAGTTCTTCGCAGGGCCCGGCCGGAAATGAGGTAATTATTTCGCCTCTGGCGCCGCGGGTCAGCGGAACAAGATTGTCCAGGCGCTGATCACCGATAATAACTCCTGCCGCATGGATTCCCATTTGCCGGTTGATACCTTCCAGAACTCCGGCATATTTAAAAATTTCCTGAACATAGGATTCCTTGTCAAGAAGTTGACGCAAATCAGCGGACTCTTTCAAGGCCCGCTTTAAATTCATTTTGGGATCGGCGGGAATTAATTTGGTAATACGATCGCTTGCTTCAAAAGTATGCCCCAAAACCCGTGCGACATCTTTAATCACCGCTCTGGCTTTCAAGGTTCCGTAAGTTCCAATTTGCGACACACTTTCCCTGCCGTATTTGTTACGCACGTATTCGATAACTTCGCTACGGCGCTTTTCACAGAAGTCAATATCAAAGTCAGGAGGACTGACGCGTTCAGGGTTCAGAAAACGTTCGAACAGCAAGTTATATTTAAGCGGATCGAGGTTGGTGATGTAGGTCAAATACGCCACGACACTCCCCGCGCCGGAACCACGCCCCGGCCCTACCGGTATTTTCTGTTTCCGGGCGTAATCAATAAAGTCAGTAACCACCAGGAAATAGCTGCAGTATTTTGAACCGTCAATAACATCCAGCTCGTAATCCATACGATCGACAATTTCCTGCTGTTCTTCATCCAAAGTATCCAGCTTGCGCGGATCAAATTTATAACGGTCAAGCATATTCGTGCAGCAAATATTGCGTAAAAACTCCTTTTCCGTCATCTCGGGTTGATTGATTTCATAAACCGGATAATGGTTGACGTCCGGCGCGAATTTAAATTCAATTCCGCAACGTTCCGCAATGCCGACAGTATTAGTTACGGCTTCCGGGATCTCATTGAAAATCTCTTTCATCTCAGCCGGACTCTTGAAATAATATTCCGGCCCGGAAAACCTGAAATGTTTCGGATCATCAAGTTTGGAACCGGTCTGGATGCAAAGCATTATTTCATGGGCTTTGGCGTGCTCCTTGCGCAAATAATGCACGTCGTTGGTGGCGACCAGCGGCAGATGCAGCTTTTTCGACAACTCGACAATACCGCGATTGACACGTTTTTCTTCCTTCATGCCGTGGTCCATTACTTCCAGATAAAAGTTGTCTTTACCGAAAATATCAGTATATTCGCCAACTTTTCTTTCCGCCGTCGACATGTCCCCGTCCAAAATCGCCCGCGGGATTTCACCGCCGATACAAGCGCTGAAAGCAAGCAGTCCATCGCTGTACTCAGATAGTAACTCTTTGTCAATACGCGGTTTATAGAAAAATCCATTTACCGCGGCTTCGCCCATCATTTTGCACAAACTATGGTAACCGGTAATATCTTTTGCCAGTAAAATAAGGTGATGACCGCGAATATTCGGAACAGAAGCGTTTTTGTCAAAACGGCTTGTCGGGGACACGTAAGCTTCACAACCGATAATCGGCTTGATACCGGCCTTGTTGAAATTCTGGTACATGTCAATAACGCTGCCCATAAAACCATGATCAGTTATAGCCATTGAACCCATATTATATTGCTTAGCCATTTCAATCAGGCCCTTTATGGTACAGGCTCCATCCAGCAAACTATAATGGCTATGCAAATGCAAATGAACAAAATCAGCCGTCATCCAACCCCCGGGAAGTAAAATATATGAACAAAAATGAGCTAATTGCCTCAGAAAATTTAGTACATATAAGCTTAGCACATATATGCCTTAAAACAAGATAAATTTTATTAAAAACATGAGAGATTGGGCAGGACTGTTCAATGGACGCCCCCGACAAAACTAAAAAAAGGCGGATGCAACGCCTCCGTGGTCCAGCGGCGACCGAACGTCGGTTTCGTTATCTTTTTTAGTTTTGGCGGTACTGTGTCCATCCGTGTTCCCCGGGGCGCGGCCTGTTTTTTTTGTTTTTTTTATTGAATCAAAGGGCAATATGCAGTAAATTAGATTTTAGTCTTATGGAGCTAGTACTTATGCATAATTTTTACAGTGGCGAACTTGGCAAAATCGATGACGAGATTGTATTGCCGGCGAACGAAGCGAAACATTTATTCAAAACTCTGCGGGCGGCAAAGGGTGATGTAATCGGCCTGCTGGACGGACGAGGCTCCAGCGCGGAAGCCGAAATTATTGAAGATGGAAAAATCATTATACGAAAGCTCACGCATTATCCTGAACCCAAAATTAAAATCCATTTATTTGCCGCTCCCCCTAAACGCGCCAGAATGGATCAGCTCCTGCGCCAATGCACAGAAGCCGGAGTCTGGGCGGTCCATCCGCTTGTCTGCAGGTATTCCGTCGCCGTCCCCGGCAAAATCAGTGAACGCTGGTATTCGCTGCTGCGGGAAGCCTGTAAACAGGCCGGCAATATGTTTGTTCCGGAACTTTCCGCCCCCTGCCCTCTGGATAAAGCCCTGAAAAAAATAAAAGCCGCGAAAATGTCGGCATTTTACGGCGCGCCCGGCACTGGAAATATTAAAAAAACGCCCGCCTCAAGTCCGGATATAGCGTGGCTGGTCGGGCCGGAAGGCGGATTTTCCGCCGGGGAAGAACAACAAATGCTCTCCGCCGGGGTACTGCCCTTAAATATCGGGCCGTATACTATGCGTATTGAAACAGCCGCGGTTTGCGGTGTCGCACTGCTCAATTTTTATCACCGGGATATAAGCTTTTGAAATCATTAATAAACATATTCGTAATTATAACTCTGTTTCTGCTGTTGGCCGGCTGCGGCCTCAGAAACGACGACGACAGCTCACATCCAATGTTCAGGCGGGCGGTAAAAGCCCAAAAGGCCAATGAAATAAAACTGGCGGTAAAATATTTCAACCATTATCTCGCCTTAAGGCCCGGCTCATCTAAAACCCATTTGCTGCTGGCATCCATTTATGATGAAAACCTGGACAAGCCGCTTCGCGCGGTTTACCACTATGAACGTTTTCTGGAGTACGCGCCGAACTCCCCGGAAGCCGGCAACGTTAAAAAATGGCTCGCCGCCGCCCGCAAGAGATATTATTACCAGTGCCGTCTGAAGTACAATGACCCCGAGGATGTCGGCGCTTTACAAAACACCCTGTACACAACTGAACGGGAACTGAAAAAACAGAAACAGGAATTAAGGAAACTGAAATTACTGCAAAAACGCCTCGTTCAATACGCGCGGAAAATGCGGAATAAAGAAAAAGCCCGGAACGCTGAATTCATAGATTTGCAGAAGACTCACCGGCAAACTCTCGATGAACTGGAAAAAACCCGCATTAAACTTAAAGAAATATTGGCACCGAAAGGAAAAGAGAAAGGAGAAGAAATAAAAGAAAAACCGGAAAAAACGACCGAAGCGGAAAAGAAAGAAAAAAATAAAATAGCCGAGCCGAAAGAAAAACCGAAAGAAAAACCGGAAGAAAAAAGCGAGGCGGCAATTTCGCGCACAATCCCGAAGGCTCAAGCGACAGCCCCGGCATTTGTCCTGAAAGAAACCGAGAAAGCCGAAAAGGAAGTTGCCGCCGCCCCCCGGACTTACACGGTCAAAAAGGGAGATTCCTTGAGCAGTATCTCACGACAATTTTATGGTTCCTCACGATATTACAAACTTATTTTTGCCGCGAACCGCACGCTCCTTCCGGTTGAAAAAGCCCTGCGGCCCGGCCAGGTTTTGAAAATACCGGAAAATATTAAAAAATAAATTATTGAGCTTTGCATTTATAAGCTTTACATTTATGAGTTTTAAAAGTATTGTAAATATAGACTGTTTTTTTAATTATATGCCAAGGAAGAGATGTTTATGAAAAAATTACTGCAATTACTTTATCTTCTGTCAATCACAGGAGCCGTACTGTTGTTCGCGACGGGATGTATGTCCCTTTTTAAGCAGCAGCCCTACGTCGCGGTTAAATATTATGACTTGGGTACACCGCCTGAAATAACATTGGAAAAGGTCCAGATTAAATTTATTCCGTTCAACTCAACAGAACCCGTCAAATACAAAATGGTCTACCACGATACTAATTGCGAAGTTGTTATAGATGATTACAATAAATGGATACAGCCTCCATGTTTATTGCTCACCCGCTACCTGCAAAGCGCGTTTAAACAAAACGGTATCACTTCAGAAGACTCCGAACTCATTATTTCGGGTAACATTTTCATGTTTAGAATTGATTTGCTGAATAATAAAGTTTCCCTGGGCGTGAGTTATGTCATTAAAAAATCTTCCGACGATATGATTACGACAACTCTTAGAAATTCAAACATTTTCAGCAGCAAACTGAAAGCTCAGGGACCCGAGAATTTTGTCCGCGCCATGAATAAATGCGCCCGCGAGCTGGTTTTGCTCATTGCAAAAGACATAAAAAAAATACAACAACATAATTCGGCGAAAGAAAAACAAGCCGCCGCCGGGACAAAAACACCGGCTGAAAAGTTACTCAAAAAGAAATAAAGGAATGGAATTAAAGGAATCCGGCCATCATGTTTTACTAACTTCGTGCCGGATGTTACAGTTTTACCGCAATTTGCCCTTTGTCGCGCATATTGCGGATTAACGAGATAATCGCCTCTAATAATTATAAATTTTTTGGGAGTTACAGAATGAAATTAACACAACTCGAATCGACAGACAAAATTACCAATCTCTTGTTTTCCGGCTCTCTGGACATATCCGGTGTACGGGATATTGAAATGGATTTTTCCAGATTAGCTTCCGGGAAACAAACTGTGGTAATAGATTTCTCAGGTGTTACTTTTATCGCGTCTCTGGGCATGAGAATGTTGCTTAGCGCTGCCAAAAAACTTGATAATGAAGGCAATAAAATAATCCTGCATTCAGTACCGCCGCTGGTTGAAACAGCTTTGAATACCGCTGGTTTGTCCGTAATTTTACCAATCGTCAAAGATAAACCGGACGCTTTTAGTTTATTGCATTTGCAAGGATAATTTTTCCGACAATCATGGCAAATCATCATACATTTAAAATAAATAATACTTTTACCGAGCTGGAATTGCTTTGCGCGACGATCAATGACCTCGCGCAAACCAACGGCTTCTCGGACCAGCTTATTTTTTGTCTGAATGTCTGTCTGGAGGAAATGCTTTCAAACATCATCAAATACAGTTATGATGATGACGACAAGCATAAAATTGAGGTGCGCTTGAAAATAGCCGACAAAGTCATAACTTTAACTATAATTGACGACGGCCATGAATTCAATCCCTTAGAGGCTGAAGCTCCTGACATAAAAGCCGATATACAACACCGTCAAGTCGGTGGAATTGGCATATTCCTGACCTGTAAAATGGCCCATAAAGTAACTTACACCAGAAAAAAGGGTAAAAATATCCTCAAAATTTTACTAAGCCCGCAGGTCGTTATTTTGTAAGGCGGCATATGAAAAAAGAGTAATCCATGCATAAAGAAATAAATTATGACGCGGCGGGTTTTTATGATGATGTTTCAGGCAGCTATGACGAAATGTTTAATTTTGAGAAAGACCTGGCCGCGGCGGAAAGGGTCATCGCCAAATTAAAGAAACAATTTGACTTTGAAAAAGCTTTGGATATCGGCTGTGGAACCGGAAGCTATACTTTAGCACTGGCGCGAAGCGGCGTCAAAGCCACGGGAATGGATTTATCCCGTTCAATGCTTGCCGCGGCCCGAAAAAACAGCCTTGATTACGGACTTGATATTGACTTTATAAACTCCAATATGGACAAAATGCGATGCAGTGTTGACGCAGAATTCGACCTGATACTGTGCATGGGGAATACTTTGCCGCATTTGTTGAGCAAAAATGACTTGTATTCAATGTTAACCGGCTGCAGACAATCATTGAATCCGGGCGGGCATCTGGTTCTCAATCTTTTGAATTATGACGGAATATTAAACGCGAAAAAGCGTATCGTCGGCATTAGCCGAAACAAAAATCATGAATTTATCCGTTTTTATGATTTCCGGAAGCCTTATGTACTTTTTAATATTCTTGAAATCGACTGGACGGGGGAAAAAAACTCCCACAAAATAATCAGTACCAAATTATATCCCTACACCCGTTCGGAGCTGTGCTCTGCTTTAATGGAAAGCGGTTTTAGAGATTTCAGAATTTACGCGGGTTTGGAATTTAAAAAATATAACTTAAGAAAATCCAAGTCGATATTGATTACAGCAACACGCGGATAATCAATATTTTAAAAAATTCGTAATTTGTAATTCGTAATTCGTAATTTCATATATTTGGTGCAATATTGTTATGTACTCAAACGTTAATTATGTATGAATAAAGGAACTTGCAATGAAATTAAAACTGTTTTTTATAAGTTTGTTTACTTTGAGCTTTACTGCTCTTGACGCCGGAACCATCGTTTACAGAACCAGCGGCAAAAGTGAAGAATATACTCTTTCCAAGATAAAAATTATTTCTATTGACAAAAAAGTCATTACCATAAAGCAGAGCGGCGGGACGCATACCATTCCGTTGGCGTACCTTATCAGCTATTATGATACAAATATTGACGTCGGCGATTATGCCGACAACACCAGCGATTACCAAATTTCAATCAGAAAAATAAAGATGCCGGAAACCGGATACAAATACTCAAGAAGTAAAAAAACAAAGAAAAAATCCAAAAAAACTTCAAATTGCAAAATTGAATTTTCCATAAACAGAAAATTCGAGAAAGCCAAGTCGAAAAACATAAGAATGCCGTATTTCTATCTTTTCGTTCTGACTACCGGCTCGGAGGTTTACGGACGCCGCCCGGTTTACACTTACTATTACCCCAAGGATGCGCGAGTCAGTTTAAAAACCTATAACGAAGCTAAAATTATCGAAGCGGTAAAGTCCATGAAACGTCCCCTCCTTTATTATGACAGCAAATCCTATCTGGGGAAGTCCGCCGGCAAATTATCTTCAGCAGGCGGTTATCCACCGGTTAATATAGCTTTGAAGAAAGTCAAAAACAAAAGAATTATCGCATATCATCTTGAGGTATGGGGAAAAGACAAAATTATAAGCACAAAAAACTGGCGCGATATGAGATATTCTGTTGGCGGAAGTTGGTGGAAAAACCGTTAAAAAAAAACAGATATTTTATGACTGCTGAGAATTTTGATAATTTAACACCGCATATAATGATTGATGCCGTGGAACGTGCTTTAAGCTGCCCGATGCTGGGCCTGGCGGCGCCGCTGCCGAGCTATATCAACCGCGTTTACGAATTCGAAACCGCCGAAAAACAACGCGTCATCGCCAAATTTTACCGCCCCGGCCGCTGGAAACGTGATGCCATTGAAGCTGAACATCGTTTTGTCGCCGACTGCGCCGCTGCTGATATCCCGGTGATTTCACCTTTGGTTCTGCCTACGGGAAAAACTTTAGCTGAAACCGATGACGGTATTATCTTCACGGTATTTCCCAAACGTTTTGGCCGGGAAGTGGAAATCAACGACGACGATGCCTGGCGGCGCATCGGCATGCTTGTCGCCAGAATACATTTAGCCGGAGCCCGGGCGGAAGCTCCCGAACGTTTACTGCTTGATCCCCGCGTCAGCACCGGGAACCAAATGCGCCATTTACTTGACGGCCATTATGTCAGCGCCATGTATCATGATGAATTTGAACGTATCGTTTCGGAACTTCTAGAAATAATTGATCCTCTTTTCGAGGATATAGAATACATCCGTATTCATGCCGACCTGCACCGTGCGAATATCCTTGAACGTCCCGGCGAAGGCCTGATGATAATCGACTTTGACGACATGATGGAGGGGCCGCCGGTTCAGGACCTCTGGCTGCTGCTGCCCGAACATCTGCATAAATCGCGCCGCGAACTCGACTTGATTCTCGACGGCTATACGCAACTGCGGGATTTTGAGTTTGAAACAATCCGTCTGATTGAGCCATTGCGAGCCATGCGGATTATCTACTTTTTGAGCTGGTGCAGTACGCAAATTAATGATTTTAAATTCCAGCATAATTTTCCCGGCTGGGGCAACGATGCCTTCTGGCGCCGGGAAGTCGCGGATTTGGACCACCAAGTGCAATTAATCAGGCGAACGCCGCCCTCGATATAAAACTAATCTGTCCGTATATCCGTGTCCGTCCGTGTTCTTAATAACTTAACCAGGCATTTCTGCAAAAGTATCTTTAAAAGCTGTTTTTTTCGGCTATATTGTAGGGGTATGGATTTAACATCTTAAAAGAATGGGCGAATGAAAGATTTACTGAAAGAAAAACTTAATGACCACGTAGTCATATTTGACGGCGCGATTGGAACGGAATTCTACAAACGCGACTTTTTCATAAATACCTCTTATGAAAATCTGTGCCTGACTGCTCCCGATGTCGTTTCAAATATCCATCGTTCCTACGTGGAAGCCGGGGCGGAAGTCATTACCGCCAACTCCTACAGCGCGAACCGCCACAAACTGGCGCAATACGGACTCGCCGGTAAGAGCATCGAAATAAACCAGGCCGCGATTAAACTGGCCAAAGCGGAATGCGGTGATGACACTATCGTTGCCGGTTCCATCGGCCCGGTCGGTGAAAACACAGTTCGCCATACGCTCAGCTTCGATGAATCAGTGGAAATTATCGGCGGACAAATCCAGGCTCAGCAGGATGCAGGAGCGGATTTTATTTTATGTGAGACTATTTCCTCCCTGAAAGATACACTAATTGCCATAGCCGCGATAGAAAAATACGCCGCGATCCCGTTTATGTTCAGTTTTGCGGTAAATCGCGAACTTGAAACCACACGGGGAGAAGCTCTGGCGAAATTGCTCAAGACAATAAATAAAGCGGCAAAACAGCCGACCGCCACAGGTTTGAATTGTCATATCGGGGCCGACGGCATGCTCGAGGTACTCGAACAAACCTTGAAGCTGACCAAACTTCCCATTATCGTTCAGCCTAACGCCGGCGTACCCAAACAAGTCGATAACCGCATGATTTATATGTGCAGCCCTGAATATTTGACCACCTATGCGCTGCGCTATATAAACATCGGCGCCGCCGGCGTCGGCGGCTGCTGCGGTACCGGCCCTGAACATATTGCCGACATCGCACGGAGCATTAAACCGCTCAGTAAAAGTAAGGTCAAACATGATTTCAGCGTCATTGACCGGGAAACTCCTTTACTGGAAGCTGTCCCGCTGGAACAACGTTCAAAGTTCGCCGCCAAGCTGGTTCGCGGCGAATTTATAAGTTCCGTTGAAATCACGCCGCCGCGCGGTTTCGATTTGACTTCGACTATTGAAAAATCCATAAAATGCCGCGAAGCCGGTGTCGATGCGATAAATATTCCCGACGGGCCGCGGGCCAGTTCCAGGATTTCGCCGATAATTACCGCCATGGAAATTCAGGAACAAGCCGGAATTGAAGCGGTTCTGCATTGCTGCTGCCGCGATAAAAACCTGATCGGCATGCAGGCGGATTTGCTCGGCTGCGCCAGTAAACAGGTCAATAATATTTTGTTTATCACCGGGGACCCGCCAAAACTGGGCGATTATCCTTTCGCTTCGGCAGTATTTGATGTCGACGCAATCGGTATTCTGAAAGTTTGCGACAAACTCAATCACGGCGTGGATATCGGTGGAAAATCCATTGGCGCCCCGACCCCGATCTGCCCGGGAGCCGGAGCCGACCCCAACGCTATAGATATGGAACGCGAACTCAGACGCCTGCGCGAAAAAGTCGCCGCCGGAGCTGAATATATCATTACTCAACCCGTTTTTGACAGCGCGGCACTGCTCAAATTCATGGAGCGAATAGCTGACTTGAATATTCCAATCATCGCCGGAATCTGGCCGTTGGCCAGTTACCGGAACGCCCTGTTTATGAAAAATGAAGTCCCCGGCGTAAGCGTTCCGGACGAAATAATGGAGCGCATGGGCGCCGTCAAAACCCGCGAAGAACAACACGCGGCCGGCATAAAAATTGCCCGTGAAGCCGTCGCTGAACTGCATGAACATATTCAGGGCATCCAGGTCAGCGCACCGTTTGGAAATATAGACAGCGCCCTGGCGGTACTGGAAGGTTATAAAGGATAATTTATGGGTGCGGACAAAATATTATTGGATTTTACCTCCTCTCCCTTTGGAAATGCCGACGGCATGGAGAATTTAGCGGCGTGTAAAGAGGCCGCCGGGGAATATGGCTTTAAGTTTTGGGTGCAATTACATAACACCGCCACAATTGAGGAAATTGAGAATCTGGCTTCCGCGGGCATAAAACTCAGTGCCCACGCTCCCCTTGTCGCTAAATATTCTATTAATCTCGCCGAAAAATCTTTTGGCTTGTCCAAACAAATTATCGACGATAACTGCAAAATATTTAGAAAACTGGGCATTACACAAACAGTTTTTCACGGTTTCGGCATGACCGACGAAGCAATACCAATGTTCGGGCCGGGCGGTTCCTACGACGACTGTATGAAGAAAATTTTCCGCCCTGATTTATCGCTTGACGGCAAAAGCCGTATCTGCCGTGATTTCACACACACTGCGGAATTCAAAGAACGTCAACTGCGAGTCAAAAAAAGACTGGCATATATTCGTGAAAATTATCCTGATATTTTGTGGTGCCTCGAAAATGATTTTCCGGCTTACGGCTCGGCGAATATATTCCCCGAAAGCTCTATTTTTATAGATAATCCCATTTGTCTGGACAGCAGTCACTTATGGGCCGCCGCCCACATCTTCAACCGGGATTTCCATACAGAAACGATGAAATATCTGGACAGCGGACGAGTGAAAATGGTGCATATTCACGCATCAATTTACTCTGATTCCGTACCTAAAGCTGACTGGGGCGACGGACATTTGCCGTTGAATACTCCAAACGCGGCGGATCTGCCGCGTTTTGTCCGCGTCTGCCGCGATGCAAAAGTTAATCATTATGTCCTCGAAATCCCCCGGGGCAACAGCGATGATATTCACGCCTTCGCTAAAATGTGGAAGCAATGAGGAGGAAACATGAACACGAGCAGTAAAAAGAAAAAACACACTTTGTTAATAGTTGATGATGAACGCAATACCCGCGATGCATTACGCCGCTACTTCTGCCGGGATTTTGACATAACTACCGCCGAAGACGGCGTCATCGCCATGAATCTGCTGAAAAATAATAATTACGACCTGGTCCTGACCGACCTGAAAATGCCCGGTGCCGGCGGCATGAATGTCCTGGACGCCACTTTAGGCAAAACTCCCCCGCCAACCTGTATAGTTTTCACGGCATACGGTTCCATCGAAACCGCGGTCAGCGCCGTTAAAGCGGGGGCATTTGATTTTGTTACCAAACCGGTCAATCTCGATAAACTCGAAGAAGTCATCAAACGCGCCCTTGAATCCCGCGAACTCGCGGCGGAAGCCCCCCTTGCCCCGAAAAGGCCCGAAAACGAAATTGATTTAAGCAATATTGTCGCGGAATCCAAAATAATGCAGGACATTCTCCAAACTGTCCGGCAGGTAGCTCCCAGCCGTTCAACCGTATTACTCAGCGGCGAAAGCGGCACCGGCAAAGAAGTTATCGCACAAGCCCTGCACCTCTTGAGCCGCCGCGAAGGAAAATTCGTTCCGGTTCACTGTGCGGCCTTGTCCGCCAACCTTCTGGAAAGTGAATTATTCGGACATGAAAAAGGTTCATTTACCGGCGCGACGGACACTAAACACGGACGCTTCGAATTAGCCGACGGCGGAACCTTGTTCCTCGATGAAATCGGCGAAATCGATCCGCAGGTGCAGGTAAAACTCCTGCGGGTACTGGAAACCCGGTCATTTGAGCGGGTTGGCGGAGTCGAAGCAATAAGCACCAAAGCACGGCTTATTTCCGCGACCAACCGTGATTTAATGCAGATGGTCAAAGACGGAACATTCCGCGAGGATCTTTTTTACCGCCTTGATGTCGTGAATATAAAATTGCCGGCTTTACGCGAGCACTCCGAAGATATACCTGTTCTGGTGGAGAAATTCATTAGTGAATTTGCCGAAGACAACGATAAGAAAATCGACGGAATTTCGGATGACGCCATGGAAATAATACAAAATTATTCATGGCCGGGCAATATCCGGGAACTGCGCAATTGCATCGAGCGCATGGTCGTGCTCTGTTCCAGTGATATGCTCGATCTGAACAACCTCCCGGAAAACGTCCGCATAGATGCCTCTGGAAAATCTCGGGATGACACCTTGGACTTAGACCGGAACGAAGCTTTGTTAATCAGCAAAGCCCTGGATGAATGCAAGGGCAACCGCACCAAAGCCGCGCAAAAATTAGGCATGAGCCGCCGCACCCTCCACCGCCGCCTCCATGAATATAATTTGTCAAAATAGACATTTTAAAATAAGAAGTTGTCCCGCTTTAGTTTTTTTGGGAACACGGATGGACACGGACAAAACTCGCTTTACATCATAGATATTATCCATAGCTGATTTTTTATTGATATTTATGCGCATTCATGCTTGACAAAAATATATTTATATTATATATTAATTAGACAGTTAGCTAACTATGCAACTAGGGAATATAATATGAATAGAATGATTTCAATATTCAGGGCTCTTTCAGATCTAAATAGGCTGAAGATTATGGCAGCCCTGGCAAAGCATGCTGAACTATGCGCATGCCAGCTTACCGGATTACTCCAGGTAAGCGGCGCAACAACATCGAGACACCTTGGCGTCCTGATTGCCGCCGGTTTAATAGAAAGCCGTAAGGACGGGCGTTGGGTTCATTACCGCCTGAAGGCCGATAACGGGGAGTTTGAAATAGTTATGGACTGGATAAAAGGCGAATTCTCAAAATCGAAAGAGATAAAAAATTGCCTGAATGCCTTGAAAAAACTTACTGCATGTGAGCCTGAAATTTTCTGTAGTAACCAGCGGGGAGATAAAAAATGAATAAAAAACTGAATGTGTTGTTTTTGTGCACCGGGAATTCCTGCCGCAGTCAAATGGCCGAAGCTTTATTGAGAAATATGGATATAAAAGGAAAGTTTGAAGCTTACAGCGCCGGCTTGAATCCCGCGAAAAACATTCACCCTTTAACTATCAAAGCGATGAACGAAACCGGTATTGATGTTTCTCATCAGCAAACTAAAGGGGTTGATACATATTTAGGCCGTGAATCAATACGGTATATTATCACGGTTTGCAGTAAGGCGGAAAAGTATTGTCCCAGAATCTGGCCGGGGCTCCCCGAAGAAAATCGCTTTTACTGGCCGGTTGAAGACCCTGCGGGAGTTTCCGGGCCGGAAGATGAACGGCTGGACGCCTTTAGGAAAGCCAGGGATCAGTTGCGGGATAAAATTGCGGAATGGCTTAAAGTTTACAATAATTAAATAATTGGTACTGTCAAAAATATTATGAAGAATATGAAAAGTGTATAATGTAGCACAAGCGTCCCGCTTGAGAATATTCTCAAGCGGAACGGTTGACTTTCGCTCTGTTCAGTTTCAGCCTCCGCAAAGTGTGCTGCATTGGTTAAAACAATATTATTGTTTTTTTTCAGCTTGTTTGATAATCAGAAAAGTGTATAATGTAGCTCAAGCGTCTCGCTTGAAAACATACACAAGCGAGACGCTTGTGCTACATTGATTAAAATACATTTTTCTGAATGGAATTTTCGCGCAAACCATGGGAAAAGAACTATATTTTGCGATAAATATATAATGTTCAACAAGATAAACAGTATTTGAATAAAATATTTTTAATAACGAATAATTAATCAGGAAAAAAAATGAACGAAAAACTGAATGTACTGTTTTTGTGTACCGGAAATTCCTGCCGCAGCCAAATGGCTGAAGGCTGGACCCGGCACCTTAAGGGAGATCAAATCAACGCCTGCTCGGCCGGTATCGAGACGCACGGCCTGAACCCGAATGCGGTTAAAGTCATGGCGGAAGCCGGAGTTGATATTTCCGGACATAAATCTCAACATATTGACGACTTCAAAGATGTAAAAATTGATGTTGTGGTTACCGTTTGCGGACATGCCCATGAAAGCTGTCCTTTTTTTCCGAATAATTGTAAAGTAATTCATGTCGGGTTCGGCGATCCTCCTGAAATGGCGAAGGAACTGTCCGGACAAGGCGGCGACATGGAAGCGCAACTTGACTGTTACCGCAAAGTGCGCGATGAAATCAAAGCCTTTGTACAAACCCTGCCAAAATCACTTGGCGAAGCTGGAGCAAAAAAATGAGTAATGAAATATGTAGCGCAAATGAGCGGAAAATGACCAATATCTTCGAACGTTATTTAACTGTCTGGGTACTGTTGTGCATCATTGGCGGGATTGCGCTTGGAAAGTTCGCGCCCGGATTGGCGCGGAAACTCGACGGCATAGCCATCTTCGTCAATGACGCGCCAGTGGTTTCCATTCCTATTGCCGTCTGTTTGTTTTTTATGATGTATCCGATCATGGTTAAAATCGACTTCGGCTCGGTCATCAAGGCGGGCAGAAGCGGAAAACCGGTGTTCCTGACCTTATTCGTCAACTGGTGCGTCAAACCGTTCACTATGTACGCCATCGCCTTCCTTTTCCTCGGTGTTCTCTTCCGGGGCTTCATAGGCGCAGAAGCTGTCGACCTGGTTAAAATGCCCTTCGGGCTGGACCTGGCAGTCGGAGCGGCACACGGCGCGGGAACCGTCGTCATGCACGAGGGCGTCAAAATGCTCTCAATCCCGCTGTGGAGAAGCTATCTCGCCGGGTGTATCCTGCTGGGCGTCGCGCCCTGCACAGCCATGGTGCTGGTGTGGGGATTCCTGGCGCGGGGCAACGCCGGGCTTACTCTCGTAATGGTGGCAATCAACTCACTTACCATGCTCGTACTCTACGGCGTACTCGGCGGTTTTCTGCTGGGCGTCGGACGCCTGCCCGTACCGTGGCAGGCGCTGCTGCTTTCCATCGGAGTTTATGTAGCCCTGCCGCTGGCGGCCGGATACGTCTCCCGTAAATGGATCATCGCCGTCAAAGGCGAAACCTGGTTCAAGGAAAGCTTCCTCCATGTACTGACGCCGATAACCATCACGGCGCTCCTGGCCACTCTCGTACTGCTTTTCTCCTTCAAGGGCGAAACTATTCTCGACAATCCGCTGACGATTCTCTGGATAGCCATCCCGCTCTTCATTCAGACGGTTTTGATCTTCGCGCTGGGATACGGCCTGGCAAAACTGCTTAAGCTCAGGTACGAGGATGCCGCCCCGGCAGCCTTAATCGGCGCGTCCAACCACTTCGAGGTAGCCATCGCCACATCCGTGATGCTTTTCGGGCTCTCAAGCGGCGCGGCATTAGCAACGGTAGTAGGTGTACTCATTGAGGTGCCGCTCATGCTGATGCTGGTAAAAACTTGTCTCAAAACCAGGCATTGGTTCGATAAAAGCTAACATGTCCGGCAAAAAAAGTTTTATACCCCGTCCTATCAAAAATAAAATTCAGGTTTTGTTTTATTTTGTTGTGTTCTGTTTTATGGATTTTACGCTATTAATAATGCCGCATGTCGGACAAGAACAGACTCCTGATTCAAAGTTGTTATTAATAGCCTCTTTCGGGCAGTTTTGGATACAGGCTCCACATGCCTGGCAGGCATCAGGATTAGCGACAAATGATTTTTTTGCCTCAGAATTAAATTCAAAAACATTAGCCGGACAGACTGTATTGCAGAGCCTGCACCCAATACACCGCTCCGGCAGAATTTCAATTTTTGTGTTTTTCACACCCAGTATGAGTTCTTTAAGGTCTGAACGCCATAATGGAGACCAGCCGGGCAACTCATACCCAAGGTAAGTTGAAAGCAAGAGAATCCATCCCGTCCGAAATAAAACATTCAACGGTTCCGCCGCAAGTACTATCAGCGAGATGACCACAAATACGCTTGAAGTAAAAACTCCAAGTGAAAAGCCTTTCTGCGCTCCAGGCTTACCCGGCAGGCGAAAAACCAGTACGCTGTTCAGAACACTGAGAAGAAAAATCAAAGGAATCGATTTCCACCAAAGTCCATTGACCCAGATTGACACAATCACCAATGGAATAATAAGAAACAGCAGTGTACTAAATCCAAGATTGGTTCCCATAATAAAGCGGTCACGGAGAGGGAATTTGACAATGCGGTGCCCGGATTGCAATTCCGTTTCTTTTTTCTGAAGGTAATCAGCTAAATATTTGATGTCCACAGGCCCGAATTCCGGCTTCCAGCCTGTTCGCTCTTTCAGAACACAAATATTTACACCTGTAGCTGATAATTGCGGAAGTATGAGCCGCCGGTGGTCAACCAGGCCGGCAATACCGCTCGTATTGATAATTGAAATAACTGTGTCTGCGGAAAAATGCCCGCCGCCCGCCGCGCACCACACGTTGATGCCTTTAGTCGGCGCGACAAGCAGCCATGCGTCAATACCGTCGTTTTTTAAAGTATTTATCACTTTGCGCACCGTCAATTCAAAATTACAGGTAACAATAACCGGTGATGAACGATCGGGATTCCCCACCCGGCGCAGTCCGGGTCTGGCGGGAAAAGGAAAGAGGCGCCCGAAAAGAAGCCAGAAGTCTTTTATAAAATTCAACACTGTTTATTCTCCTTTTTTTCAGCCAGGATAAGCGCAAGCGTCCCCACTAAGTAGTTTTTGCGGCATAGAATTACAAAACCGTTTCGCGTAAGCCGTTCTTCAAACCTTTTGAGAACATGAGTTGTATTTTGGGTCAGCAGAAACGTAATTACAAGCAGTGGCCGGCGAATCAAACAAGCCATTAAGCGATTCCACCAATGATATGGTGAAATCTCATCAGCAATCACCAGTCTGCCGTCCGGCTTGAGGAGGAGAGAGGAGGAGCGGAGTACAAAATCCAACTCAGCTTCCGAAAGTTCACTGAAGGAAAGCGTCGCGATTATACGGTCAAAACGTCTTTCACCCAGTTTGTCGATTTCCGCAGCGGTCATGTGAATAAATTCAGCTTCAGGCGCATTCCTCCGGGCTGTTGTCAGCATCTTTTCCGAAATATCAATGCCCGTCACCCGGGCGCCGCGCCCGCTTAATAAAGCTGCAAGGGAGCCGGTGCCGCAGCCGATCTCCAGGACTTCATGGCCCGCTTCCACCAGGGCCGACGCAATCTCCCGCTTAATCAGGTCAATTCGTCCAAATGTCAGGATACGCATTCCACGGTCATATTTTTCCGGAGTCTCCTCCAGAATCTTCATATAAACAACTGTTGACATTTCGTCCTTCCCTTTAATACCCGCTTTTCCCGTTTTATCATTAATCTACAGCCAATAAGAATCGATATGAGGGTTAAGGCAAAAGTTACAGGTTTTGCAAGCCCGAGGAACTTCGGCCCGAACAAGCCCATATAAACAGGAAGCATCGGTGACCCGCAGCAGCCTGCCAGAAAACATCCACCCGTCCACAAGCCTCCCAACGCAAGTCCTCCCGCTGATGCGGCCAGGGCTTCATAATGCATTTTCACCGCCCGCATCAGGGCAAAGGCAGCAAAAGCCCCGGCAATGCCGTATGATAAGCCCAGCCAGTACTCTCCCGGTACAATATAACGCTTCAAACGTGATGCTTCCGGTTTTTCAAAGTCATAGGCGGCCCACGCCCCCTTACTGTCCGGGATTGAAACATTTCGCGTGACATAGAAAAAATGACTTGCCAGAATCGCAAAAAAAACACCGCATATTACCGCCCGCTTCACTTGACAAGCTCCACGCGCCTTGCAGCAATAATCCGCCCCTTTTTGCCCTGTATCATCCGGCCGGTGATATTGACTGTCGTTTCCGGCAGCGGCAGTTTTCCGTTAAATTTAACCGGAATGATATTCTTGGAACAAGTTACCACGCCGCATAATTCAAATTCCCTGGAATCAACAAGCCCGAACACTCCCGCCGATTTTTTCACCCCCGCCACAAGGCCGCGCAGAACAAATTCCCCCGGAAATTTTTCAGGATTCTTCGCGAGCTCATCGACATATACAGGCTTTACAGTTTCTTTCGTTTTTTGCACAACCGCAAGCGGTCCGGGTTTGCCTTCCGAACGCCTGAAAGCGTAATAAATCCCCCCGGCAACAACAATCCCGGCGATAGCAACGCTGATTTTCCCGGATTTCATTTTGCGCTCCTTTCCCGTACACGCGTCCGGGCATCCTCGCTGAGGCACCAGGCGCTGTCCATGAGTGTTACCACACAGGGATCAATGATGCGATAAAAAATTTGATTTCCATCCCGGCGTGAATTGATAATCCCGTTTAATGTCAGGCGTTGAAGCTGATTCGACACGGCCGTAGCTTTCATTCCCAGCTTTTTCGACAGCTCGGATACGCAGATTTCCCCGGCAAGAAAAATCGCGTGCAGAATCCTCAGCCTGGTTCCATTCGCCAGCAGCTTGAAAATCACCTCAAGGGATTCCGACTGCTCGCCACTCAGTAAAGGCCGCTCCTTAAGCCCGGGCTTTACCGGGCAACATGCTTCTGTATATTCCAAATTCATTGTATCTTTCCAGTAAATGTTTCACTAATCCATTATATAGTGGTTTAGTGGAATTGTCAAGCGATATTTAATATAATTTTTGTTTTTTTAATTGAGGTAATTGTTAATAAAATGAAATTACGGGCGGACATACGATGTCAGCACTTCATCGGCCGCCACGCAATCAATAGTCAGATATTCGCCGGGTTGAATATCTCTGAGCGCACGAACTTCAAGAGCCGGGAGATCAATGGTGATATTGGGGCCGCAACTATGCAAAAAAAAACGACAAAACCAGGGGTCCGAGAAAAACAGGGACGGGGATATCCTGATTGTATTCAGAGTAGTATGATTAAGCACTATCCCGGAAAGCCGGGCAACACGCTCACCCTGTCTGAAGGCGAGTTTACACTTAAGTCCGCGCCCCCGTTCATTGCTGGTATTTACGATCTCAAATTCAATTGATGTGGGATACCCTTCCTCCGGGGGAATAAAATCAGGATAAAGAAAAGTTACTTGTTCGTTTTCCGGTTGACCTGAATTTCCACGACGAATCATCTTATTCTCCTTCGCTTTTATCTCAAACGGAAATGTTTTCCTTATGCTGTATCAAGCACGTCAACTTCAAAGCCGCTTTTTACGCACTCATAACAGGCCCTTTTTTATTTTATCAAACTCCTCCTTGCTTATTTCGCCTGCGGCATATCGTTTTTTTAATATTTCCAGTGCGGATTCAGAATCTTTTGACCGGGGACTATACGGGTCGGCTCCGCAACAAGGCGGGCTGAAACGTCCGCGTCCGAAAATAAGATAGACGGCCACAAGACATATCAACATCATTATTATCGGGAATATCGGGAACATCCACATTTCGTTAAAGCACGTCGACACCATTTTAAAGCTCCTGTTCAGCCGCTGCTTAATGCGCCATCAGCATTGCCGCAATCATTTTTCCTTTTTAAACTTTTGATTTTAAAAGTTTAAACGCATAATATTTCATAACGCATATCTACTACAGACGTAATAAAAAATGAAACGTTACGGGGCTTTTCAGATTTTATGCATATTTTTCATAAATTAAGGCTCTTGACGGCATCGCCAAAACTAAAAAAGACAACGAAACCGACGTTCGGGACGCGGCCCAGCGGCGAAACGCTAGTGTCATGTAAAGGATTAATTGTCGGTTTTTGCGCCTCTGGGGACAGAGGCG
>CAZEXM010000011.1:0-32814 GCA_964515915.1 uncultured Victivallaceae bacterium
GTATCGAAGCGGCTGTAAATGCCGCATAAGCATGAGAACAATGTACCAATAATACCTTTTTTATTGTACAGGCAAAGCCGACCATTGCCAACGTTCGTAAAAAACTCTTAAAAGGTTCTTAAAATAATTTTAAGAGATTAGGTCAAATCAACACATAAGAATTGATACGGCATATAAGATGAAAAGCATACTTCAATATCCACGAAGAACTCACGAAGAAATCCACGACAAAATAAGTTGATTAAAGTTATATAAGCTCACATTTAATCTCTCGACTGAAGCTCTGCTGCAACGGCTGCCGCTTCTTTACTGCCTGATGCTCCCAGAGTTTCCATATCCTGCTGAAGTTTGTATGGATCACTATAGCCTTGAAATTCACCTCGAGCATGATATTGCTTTAATAAGTCGTATTTTGTGTCATGATTAGTCAAATAACTATCAGATCCATAACATGATTGAAATATCGCATAAATAATTATTGCTAACACAAAAACTCCCACACACCCAGCAGCCTTCCCAGAAGTTTGATTATCATTGGAGAGGGGCTCTTCAGTTGTATGAGTAGTTTGTTCTTTTAATTTTTCTTTACTATCTAAAGTATCGAAGTGTTCGTTAACCATTTGTATTGTTTTTTTTATTTGGCTATCCACTTCTTCATCAGGAACTATTTCGTTATCACATGATGGACATTTAACGACTACACCTTGCACTTCAAATGGGCATTCCAAATCTTGTTCGCACAAAGGGCATTTAAATTGAAATGAATCTGACATTGCTTTTCCTCTCGTTTATTAACATTATTTTAATATATATTATATATTGCATTGAATCAACATTTCCTGGCTATTTATTGTAAGTTTTTTCCCTTTTTACCAGAAACAGCAAGCATGGCACACAGTGCCGCGATGCGGCTCTCTGTGCTTAAACTTGTCATTTAAAAGAAGTTGAATTCATCGGGCTTGCAAAGCCCGGGAACTTTGTTCCCGTGCTTAGCCCTACTAAACACATAACCTATTTTGAGGTAAACGTTCATTTTTCTGCAATCGTACCCATGTGATGAATGAACCGCCCACTCGCCCTCAGTATTCATAGCTAAAATGTTTTTTAGAAGCCCCTACTCCCTTTTCTGTTTTGATATAGACCAGAAGTATCAACACAAACAATCAACATGGGAGTCAAGTATGAATATGACAACAACTGATTTGTCACAATTCGGAAACCGTGAACGTGCAATGGCAGAAGAACTTTTGCATGCGTGGAATAATAATAATCTACCAGAAGAGTTTTATGATGATGAAGTGATAATAGTTATGAATACTTGTTCGGGCAATGTATTTCTCACTAACAGTGATTATCAAGTTGCGATGATGAATGGCGACCATGAAGGCTTTAAGGAAGAGTTTGAAGATTGCTGTGACTGTCATGATTGCAAAGAAATTGCCGCAGCTTAAATTTAACCCAAGCCGCCAAGTGCCACCGAGAATGGCAAGACCCGACCAGCCTAAATCGGGGTCCTAAATCGGGGTCTCCTAAATCGGGGTCAGTCCACTTTATTTTTATTTTTTGAACTTGGATTTATCGAAAATATGCTATTTGTGGATCTTATTTTAGTATCTTGCGCCTCAACTTTTCAAAATAAGGATTTTTATCCTTTTTGGGCAACTATTTTCAAGATGCCGGTCTGGCGACCAGCGCTCCCGGCTTTTTAATTCACACTTTACCTGCAAAGAGGCCGAACAAAGCGAAAGTCAACTCACAACTATTTTAAACTTTTTTGACGGTTATTTTCATGGGAGTTGCCTCCATCACTTCGATTTCCTCGCCCTTTTCAATGTAGTCCCCGCGGGTCGTTACCTCGTAACGCCTGCCGTTAATCAGGGCGGTCCCCACTGGACGCAAAGTGGTATAGGCGATGCCGAACTGATGCACTAATTCCGCTGAAACTTCTTTGTGCGCCATATATCCTTCCTCATGGTGCTGGGCGGTATCCAGGCGCATCCACTTGAAGAGCGAGGACTTCGGGAGGACGTATACCGTCAGGAAAATAATTACCATCAAGGCTCCCAGTAATGAATAGGCAATTGTCCGGGACGCCATGGCAAAATTGTCAAAGCCGAATGCCGCGAAAAACGAAATTACGATGCAAGTTATTCCCAGCAACCCGACAATTCCGAAACCCGGAATAACAAATATTTCCAAAGCCAGCAGAACCATCCCGACAAAGAAAATCACAATCGGCCCCCACTCGGAGGCGCCCGAGCCCATATGGCCGAGGAAAAACAAAGTAAGCGCGCTAACCCCGAGGATACCGGGAACCCCGAAGCCCGGGGTTTTAATTTCAACATAAATGCCGATCAGGCCCAAAGCAATAAGGATACCCGCGACCGCCGGATAAGTTAAAAAGGACACCAGCTGCTCAATCCCGGTTTTTTTTATAACTTCCATACGGCAGTTACCCAAGCCCAGTTTCTGCAGCACTTCCTCGCGGGAATCGCAGATATAATCAACGATATTTAATTTCCTCGCTTCTTTCGCGGACAAAGTCAAGGGCGAAATTTTACTATGTTCAATACCGTCCCGTTTGAGGGTTAATTTTTGATAAGGGTCAGCCATCGCGCGGACAACCCGGCGGGGGCGGCCGTTTTTTTCCGCATAGGCGTCAAGCATCTTAAAAAACACGGTCAGGAACTTCTGGTTTGCCAAATCCTTTTCCGTACTCTTATATTTTTTCTTTTTAAATTTATCTTTAAGCCTTTTTACTTCTTTCTGCAGTTTATCAATAATACCATTATTTTTGCTTTTCTTTTTATCCTTGACTTCATCTTTTTTCTCAGCGGTTTTTTCGGTCTCCTCCTTTACTGCTTCTTCCTTATCAAGATTTTCGCGTTCATGCTTTTTTTCTCTGTCGATAATCGGGGTTATTCCGCCGGCGGTCAGCTGAATCGGCATGGCGTCACCTATTATGCCGGCCGGATCAATGGCAATACGGTCCGCGGCAAGAGCGATAATCATTCCGGCCGAAATCCCATGCGGGTTCACGTAAGCGATTACCGGAACTTTCGCCTTGGCCAGGACCGAGGCGTATTCATAAGCGGTCTTGACACTTCCGCCGGGAGTGTCTATCTCAAAAATTACCGCTTTAACATTATTTTTTTCAGCCTCCCGCAGAGTTTTTTTCAGAAAGTGCATTTCCTGCGTGGAAATCTCGCTGAAATTTGTAAACTGCGGTACGTAATAAACAATATTATCAGCAGCTTCTGAAAATAAGTCACTGTTACTTTTTCGTCCATACCCGCCGGCCGTCAGCAGCAGCGCGGCAAACAGCAGGCCGACAGCGATAAATCTCAACGGCGATTTTTTAAAAATTTGCATATTCAAGCCCTTTAATTACAATACCGAGGTTTGATTTTTGATGAGCAAAACGTTTTCAACAGCTCTGATTTTAGTTTCAGACATGCCGAGGGCGCCGGTAAAACTTTTTATCATCTTCTGTTCCCTGGAGTCGAATACGCCGTCAATCATGGCTAATTCAAGAATATTCGCCAGGCAGCACATTTTTTGCTGTTCATCAAGCTGCAGAGCCGCAATCGTTTCCGCAAAAGTGTTACTCCGGTAATAATCGTAAGCCCGCTTATAAAGCTCCCGGTCATCACCGCAGAAGCGGCTGATGAACTCCTGTTCCTCATCAGCTATGTCATCGTCAACAGTGGCAATGAACATTAAAATAACCAGCAGGCCGAACAGCGGAGAAATTTGTTGAGTTTCGCCAACATCGCCGGGTTCGTCTTCCCGCACTGCCGCCGCGGCCGGCGCCTGAACTTTCCTGTATTTTTCAAAGTGTTCGAGCAACAAGTCCGTGTTTGGAATTTCGGCGCTGGAAATTTTAAGTTTTATGATTTCATTTTCAGTGTGAATCGACAATAAGGCGCTGAAGGCTTCATGCTTCAACAGCAGTTCACTGACATCAGTAAACGCTATGCTCTGCACTGAAAAGTCAGGATCGCTGAATTTGCGGTCGTACAGATAAATGACCTCGGAATAAGGAATGATATAACTTTCACCGGGTTCATCATTAAACCCGCCGCTGCCGCGAATAACGCACATGGGCCCGGCATCGGGCTGCAGCTCCAAAAGGTGAGTTTTAATCCTGTCCGCTAAAAATGTGAAATCCATCAGCTTTATCCTTTATTAATTAAAAATTGAAATTTAATTTTTAACCACAAACCTCCCGAGTCCTTTATATACAACAATAAACTGACGAATTACTTTTTGCAAACGAAATTCCATAAAATATCCCAATACTCTTTGCTATCCGCAGTGAAGTTATTATAGTAATTTTTGGGCTGGAAATTCCACCAATTGAGTTGATTTCTTCGATACTTCGTTGTATCTTTGTTTTCATAATCACCTGTTAGGTTTAGTTTTTATATTAAAGTTTTAAATCACCTTATAAACAAGTTATCTCAAGTTTTAATTAACTTTTATCCTGATTTTTTCACGAATTCAGGTACTTTTGAAACTATTTTGAATTGTTAGTACAGGTGCGGGAAGGATTTTTACCAAATCGATGGCAGAGCCTAAGGTATATTATCAGAACCGTAATCCACAACACAGGAAGACTTTATAAATGACATACTATTATGTTTCATTGATTTTCGTTTTTGCATTAATGAATTTTTTGCCGGCAATGGGAGCGTATTATTTTGCGCGGTATTTAAACAGGGGAGGTTATTCAGAGCTTTTTCTACTCATATTTTCAATCTTTTTTATTGAAGCAATAGTCTCTTACGGCATCCCGGGAATTTCCGGACATCTGAATTATATCGTATGCGGAATAATGAATTCGGTTATTGGTGCTTCGCTCTGTTTTTTTAAAAAACTTGCAAAGCCTATAAAGTCAAAACCTTTTAACTTTACCGAGCGGCTGCTTACGACTTTAATAATTGCGTCTTTCCTGCTTCGTTTTTATTGGGCATCAACGATGCATAGTGGTACGGATACCTATTTTTATCACTTCTATTATCCAGCAATGTGGCTTACTGAAGGACGGATTTTTCCAGTTTCCATGGCCGGGTTTCCGCATGAATACTATCCCGCTTACGGGGAATTCTTATATGGCTGGCTGATGCTCCCGTCCGGAGATACATCATTTGCAATCTTTCTGCAATTGCTTTCCTGTATTATGGCATGCTGTGCCATTTTAGCAGTAGCAAGAGCTTTCGGTTTCAGGAGAGTTGCTGGGCTTGTCGCGGCCAGTTTTATGATGTTTTCCAGTATTATATCCGAAATCTCTATTTTGGGTTACACGGATGTTCTTAACGGCTCGTTCCTGCTTGCCGGGTTTGCCATAATGATTATAGGGGCATTACGCAATAATATAAAATTCGCGATCATAGGGGGGGCAATGCTGGGGTGTTCCGCGTCAATAAAATACTCCGGGTTGTTGTTAACCCCGATTTTAACCTTTGTGTTCTTGCTTGTATTCATTTATTTTAGAAAAAAACTATGGAGATATTCACTGTTCCTTGCCGGCTCGGCAGTTATTACGGCAGCTCCGTGCTACATCGTAAATCTGATCAGGACAGGCAACCCGTTCTATCCGGTAAAAATATATATTGCAGGTATTCCAATATTTTCAGCAGGGCTTGACTTTAACCGCCAAGTAACAGGTTTAAATCGAAATACCTGGAGCATGTTTGTCAATTCGAATCTTTGGGACATGAACCTGACAACAGGTATTTTGTATGTAATTTTGCCTTTCCTGCTTATTGCCTTGTTCAGCTTTCATCGCAAATTTTTAAAGAAGCAAATGATATTCCTGTTTCTTGCCCTGGTTATCATAATGCTCTTGGTAATACAGCTTTGCTATTATCCAGCAATGGCACAAGCCCGGCAAATAATTCCGCTCCTGATGCTTTCGGCTCTTCTATTTATTCCATTATCAAATGCGCTGATCACTAAGCAGAAATCTTTCGTCCATGATATCTGCATTGCCATAGTGATTGGCTTGTGTATTCTTTTGTCATATACCGTTAACCAATCAGATGTTATTACCCTGTGGATATTTATAGCAATTTTAACATTAGTTCTTATTTTTTGGCCAGATAAAATATTTCGTTATTGCAGTGCCGCTTTAATTGTTCTTTTCATAATCTCCCTGCCATATTTTTTTCAAATACGAATCACTTCAAAAAATATGCTCAACTATACCTTTGCCGGGAAATCCGGGGGGAAATGCATAAAAATTGTATGGGATGATTTTAATATCAGGAATAAACCAATCCAAATAGCCTCTGTCGGCTCGTGGTACAATTTTATGTTTATGGCCGACATGCCGGGTAATAGAGTAATATACGTTCCGATTAACAAAAAGAATTCGCCCCATCTGCATATGTTTGATTCATATACGGAAATGAGGGATAGCCCGGTTCCCTTTGCAGAGTGGTATAAACGTCTTCAGAAACAAAAAATAGACTATCTCATCATAGAGTTATCCACTGGTAATGTTTGTTGTATGACAAATAACGACCAGGAACTTCGCTGGGCGGAAGCCCATCCAGAATATTTTGAAAAGTTAATTGATGACGGAAAGGTTTTTTTCTTTCGCCTGGTAAAGTGACTAGATTTCCCGGGGGCTATCAAACATATAAAGTTAAAGCAATCATGTTAAGTTGCTTGTCAAAATATAAGCTACCACATAACACAAAAGTAAGCTTATATATTGGAAACATTATACTTGTGCAACAACCATGTATTCAAGTAAGGGCTTGTGCTGTTCATCTTTGATCCAATCAGCTAAAAAATACAGTCCATTTACAAAATCTCCAGTTTGTTTAATAAAACGATAAACTGGCAGACTCGTCTTTGCAAACGAAATTCCATAAAATACCCCAATACTCTTTGCTATCCGCAGTGAAGTTATTATAGTAGATATATCATTATTTTAGTTTCAGGTAAATAAGGATTATTATCTATGAGTGTGCCATTAGTTGATTTACGCCGCAATTTCAGCAGGTATTCCGATGATTATGAGAAAATTTTACTAAAAGTATGCTCTTCATGCCAGTTTATAATGGGCCGGGAATTACGCGATTTCGAGACTAATTTCGCTGAATATATCGGAGTTGAACACGTCCTTGGACTCGGCTCCGGCACCGACGCCCTGACTTTGCTGCTCAAAGCCTGCAAAGCGGAAGGGAAACTCGTCCTGACGCAAAACAATACTTTTATCGCCACCACTTTAGCCATCGCCAACGCCGGCGCGCGAATCGCTCTGTGCGATATTGACCCGGAAACTTATCAAATCGACATTGACAGTTACGACGGCCCCTGCCCGGACATCGTTTTGCCGGTTCACTTGTACGGTTATCCATACAATGTTGAAAAAATCAAGGCGAAATTCGGCCCGCGGGTAATGATTATTGAAGATGCCTGCCAGGCTCACGGCAGTAAAATAAACGGCAGAAGATGCGGCAGTTCGGGCATCGGCGCGGCATTCAGCTTTTATCCGGGCAAAAATCTCGGCGCCTTCGGGGACGGCGGCGCCGTCGCGACCAACGATGACGGTATTGCGGAGGAAATCAGGGCTTTACGCAACTGGGGCGGCAGCAAAAAATACATTCACGACCGTCCGGGCGGCAACTCCCGCCTGGACAATGTTCAAGCGGCGATCCTCGATTTTAAACTCCGGCACCTTGACCGGTGGAACCGGAGCCGCAATGACAGTGCCGGATTATATCGCGAACTGCTGAAAGACTGCGGTGAAATAGTTCTGCCGCCTGAAGTTCCGGACAACTGCCTGCAGAATTATCATTTATTTGTAATTCGCTTTGAAAACGTTTCGCGCGACAAAGTTTTGGCAAAACTACACGAAAACGAAATTTTCGCCGGTATTCACTACCCGCTTACCATCAATAAACAATTAGTTTATAAAGATGAAGCTTTCGCGCAGAAAACTTTCCCGGTGTCCGAAGCTCTGGCGGGAAAAATCCTGTCCCTGCCGATGTTCCCGGAAATGACTGAAGAAGAAGTCAGAACAGTAGCAAAGACATTGCTGGCAATTATCGGCCGGGAGAAATAATGAAAGCTCTTTTTGTCATGCCGGTCTACAATCAGGCTGAGGAACTGCCGGTGCTTCTGGAAAAATGCCGCCGGGATATGCCGGCGGATGAATTTATCATTGTCGATAACGGCAGCGATGACGGCTCAACGGAAATAATTGAAAAGTCCGGTTTTGACTTTGTGCGGCTTGACCGGAACTTCGGCATCGGCTATGCCCTGCGCATCGGAGTGGAAAAAGCCCTGGAACGCGATTGCGATATAGTCGGAAACATCGCCGGAAACGGTAAAATGCTGCCTGAACAAATGCACCGCGTCATTGAGCCGATAAAAAACGGCGAAGCTGATTATGTTACCGGCAGTCGTTTTCTCCCCGGCGGCGACTCCCCGAATTTACCCGCTTTCAGGAAATTTTCCATTCCGCTGGTGGTAAACACTATGATAAGGATTTTATTCAGGGAAAAATTAAGCGACGCAACCTGCGGCTATCGGGCCTTCAAAATAGATTTAGTCAATAACCCGAAAGTCCATTGGCGGGAGGAATGGCTTTGGCATTATCAATTTGAATATTACCTTTACGCCAAAGCCCTGAAGCTTAAATACCGCTGCATGGAAGTGCCGGTAAGCATGATATACCCGGCAAAGAAAAAGAATTACTCTAAAATAACCCCGGTGGTCGGCTGGTGGGAAATGCTGCAGCCGTGGCTGCTTGTCGGACTCGGTCTGCGTTAAAAAAAAGGGCTGAAGCTTATGAAAGAATATCACTCAAAAGTTATTGACGTCGAGCATGGTGATAATTTCACCGTGGTTCAGCCGGTAAACATTTATTCGTGTTCTTTCGGAGATGACTGCTTTGTCGGTCCCTTCGTGGAGGTTCAGAAAAATGTAAAAATAGGCAATCGCAGCAGAATTCAATCACACTGTTTTGTCTGCGAACTGGTTTCCATCGGTGATGATTGTTTCATCGGGCACGGGGTAATGTTCATCAATGACCTCTTTAAAGACGGCGCGCCGGCATACGACCCGCAAGACTGGAAAAAGACAAATATAGGCAATAAGGTGTCAATCGGCTCAAACTCAACGATTCTGCCGGTTGATATTTGCGACAACGCAATCATCGGCGCCGGCAGTGTCGTCGTGAAAGACATCACAACACCGGGCACTTACGCGGGAAATCCGGCAAAGCTCATTCACGGTATTGTCAAAACTTCGATGATAGATGATGAAAACATAAAATAATGACTAAGTACTTCGTTACGGCGAATCGTCAAGATGCAAATATTGGCATAAAGCCGCTCCATTTCATGGGGCTTTTTATACAATTTTGATCATTGACTATCCTCCTTTAACGAAATGAACAACAAATGTTCTGAAAAAAACATATTGTTTTTTCAGCTTGTTTGATAATGTGGCACAAGCGTCTCGCTTGTGAATATTCTCAAGCGAGCCGCTTGAGCTACATTGATAAAAATACATTTTTCTGAATGAAATTTTTCGCGCAAAAGCAGGGGAAAGAAAAAAATCCTCATAAAATATTAAAAATTAACGAGATAAATAGAAAACAAAGTAAAAAAAATTAACTTAAGCTCATTCACCAAAGGGAAACAAAATAATGATTAACATGGGTATAATCGGGCTCGGGCGCTGGGGGCCAAATCTATTGAGAAACTTCAGTAATCATCCGGAAGTAGAGGTCAAAATTGTCTGCGATAAAGCTCTGAGCAAAAAAGACAAGATAACCCGGCGTGGAATCGCCTTTACTCAGGACAGCCGGGCGGTAACAGACGCTGATAACGGTATCGACGCAGTCGTAATCGCAACTCCCCTGGCGACGCATTTCGAGATAGCTGAAACCGCCTTGGAAAACGGCAAACATCTTTTTATCGAAAAACCAATCGCGCCGAGCTCCGCGGAAACCCTGGAATTAGTACAACTCGCCGAACAAAAGAACCTACGCTTCATGGTAGGCCATGTATTCCTGTACAATGCCGGTATCCGCTTTGTAAAAGAGCAGATTGCCGGCGGCAAACTCGGTAAAATTCTATATATTCACGGCCAGCGCACCAATCTGGGGCCGGTCAGGCCCGATGCCAGCGCCTTATGGGATTTGGCCGCGCACGACCTTTCCATTTTCAACTATTGGCTCGATGCCGTACCGGAAAGTTCCACCGCCAGCGGAAGCGCTTTTTTGGATCCGGATATTGAAGACATTGTAAACGCGACTTTCAATTATCCGGACAATGTTAAATGCAATATTTTAGCGTCGTGGCTGCACCCGAGCAAGGTGCGCCAAATAACTGTCGCCGGCGATGAAAAAATGCTGATATGGGACGATATGTCCCCTTCCGAACCGGTCAAAATCTTTGACAAATCCATTTGCCGCAGCAATATGCCGGAGCAGGTTGAAGGGACATTATCTGAATTTCGTTTCAGCATCCAGGACGGACAAATTTTTATCCCGCGAATTCAGCAATGCGAACCGCTCAAGGAAGAATGTAATCATTTTATCGACTGTATCCTGAACAATAATACCCCGCTCAGTGACGGGGTAAACGGTTATCATGTGGTCGCGGCGCTTGAAGCGGCGACTGAATCAATGCATAATAAATCAACGCTTGTCGAGGTAAAAATTGCCGGAAATTATAAATTATAAAGTTTCTAAAAATATTTTATGGGCCTTATTGCCGTGCCTGGCCGTGGTAATCCTGACCGTAATCGGGGGAGTCAAAACTTTCCCTTTCCCCGATACGATGGAATATCTGGCGCTCGGCAGGAGCCTGGCTGCTGATTTTTCATTTGATTCACCGATTGTTTATGTTTGCCGGCGCGTACCGGGCTATCCATTTTGCATAATGCTTTTTTCATGGCTGGGCAATTATGGCTTTTTAGCGGCTAACCTTTTATTCCTCTTCGGTATCACCTGGTTTGGAATGTGCCTGGCTGAAAAATGGGAAATAAAACACTCCTATATTCTATCAATATTAATACTTTTATCTCCAGGGCTGATAACTTTAGCTTCGGTTCCTCTTTCGGAGACGGCTTTCATTTTCTTCCTGATTCTGAGCATTTACTGGCTTGTAAGCGGCAAAATACTTATTTCGAGCCTGGCACTATCAGCAGCTGTTTTCTGTCGTCCGGCCGGGATATTCTTATTCCTGTTGTTTGCGGCCTGGCTGATTTGGAAAAAGAAAAAAATCATACTGATACTTTTATTTGTCGCCGGCGCCAATTTATTACCGGCGTTCTGGATCATCCGAAACTATGTCAAATATGACTATCCCGTATATACAACACTGAGTAATTTTTATCTGCTTTACTACAAAGCCGGCAGTTATTTGTCGTGGAAAAATAATATTCCGTTCGATGATATGCGCCGCGCACTGAGCAAACAAGTTACCGGCGCTAATGTATTTGAACGAAGCGCCGCCGCGGGAAAACTCGGACGTGAAATTCTGCTGGATAATTTCCGGAGCTTTTGTTTCTGGGCCCCGCGCGATATGGTTCATTTCTTAATGCCGGATATAACGCCGCTTTTTGAGCGCCTGCACGTGATATCGGGTAACCGCGGCACCCTAGATGTTTTGCGGCGCAAAGGTTTACCGGCGGCGTTCAGGCATTATTTCAACAATAATACCGGCGCAATGATCGCGACTTTTATTTATCTGGGATTTTACTGTCTGCTGTTCGCGGCGATGGCCGCCGGGGTGATTCGCTTATGGGTGGAAAAACATTATCAAAAACTTATCTTCGGCGCCTTGCTGACTGGCTATTTCTGGATTTTGCCGATCGGAAACCTCGACTGGCGTTTCCGGATGCCGATAATGCCGTTTTTGTTTATCCTGGCGATTTACGGAGCAAATGGCTTATGGAAATGGCAACAGTCACGGAAGCTTCAGGCTGAATAATGGTTTACTGCGAAAAAAATAATCCACATCGTTTGTGCAACATCATCGCCGGCTCCGCACTGGCGGCAAAATGTAAATTGGCACGCCGTCCTTTCAATCGTTTTGAACCGGAAACCACTTCCTGGTGGCTCGTGCCGTCCAGCGCCCTGCCCTTTTACCGGTTCAAAAAATTCTACTGCACCTGGGCAGACAAAAAACGCGACGCGATGCTTTGCGGTTTGTATCTGGAGAAAGGTTTGGCACCCGAACTGGCGACTGTCTACCCATCGCGCAAAGGCAGGTCTTTGCTGATGAACAAAAAATGGCACTGGCATAAATTTATCGAAAGCTGCGGCGACGGATCTTTGGCTGAAACAGTAAAAAACGCCGCGCAGAGTTCCGGTTTCAAACTGGAAATTCATATCTCCGGCGGTTACGTTGACGATCCGGCATTGTTCGATCCTTACGCCGCAAAACAAAAAAAAGATTATTACATTTTTGAACTCGACAAAGATTTAAACTCGTTAAATTACCGTTCAGCCAGACGCGACACGATGATTTTAAAATGCTTGAATAAAGTCCATAATACAGCTGATTTATGTTCAGCAATGCAAGTTCTGGATAAAGAGCAGTTTTTATGGCTGGACATATTCATCGCCGCCGGTTTCAAGGTTCCCGGTAGGAAAACTGCTGACTCTGAAATAATCAGTTCCGATGAAATATGGAATAAATTCCTGAAACTGCTGTAGGGATGAAACTCCGCAGGAGCGGCTTGTCCAGCGATGTTTTAAATTGTCAGCGGTTCGATTCCATATTGGCGATAGATTTTATTAAGCCGTTCCTCTTCCCCTTCCTTGATAGTTCCGGTAAACAGCATCAATTCCGGCCGGCCGGTCTGGGTCAAAACTTTTTCAATTACCTCAACTTTATCCGCAAATACCTGCATAAGAAGGCCGGCGCCGGCTATTTTTCTGTACACCTCCGGCCAATGTGAACTGTCTGGAACGCCCGCCCCCGGAATCCATTGGATTCCTGACAACTCCGGTATTGACAAGAGATGGTCAAGATGTGGCAGTTGCCCTTTTCCGTCAAGGTGATAGAAAGGACGTGGCAGCCGTTTGCAACAAACGCTTAATTCCGGCAAAACAAATTCCTTGAACTGATCCGGAGAAATCATATAAGCAAAATCACACTGCAGCATGTAATGCGTTTTTTTGGAAAGCAGCCCTGCCCAGGCTGAATATCCGTGATTAGATTCCGGCAGCAGAGAATTAAAGTAATCAAATGCTTCAAACCACGCGGTATGAATCTCCCAGATCAGTCTTTTGACCTCATCCGGATGATCATACATGTCAAACATAAGTAATTCACCAGGGCGTAAACCACTCAAAACGTCAAGGGCTCCGCCAAGATCCGTCTGCCCTATATGAACTTCACCGCCAAGCTGTTTGGAGGCCGCGACAAAAAACTCCGCAACACGCGGGAACCATTTACTGTCGCGATCAAGTTTTACGGATATTTCACTGATATCGCAGCCGGTAAATTTACCCGGCTCAAACCAGACGGTATCTTCTCCGCAAATCCCCTCCCCGCCAATCATAGCAATAAGAACCCCGGCGCCGAAATTCATCCACGTACGCGGATATGACGCGTCGCGGTATATCAAATTTTTCTGCTTCTTTATATCTTTGACGATGTCTTCCGCGCTTATGCTGAAATCGTACATGGAAAAAAATCTATGACTTAACTTCACAGCTTCCGCATGCTCCGCGTCTGCGGGAGTTGTAATTTGGAAAAGCGGACGTCCCAGTTCTTTGTTCCACCATTTTTCCCAGATGTCTACCTGTTGATCCCAATCAAATTTTTCCGTATGCGTCATTAGTTTATCCCTTTTGCTCTTGCATTATGTTTATATACTATATATATTAATCATTACGGATTATTTCTTACACAAACTCATATTAATACTACACTATCGTATAAAAAACATGATTTGGAGCTGTCAACAAAAATCGTCGGGTACAATGCAGCCGCACCGGCATGATTTACATGAATTTTCTGTTTGCCTGAATAAACACGGCTCCCAGGATATTGAGGGGCAAAGCTGCGCTTTTAAACGCGGGAGAGCATTTATGCTTTTCAGCGGCTGCCGGCATTGCCTGCAATTCGAGCCGGACGCCGAGTCGGAATTCATATTTGTATGTTTTGACAAAAATTATCTGGCCAAATCCGGGTATCTGCGGCTTCAGGAACAACTTGAGAACAGACAAAAACAACACTGTTACTTTTCCGGCGATAATCCGGATTATCTTGAGTCCAACGTGAAAACAATCAGCCTCCTTCATGTGGAAATATCATCGTCCGGATTACTGCAAAATGAACTCGTCAACGCACTGCTGACGCAGTTGCTGGTCGCGTTTGTCAGGAGTACGAATCCGGATACTTCCGCCAATCAGGAAGTAAATAAAAAACGTTCCGGCGTCATTGAACTGTGTCAGCGCGCGGCAATGGATTCTTCAATAGAAATGACCCTGGATCAAGCCGCCCGGAAAAGCGGTATATGTCGTTCTGCTTTTGCCGCGCTGATGAAAGAGACAAGCGGCCTCAGCTGGCGGGAATATATTCTGGATTGCCGTTTAAAGAAATCTATTGACCTGCTGGCAACGAGGAATATTCAGATTTTAGAAGTCGCGTTCGAGTGTAATTTTAACAACATCGGTTATTTCCATCGCGCATTCCTTAAAAAATACGGTCATACTCCCGGAAAAATGCGTAGTATTCTACAGCAAAACCGCTTCCCCCATATTCTAAAGGAATATAAATGAATTCTTCACAAACGCTTATAAAATCTTTTTGCCGGCTTTGGCGCGGGTGCGGTATTTGGCAGGTGAAATGGCGTAATATTTTTTAAAAAGATGATAAAAACGGCTGAGACTTTGAATGTTTAAATCATAGGCAATCGCAAAAATTTCCTCATTAGTATCCGATAACTGCCTGGCGGCATGACTCATCCGCAGTTCGTTGATGAATTCAGTCGGGGTTTTATTTAAATATTTTTTAAAGGATTTGCACAGATGCTCCTTGGTGCAGCCGGCGATTTTCTGCATCTTCTTCAAACCGGCGATAAAATTATGCGGATTGCGCATTCTTTCACACAAATCTTCAACCCAGCCGGGGACTTGACTTTCGGACAGCAAATTAATTTCATCGATAAAAAAACGGGTGAAAAGCTCGGCCATGATAATTTTAATTTTAATTTTTTTATAATATGGACTGAGCATCTCCGAATTTGTGCCCAGCATTTTGTTGCATAATTCGGTAAACTCGGGGCCCTCAAGGAGAAAAATGGCGGGAATGACCGGAGCGGTGAATTGCTGCAGAAACATATCGTTTTCCAGATATTTACTCAATGTCAAAAATAATTCGAGCTGATAAGCAAGGATTATCATCTCGCATTTTTCCCGTTTAAAAGGCTTGAAATAATGCTGGTCCGTGGGCCGGACAAAACAAATATTCCCGGTCTTTAATATTTGGCATTCGCCGTTGACATAATGGGCAATCCTGCCGCTCAAAATAAAAATAATTTCAGCAAACTCATGAGTGTGCGGCAAAGTCCCGGAAAACGGCAGCGAATGGTAATTGATATTACCGCCGCTCGGAATCAGCACCGGTTCAGGGGAATCATTCCAGGAAATGGAATGATAGGAAATATCCGCCCCAACTTGGCCGTTGATAAATGTGTCTCTTTCAAGTTCCTTATGTTTCATAATATTAATATACAGCAAAAAATAATAAAATAAAACAAGAAAAGAAAGTATTTTAACAGTATTTTGTATTATTAGTAAGTTGAATTATATTAAGATTTTAACCCGAGTGTTCAGAAAGTCAACATATTTTCTGGGCAGAGTTATTAAACCGGTTATTATATCGGAACAAAAAAAGGAGTGCCTCATGGCTAATTTTGAAGATCTGAAAAACGCGATAATAAAGGGCAAACGGGATGAGGTTACAAGCTTTGTCAAAGAATACATTGCCACCGGAAATGATGTTAATCAAATAGTTGACGCCGGAATGATCCCGGCGATGCGCGAAATCGGTGATCGTTTTTCCCGCAATGAAGCTTACGTTCCGGAACTTTTGATCGCGGCCCGCGCTATGCAGGCAGGACTCGAAATAGTTGAACCATTACTGGCGGCTACCGGGCGCAAATCATTAGGAACAATCGCAATTGGTACGGTAAAAGGCGATTTGCATGATATTGGTAAAAACCTGGTGGCAATCATGCTTAAAGGCGCCGGTTACGATGTTATTGACCTTGGCGTTAATTGCGACATTACTAAATTCGAAAGCGGTGTTGAACAAGGTGCCGACCTGATTGCCTGCAGCGCTCTGCTGACAACAACCATGTCTTATATGAAAGAGATTGCTAGTCATTTCAAAGACGAGAAAGTCAGGGTTATCATCGGCGGCGCCCCGGTTACCCAGAACTTCTCCGACGAAATCGGCGCGGACGGTTATAGCGACGACGCAAACGGCGCGGTAAAACTTGTTGATTCTTTATTCGCAAAAACTGCCTGATTGCAGTATACTAGTGTATGCAAATCAGGTTCCATAATCACAAAATGACTTTGAGCGGAACCGGGAAGAATCTCGGTTCCGCTTTAGTTGCGGCCGGTATTCCGCTTGACTTACGCTGTTCCGGCAAAGGTATTTGCGAGCGCTGCGGGGTAATTCTGCACAAAGGCGAATTTACCGTTGACGGCCGGGAAATTCACGTTAAAAACACAGCAGTCAAAGCCAAAGCCTGTCAGACAATCGTGCTTAGCGAGGATGCGGTAATTGAAATTCCCCGGAAATCGCTGGCCGGTTCGAATCCCAAATGCGTGGAAAGTTTCAATCTGGAGAGCTTTGAACTGTCGCCGGAATATTCCGGCATTGCCGCTGTCATAGATGTTGGAACAACGACAGTTGCCGTCGCGCTTGTTGACACTTCAAGTGGTGAAATTATCGGCAGCAGCTCAGCTTACAACAAACAATTCAAATACGGCGACAATGTTGTTTCCAGGATTTCGTTTTCAACGGAGCACGCGGGAAATCTGGAATTATTGCGCCGGACTTTGATTGATGAAAATATTAATCCAATGTTAAGCGGCCTTTGTTTTGCGCATGACCTGGACATTAATGACATAAAAGTTTTGAGTGTAGCCGGAAATACTGTTATGACCCATATTTTGTGGGGGCTTTCGCCCGCCGGAATGGGAGCTATCCCTTTTGAGCCGGAAACGAAAATATTTCCGGAATTATCCGCCGCTCAACTTGGCATATCCTGCGCCCCGGATACTGTTGTAAAAGCAGTTCCGGCGATCTCCGGTTTTATTGGCGGGGACATTTGCGCCGGAATAACAGTTTCCGGTATGTACAAAGAGATGCAATGTGCCCTGTTCGTGGACGTCGGCACTAATTGTGAGACCGTTTTACTGCGCAACGGCCAGTTGTATGCCTGCGCCGCGTCAGCCGGCCCGGCTTTTGAAGGAGCCGGAGTCGCTTGCGGCAGCCGCGGCGAACAAGGCGCGATAGAGCAAATTAAAATTCATCCCGACTTGACAGTAGAGTGTAAAGTTATCGGCGGTGGAACTCCGCATGGAATTTGCGGTTCAGGGATGATTGATTTTGTCGCGGAGGCCGGAGAGCATGGCTTATTGAACGAATTCGGACGTTTCGACCAGGTTCTACTGAAACGCTCCAACAGATATCTCAAACTGGAAAACAATGTGATTGCCTGTAAACTCACTGATGATGGTGACATTTACATATCGGAGAAAGACGTTGAGTCCATTCTCAAAGCCAAGGCGGCGATTTTCGCCGGAATTCAATCTTTAAGCGACCTGGAAGGCTGTAAAGCAGAAGATTTTGAAACAATTTACCTTGCCGGGGGCTTCGCCGGATTCATCAATATAGAAAACGCGATTAAAATCGCCATGCTGCCGGATATCCCGATAGAAAAATATTCCAAAATAGGGAACAGTTCACTGGCCGGTGCCGCTTTGCACGTCCTGAATAAAGATGCCGGTAAAAAATATATCGAACTCATTTCAGAGGTCAGGGATATTATTCTCAATACGGTCCCTGAGTTTGAAATGAACTACATCGACGCATTGATGCTGCCATAAAAAATACATCCGCACCGCGGCGTCCTCGGACGGGATCAAGCGACGGAGCCGTTACATCCGGCTTCTTTTACTTTTGTCGGCGCCGTCGAACCGGACAGGTTTTACATTTTTTTATACTGCACAGCGTACAAAAATCAACGTCCTTATCCGCCGGAAAAAATACACCCGCACGGCTTTTGTTCGGTTTCATAAATAAAGATTCTGTGAGCTCCACGCCGATTCGCTTGACGGCTTCATCAGGAAAAACATTGAAAACCTCTTTAAGGCCGTCAAGCTTCCAGACTTCTTCATTCAGCGGAACTAATGAGGTGATTCTTTGGTTTGGACATTTTTGCGCGACTTCAGATTTGATTTTCTCAAAAGCTTCCTCAAGCGCATATTCTTTTAAAAAATCCACCCAATAGAGGTGCAAAGGATCGGAAATGTCAGTTCCAAAGTCATCCATTGACTTTCCACAGGTAACGATAAACGGGAAAAGCGACTTCGATTCGCCAGCCAATTCAAGCAGTAAAGGACAATCGAACTCGCCCAGGGAACTTACTATTTTGCCGGATGTTTTGCCGAGAATAAGCGCTTCATCCAGTAAAGCCACAGGCACCGCGTGAGGTTTTATCGCTGCAAGCAGCTTCTCAAACTCCAAATATTCCGGCATGTCGGAAGTCAAACACATGCGGGAAGTCAATTGTGCCACATCAAATTCTACTTTTATATTATCAAATATCAACATAGTTATCAGTTATCAGTTATCAGTTATCAGTTATCAGTTATCAGTTATCAGTTTTTCTCTTACTGATTACTGACTACTTTTGTTGACTACTTTTATAAACTATAGGGTTTTCTTCAGGATTATTCTTGCTCATTAAATATTATTGTTTGCTCTATTTTAACTTTTTCAAAATTCCCAATAGTCCGGCATCAGTAATATGTCAATGTAATGCTTCGCTCCGTATTGATTGAATATCGTTGCGGGATTATTTCACAATTGTGCAGGGGACGAAAACTTGAATTTTTTCTTCGCCGAACTCCCTCAGGGCTTCAACAAGTTCGCGTCCCATTGCGTCGTAATTTTGAATTGCGGAAACTATTTTGATGCCGGTATTGCGTAATGAATGGCGGTTGTCAAAGTCAGAATAAAAGAAATTTTCTCCAAATACCAGTCCACGGCGCTGAGCCATTTGCAAAACCGCCCCGGTATATGCCAGGCACGGGGAAACTAATACGATATTTTTGTCATGGTCAAATTCCATTTCCATTAATAATTTCAACATTGCCTCGTAATCAGCTACCGGCAAATCACAAACTCGATAAAATATATTGGCGCTTTGACAGGCGTCGACAAAACCTTCGCGACGCTCACGCCAAATAAAATCATCATACCCGCTACTGTTTAAAAAGAATACTTGACGCTGTTTTTCCGCCCGCTCTAAGTTATATTCGGTCATTTCACGCACAGCTTGACGGTGATTAGTCGCGATGAAATTTATATCTTTATGATAACGGTTTATTACTAAAACTTTATTTTTATATTCCGGCAGTTTGTTTAAAAATTCATTATTCGGCATCACCCAGGCCATACAATCATATTTGGAGCACCAGGAGAAATCATCAGGCGATAAATCACTGATATTGATAAAATCCAGATAAAATTCAGAAGCTGCCTCAAGCAGTGGCTTAAACATACCAAAAATTTCGCCCTCACCGGCACGAACGATATCGGTTACGCCAGCCTCGTCAAAAGTCGAAATAAACGCAACATTCAAAGGCATACGCTTACCGGTTACGACCGTTCCTCCACGCTTGGAAGTAGCTAAAACTCCCGCATCGGCTAAAATCTTTATCGATTGATTAATCGTCGTCCGGGTAACTGAATATTTGGCAATGAGCTGCACACGCGTAGGTATGCGCTCCCCTGCCCGATAAACTCCGGCACGGATATCAGAGAGGATTAAAGCTTTTACTTTTTCATATTTAGGTATGTGCGCCATTCAAGCTCCATTATGCGGTTAGTCCTTTAATATCGTACCGTTTTTATAAAAAATCAAGATAAAAACCGGTCTACTTAAAAATCTTTCTGTTTTTATCGCGTTGTGCGTTGTAAATTCCAAGCACACCCTTAGAATGTATTTAAGCAATATTGCATGAAAATTCAAGGAAAAATTATGACTACACAAAAAACTGAAATCCGTGAAAATACAGAATGGACAAATATGCGCTGGAATAACGCTCCGGACACTTGCAAAGATCGCATTCTCCTGATTGGCGACTCGATTGTCACGGGACATGAAAAATTAGTACACGACATAGTTAAAGACCAATACTGTATAAATTCTTTCGCCGCCGCCAAATGCGTCAGTGCAAAGAGGTTTTGCTGAATTTATAATCTATGGCTAGTCCACTGTAAAATTTACAACTTCGTATTTTTTCACAAATTAATGTAGCACAACCGAGACGGTTGTGAAGATACTCAAGCGAGACGCTTGAGCTACATTTTTATATACAATGCGAACATTTAAGTTGTATAGTGTACTAGTACGCATTCCAGAAGGTTTGTCCGAATATGGTATCTTTGTCGTCCCATTCGTCGCGGAGCTTGAATAACAGTAAACGCATTTCGTTTAGTTTTTCGGAATAAGTACTAAGTTCCGCCAGGTTGTTTAATTCCCACGGGTCATTTTCAAGGTCGAAAAGCTGTGTCATGCTATGTTTGCCATTGATGACATATTCGATAAGCTTGAAGTTTTTGTCACTCACGCCACGTTGCACATCCCCGTAAACTAAATATACGCTGTCCCGGACTTTTTGTCGGGGATTGTCTAATGCTTCCCAGAGACTTATACCATCAATATTATCAGGTTTTTCAATATCGACTAGATCACATAATGTCGGAAAAATATCTAACAGATATACCAGAGAGTCGTTTTTTTCGCCTTGCGGAATTCCCGGGCCGGCAAAAATAAAGGGAATTCTCATGCTGTGATCGTAACAGTTTTGTTTGCCCATCAAACCGTGCTGTCCCAGGGCCAGGCCGTTATCACCGGCAAAAATAAAAATGGTATTTTCAAATTCTCCGGATTCTTCGAGAGATTTAATAATTCTGCCAATTTCGTGGTCGGCATGAGTTATCATCGCGTAATACTCTTTGAGATGTTGTTTTATTTCGTCGGGAGTACGCGGAAAATCCGCCAGCATTTCATCACGAATTTTCAAAGCTCCGGTGTCAAACGGATGTCCACCCATAAAGTTTGGCGGCAATTCAATATCGAGGTCATCATACATTTTCAGGAAGTCCTCCGGCATACTGCGGGGATCGTGAGGAGCCATAAATGAAACATACATGAAAAAGGGATTGTCCGCGACATAGTTTTCAATGAAATTTATTGAGGCATCGGCAAAGAGCTCACTGGAGTGTTTACCTGCTTCGACGTGGTCAGCATGAAGATAGTCAACTTCTCTTTTATAAAACCAGTCTTTGATGTACGGAAGGCGTTTATCGTATTTTCCGCTCGGATCATAATGAAAAGCCGGTACGTTCCAATGGTCATTCATGCCGCCGAGAAAAATCTCATCGCCATCAGTAAATGACCTTGCGTAAGCGTCAGGGCCGTTATGCCATTTACCAGTCCCGAAGGTGCGGTAGCCGTTGTTTTTCAAAGTTTCCCCCAGCAGCGAGTGGCCCGCGGGGATTCTGCTTCCTGAATCATCCAGATGAAAGAGACTTTTTCCACTATGGATCATTGCCCGGCTGGGCATACATACCGCCCCTACCGTTCCACCTGGAATATGGGCGTGAGTGAATGTTACACCGCTATTTACCAGCCGGTCCATGTTCGGTGTTATGATTTGTTCATTGCCGAGCGCGTTGATTGTATCAAAACGTTGATCGTCAGTAAAAAAGAATACGATATTGGGTTTTGTTTTTTTCATTAGTACTGCTCCTTGATGTTAAAAAAGCTATTGACTAATTATGACTTATGCTGTATATTTTATACCATAATCGCAAAAATAAAATAGCAAAACCGGACAAATAGATGTCAAAAAGGGATAAAATCGTTGCAAATTTGAGTAGCGTAGAGCAATTATTCGGCAAGGTTCCGGAAAAGTGTTATTTAGTGCCGCACGCTGCCTGGAATGTAAAGGTCTCGACATCATGGAAAATCGAAAAGCGCCGCATCCAGGATTATCACTTGTTATTTGTGCGTGGCGGCCGCGGGCGTTACTGTCTTGACGGGCACGAATTTGAATTAAAAAGAGGGCAAGTCGTGTTTGTGGGCGGAAGCGCGTATTATACCGGGAAACAAGATATTTCCGATCCCTTGTCGATTATTTCACTGCGTTTCGGTTTCTACGCAAATGGCAGTAAAAAACAACTGGAAGCGCTTAGCGCAAGTCTCTATTATACTTATGAAAGCATCAATGCTGATAAGCTTGAGTTTTTATTTCAGGAAATTTGTCGTTTGCATAATCTGGCCGGCAATCCGTTTATTGCGTCAAACATATCATCCTTAATACATACGCTTTTATGCCGCACTTTGTATGAAGCCGCGAGGAATACCGATTACAAGCGCGACAGCGGCCTGGAAAAAATCCGGGAATGGCTGAAAACGCATCCGCTTGACCGCAGCGAAATCGGTGTCCTGGCAAAAAAAGCGGGGATTTCGCGAAAGTATTTCACTACTCTTTTCAAATCTTATTACGGGGTGAGCCCCAAGAACTACCAGGTGTGCCAGCGCATGAATTACGCCAAATACCTGCTTCAGGAATCAGATTATTCTATAAAGGAGACCGCTTTGCAGTTAGGATATACTGATCAGTATATTTTCTCCAAACAGTTTAAAAGTATTATCGGCTGTGCTCCTTCTGAAATCAGAAATTTATAGGTATTGCACGACACACCAGGACGGTTCAAGGCTATTTGAAAACAACCTTGATGCAGTTCAAGCGGAACGCTTGAACTGCATTGAAGTGAGCGGTGGATTAGTAATAAAGCAATATTGTGTTAACATTTTGTTTTATATTGTTGTATATTTGTTAAAAAATGCTAAGCTATAACATATAGACAAGTACGCACTTTGAGAACAAGTGCGTTTTTTTATGAATAATTAAGGACAATATGAATTACAAGAATAATATGTTCAATGAAGATTCCTATGACACTCCGGAAGGAATAAAACGTTTTCTGGGATACCGTTTATTATTGGGAAATCGTTTTTATTTTTACGCTAACAATTTTTATATCTTTTTAAAAACCGCTCTATGCGCCAAACGCGGCGAGCTTGACGCCGAAAATCAAATTTATTATTCCAATCAGAATATTAAACTCGTTGAGGGCTGCGGCGGGAAAATTCATCTTGCCGGACTGGATAATTTACTAAAACTTAATGGTAAACCGGTTATTCTGATAGGCAATCACATGAGTTTATTGGAAACAGCCTTATTTCACTCAATTATCAGGCCACGTCTTGATTTTACTTTTGTCATCAAAAAAGCACTTTTTAAAATACCGCTTTTCGGTGACATCATGCTTTCTCTGCAAGCCATTCCGGTAACCCGCAAAGAGCCGCGCAGCGATTTAAAAATGCTTTTGCGCGAAGGGAAATATCTCGTAAAAAATGGAAGGTCAATTATTATGTTCCCCCAGGGAACCCGCAGTGAAGTCCTTTCCCCGAAGCATTTCGGCAGCATCGGCGTCAAATTAGCCCGTACCGCTGGAGTCGATGTAATACCATTCGCTTTAAAAACCGATTTTCTGAAAAACGGAAAGATTTTCAGGGATCTCGGTCCGGTTTGTCCAGAAAATCATGTTTATTTTGAATTCGGAAAACCCATCAAAATAAAAGGCAACGGAAGAGCCGCGAATCAGCAAGTCATCGATTTTATCAGCTCCAGACTCGAAAAATGGAATTCTGAAGCTTAAAACAGGAAAGGATTCTATACAGACTTCAAAGCATTAACTAAAGTGCTTTTGTCTTTCAGCCCGACAAAATCTTTAACGACTTCGCCGTCTTTCAGAATGAATAAAGCAGGAATACTGCGGACATTGAATTTTGCGGCTAAGTCCGGTTCTTCTTCAACATTAATCTTGGCGATTAACGCGTCGCCGCCCATTTCCGCGGCGACTTGATCCAGAATCGGGCCCAACATGCGGCAGGGGCCGCACCAGGTCGCCCAGAAATCAATTAATACTAAACCTTTTGAGCTTAATTCTTCGAAATTAGCGGCGGTCAAATGTTTTACTTCGCTCATGATATTTTTCCTTTGAATTTGATTTATGAGCTGATTTCAAAACTCCAGTTCGAGTATGATTTTTAGTATTTTGGGCGAGTAGATTGTGGTTTTCGGGCGATTGAGCATAGCCTTGCGCTATGTAAATGAGCTCAAAATCACAATATGCCGTCCAAAATCAAAAATCTGCCGAAATAGTTTTGAAATTAGCTCTTATATAAAAACATAAGCGTTTAACTAAAAGAAGTCAATTAAATTTCAAAACTCTTATTGAAAAAAATAACTCAAGCGTCTCGCTTGAGAATATTCACAAGCTGCGGCTATTGTTATTTGTTGAGGGGCGCTTCGCCGGGAGCGCTGAACGCCAGTTCGGCATTTTTATAATGTAGCATAACCGTCCCGGTTGTGGATATTCTCAAGCGGGACGCTTAAGCTACATTGCATTCGTGGACAAACCAGCAAGAAAAAAACTGATAACTGATAACTGATCCCCCCCCTGCTTGTTGCCCGGATAACTCAATAGGTCAAAACTTTTGCTATTTTTGATGTTAGTTCTAGAGCTTCGGAAATACCCTGTTCAATATTCGTACACTCATTGATTTTGCGCATAATTGCGCTGCCGACAACTATTCCATCGGAAAATCTCGTTAAAGTTCGTGCTTTTTCAGCGGAATCTATGCCGAATCCGACAACTACCGGCACCGGGCTGGCCGCGCGTAATTTTTCCATGCGGGTTTCCAGTTCCGTATCAAAATTCGTTCCGCCGCCGGTAACTCCTTTGGAAGTAATGCTGTAAACAAAACCTTTTGCCCCGCTGACAATTTTCTCAGCACGTTCCAGCGGCGTAGTCGGCGCGATCAAAGGAATTAAACACAAATCGTGTTTATCCAGGGACGGCGCTATTTCCTCACGGTGTTCAAAAGGCAAATCAACTACCAGTAAGCCGTCAATGCCTGCTTCCACCGCGTCCGCCGCCAATTTTTCTATGCCATAAGACAGAATCACATTGTAGTAGGAAAATAAAATCATCGGTGTTTCGCAGCGCTGACGAATGTTTTTCGCCGTATTCAAGACTCCCGTCAAAGTAGTTCCCGCCAGCAAGGCGCGCCGCGCCGATTCCTGAATAACCACACCATCCGCCATTGGATCGGAAAATGGCACCCCCAGTTCAATAATATCCGTACCGGCGTTAATCAGCTTCGTAAGCAGGCGTTCACTGCTTTTTAAATCAGGACAGCCCACCGTTACATAAATAACCAGCGCGTTACGCTTTTCCTCTTTACATTTTTTAAAAGTTTTACTTAGCCTGTTCATTTTCTTTATATTCCTTTACGCTTTGCATGTCTTTGTCGCCGCGGCCTGATAAATTAACAATTATTATGTCATCTTCTGATAAATCCGGAGCCCGCCTGACAGCTTCAGCTATCGCGTGTGCTGATTCCAGCGCCGGAATAATTCCTTCCGTCAAACACAGTAAATCAAAAGCGGCAATTGCTTCAGCATCATTAATTACCGTATATTCAGCTTGTCTCGAATCGCTGAAATAACAATGTTCCGGCCCGACTCCCGGGTAATCCAATCCAGCTGAAATAGAATGGGTCAAATCCACTTGTCCGTCCTCATCCTGCAGCAAATACATTTTACAGCCGTGCAGAACTCCAAGTCTTCCGCCGTTGATACTCGCCGCGTGCCGGTTCGTTTCAACGCCCTCGCCGCCGGCTTCAACCCCGATCAGTTTGACGTCTTTATCATTGATGAAGCCCGCGAATATTCCCATCGCGTTACTGCCGCCGCCGACACAGGCAATCACTTCCGCCGGCAATTTCCCGGCCTGTTCCAGAATTTGCCGCCGGGCTTCCTCGCCGATGACTTTCTGGAATTCACGAACCATTTCAGGATAAGGATGCGGCCCCGCGACTGTTCCGATTACATAAAAGGTGTCGTCTACAGTTTTAACCCAGTTACGGATCGCCTCATTCATCGCGTCTTTAAGCGTTGCGTCTTCCGGCTGTACCGCAAAAACTTTTGCGCCGAGGGCATACATGCGTTGAACATTCGGAGCCTGCCGGCGAATGTCCTCGCAGCCCATAAACACCTCGCACTCAAGTCCCAGCAAAGCCGCGACCGTCGCGGTGGCGACTCCGTGCATTCCCGCCCCGGTTTCCGCTATCAAGCGTTTTTTACCCATGTATTTTGCTAAAAGCGCCTGCCCGATCGTATTATTTATTTTATGCGCCCCGGTGTGGTTTAAATCTTCACGCTTCAAATAAATCCGGGCGCCGCCGCAGTGCGCGGTCAAGCCTTTAGCCGGATAAAGCGCCGAAGGCCGCCCCACGTAATCGCGCAAATATTCTTTGAATTCCGCCTGGCATTCAGCATCATTCATGAATTTGCGAAACGCCTTTTCCACTTCATGCAAAGCGGGCATCAAGGTCTCCGCCACATACTGGCCGCCGTAAATCCCGAAAAATCCTTTCTTGTTCATAATTTGTTTTCCAATATCTTCTATTTTTTGCTTATCTTTTATTCCAGGCGCGCTTTCCACGCCGCTGTTTACATCAATTATCAAAGGTTTAACTTGTTCGAGGGCTGCCGCTATATTCGACGAATTAATGCCTCCCGCCAGAATCACCGGACGCATTGAACTTAATTCCGCCGCCAGGTCCCAATTGCAGAGCTGCCCCGTTCCGCCGCGTTGAGTCGCGTTCATCGCGTCTGTTAAAATCGCGTCTGCCGGATAAACTTCCGCCGCTTTCACATCATCAGCATTACGTAAATTCAGGGCTTTCCAAACTTCTATTCCCCTTAACTGCCGGGCGAATTCAGGGCTTTCGTCTCCGTGCAGTTGAACTACATCCAGGCGGCAGAATTCCACGATCCGGCGAATATCCTGGATTGAGGCATTTACAAAAACCCCGACTTTTTTTACTCCTTCCGGCAAATCACGACTTATCGCTTTGACTTGTTCCGGTGTAATATGACGCGGTGATTTATCGTAAAAAATAAATCCCAAATATTCAGCGCCGGCTTTTATCGCCGCGACAACATCCGCGCGTCTGGTCAAACCACATATTTTCAGTTTGCTGTTCACAATAATTCCTTTAATCTTCGCCCCGGCGATTCAGCGCGCATCAAAGCTTCGCCGATCAGGAAAGCATCCGCCCCCTGCCCTTTCAACTCGACTAAATCCGCATGATTTAAAATACCGCTTTCCGCGACTTTCACCTTATCCGCCGGAATTGAACCCAACATTTTCTTCGTCAATTCCAAATCGGTTTTAAAAGTTTTGAGATTCCGGCTGTTAATGCCGATAATCTTAGCATCCGTGCTCAAAACAAAGTTAAGTTCCGCCATGCTGTGAACTTCCGCCAGGACTTCCAGATTAAATTCAGCGGCAGCCGCCAGCAACTTTCTGAAAGTATCCTCCGGCAAAGCCGCCGCGATCAGCAGAACAGCATCCGCGCCAAAGGCCGCGGCTTCCCGGATCTGGTATTCGTCAAAAATAAAATCTTTACGCAATATCGGGATATTCACTTTCGCGGAAACAATTTTCAAATACTCCAGCGAACCTTTGAAATAAAATTGTTCAGTCAAAACCGACAAAGCCGCCGCCCCCGCGTTTTCCAACTCCTCCGCCAACTCCAGAGGCAGAAACTCTTTCCTGATAAGCCCTTTTGACGGTGAGGCTTTCTTAAGTTCGGCAATAACATTCAAAGCATCCTGACGCAAAGCGTTGGCAAAACATTTTTTACGCAGCAAACGCTTTCGTTCAGGCAAAGGCGTTTTTTTGAGGGCTTCGCGGTTAGTTGCTATTATTTCTTCCAGGATATTCACGAATTACTCGCCTCAATAAGTTTATCCATTTTGTCCAGCGCCGCACCGGTGTCAATAGATTCCGCAGCTAAAATTACAGCTTCTTTCAAAGTATCCACTCTTTCGCCGGCAACTATCGCCGCCGCCGCGTTTAATATCACTACCGCCCGCGCTCCGCCATGCAACTCGCCCCTGAGGATTCCGAGAGTAATAGCCGCGTTGGTTTCCGCGTGCCCGCCGCGCAAATCCGCGGGATCAAAAGTCTGGCCGATCAGTAATTCTGGATATAATTCATAAGTTTTTATTACCCCGTCACGCAATTCCGTAACCCGGGAATTTTCCGTGCAGGTTATCTCGTCCAGCCCGTCATGGCCATGAACGATAAATGCCCGGCGGGTACCAAGATTTTTCAAAACTTCCGCGAAAAGCTCAGTCAGTTCAGGGGCAAAAACCCCAATCACCTGCCCCGACGCGCCTGCCGGATTTGTCAACGGCCCTAAAATATTAAATATCGTGCGCAATTTCAATTCACGCCGCACCGGCATGACATATTTCATCGCGGGATGCATTTTGGGCGCGAACAAAAAACCGATTCCGTTATTCTGGATACTTTGCTCCATAAGCACCGGTTCGACGTCCAGGTTAAAACCCAGCATCGCCAATACGTCAGCGGAACCACACATACTCGAATTGCTTCGATTGCCGTGTTTCGCGACGCTCACCCCCGTGCCGGCAACCACAAAAGCCGCAGTTGTCGAAATGTTAAAAGTATTCGCTCCGTCGCCGCCGGTTCCGCAGGTGTCCACGACAGTCCGGGTGCCGGCATCTATGAATACTGAGTTGTTCCGCATTGTTTGCGCCGCGCCGGTAACTTCACTGATGCTTTCGCCCTTCATCCGCAAAGCGATCAGCAGGGCCGCGATCTGCACATAACTGCCCCCCCCCTGCATGATGTCATTCATCACATGTTCCATTTCCGGCGCGGATAAATCCATCCCGTCAACAACTTTTTTCAACGCCTCGTTAAACATTTTTCACCTCGTTTAAAAAATTAGCTAATTGCCGTTTACCGGTTGAAGTCAATACAGATTCAGGATGATACTGAATCCCTTCCAGCATGAATTCTTTATGCCTGATTCCCATAATCTCGCCGTCATCCACAGTTCGCGCCGTTACTTCAAAACAATCCGGCAGAGTCGCTTCGTCCAAAGCTAAGGAATGATAACGCACTACCTTCAGATCGGCGGGCAGCTTCGCGAAAAGCCCCTTGCCGTCATGTTTTATCCGGGAAATTTTGCCGTGCATAATCTTTTTGGCCTGAATAACTTTACCCCCGAACGCCTGCCCGATAGCCTGATGCCCCAGGCAAACTCCCAGTACCGGGATCTTCCCGGCCGCCGCCTTAATCAATTCCATGGATATTCCGGCGTTTTCGGGGCGTCCCGGCCCGGGAGATACGACTATGGCTTCAGGCTTCATGTCCAAAGCCTCCCGCACCGTCAAATCATCATTGCGTTTTACCACGACTTCGTGATTCAAAGCCGCGATGTACTGCACTAGATTGTAGGTGAACGAATCGTAATTATCTATCATTAATATCATGTAAAATACTCCTTTTTAGATTTCCAGGCCGTTGGCGGCTAAAGCAAACGCCTTGAACAGCGCCCTGGCTTTGTGACAAGTTTCCTCATATTCTGTTTCCGGATCGGAATCAGCGACTATTCCGGCTCCGGCCTGCACCGAGACCCGCCTGCCGTCAATTTCAAAAGTCCTGATAGTAATTGCCATATCCATATCGCCGTTGTAAGAAAAATATCCGACCGCGCCGCCGTAAGCGTCCCGGGATTCCGGTTCAAGTTCGTCAATAATCTCCATTGCCCGGATTTTCGGCGCCCCGCTCAAGGTTCCCGCGGGAAAAGTCGCCTTCATCAAATCAAAACAATCGAACTCCTGACGCATCTGGGCTTCAATCTCCGAAACCAAATGCATCACGTGCGAATAACGCTCGACCCCCATAAATTGTTTTACCTGCACACTGGATGTCGAGGCGACACGCCCGAGGTCATTACGCCCTAAGTCAACCAGCATAAGATGTTCGGCCCGCTCCTTAATGTCTTCCAGCAGGTCGTTTGCCAGAACCCGGTCCTCATGTTCGTTCGCGCCGCGCGGCCTGGTCCCGGCAATCGGCCGCAAAATAATTTTGGAGGCATCTTTGCTCACCATTGTTTCAGGGGACGAACCCAGTAAAAGTTTTTCGCCGAATTTAACAAAAAAGTTATAAGGTGACGGATTAATCAAACGCAAAGCCCGGTATAGCTGCAAAGGTGCAAGCGTCAGATCCATACTGAAACGCTGCGACGGAACGGCTTGAATAATATCACCTTTGACAATATGTTCTTTTACTTTTTCAACTATTTCCATAAAATCCGCTTTCGACATATTTGAAGTAATGCCGTTTTCGTCGAAAGCGACTTTAGTTTCTTTATAACGCGGCGAAAACTGCTTCATTCGTTTTTCTATATGCCGGATTGATGCGCAGGCCCGTTCATAGGTTTCCTCAACGCTGACGCCATCCTGCTGACGGGCGCAGCAGACAATTTTCACCGTATGCAGAACATTGTCAAAAATGATTATGCAGTCCGTCAGCATCAGACAGGCCGTACAAGCCGGCAACTTTTTTATATTTCCCGGCAGACGTTCAAACTCCCGCACCGTGTTGTAACCGACGTAGCCGATCGCGCCGCCGATAAATTTCGGCAGTCCCGGAAATTCAAACACTTTTTGTTTGAACACGATTTCGCGCAAAGCCGTCAAAGGCCCCCCTTCAGGAATTTCCAAAGCCCGTCGTTTACCATTTTCAGTAAAGTAAGGAATTCCATCCTCAACCGTAAAGCGCGCGTAAGGCTCAATTCCCAAAAAGGAATAACGGCCGCGCCGTTCTCCGCCCTCAACGCTTTCCAGCAGAAAAACATCTTCATCTTCAGCAAAACGGCTCAGCACCGATACAGGACTATCCATATCCATCAGATATTCCTTATAGACCGGCACTAAATATCCTTGTTGAGTTAATTCTTTAAACTCTTTAAAATCAGGTTTAGGCATTTTATCCTCTCATTCTTTTATAATTATTCTTGTATTTTAGTATCAAAAAAACGCGAATCGAACTTTTTCAAGTTCGATCCGCGATAATAAATCATTTATCTAAACAGCACAAAACGTACTACGGACGAACTCGCCAGCAGCAGTACCACCACAATTTACTGTTTGTATCAAATGTCATTTCTAAATCCATTTTCGTTTAACTCCTATAATAAGAACTCCACAAAGACAATTTGTCAAGAAAAAAAAAGATTTTTTTATCAGTTTCTTTTTCATCGGGAAAAAACGATCATGAACACTTTCATGACAATAATACAAGCGGATATTTGTCTCTCTATTTTTTATTTTTTTGTAGAGGCGGCGGTTGAATCGCGTAAAACCAGATTCGTACTAATCAATGTTTCATGCGGCGCGATGTCGCCTTTCAAGATAATTTGTAAATTGAAATTTATCGCGTCAATGATTTTAGAAGAATTCTGGCTGACACTCGCCAGATTAAGGTCTTCGGCAATGGGGGTGTTGCCGAATGAAATTATCGAACAATCACCCGGAACACTGATTTTCTGCGCTGTGAAATAACGGAATACACCCGCTGCGATAGTATCGTTACTGCAGAAAATGGCCGTCGGAGGCTCCACTGAATTAAATAATTCGCGTGCGGCGTAATAACCCCATTCGCGCGTTGGTTCCTGACATTTCATATATTCCGGCGGAAGCGTTATCTTATTTTTGTCGAGTGTATCCAGATAGCCCTGACGGCGCAATTTTGAGGTGAAGTCGTAAGTGCCGCTGACGTAAGCAATCCGGCGGTGCCCCAGCGACAATAAACATTCCGTCGCGGAAACCGCGCCTTGATAATCATCCGTTACAACATGCGGAACAGGCAAATCTTTCAGGTATAAATCAAAAAACAGCAGGGGTATTGTCAATTTACGGTAAGCTTCAAGACATTGCTCATTCGGCACCGCGATTAACGCGTCTGCTCCGCAGTTTTCTAAAAAATTGAGGATTTTCTCTTCTTTATCCTTGATATTACGCGTCAGGTGAACAACAGGATGTAAATTCATTTCGCTGAACTTTTGCTCCAGCGCCGAGAAAATTTTATAATAAAAAATTTCATCATCCGGGAAAATAAAACCTAACAAGCCATTTTTAGGGGAAGCTGTTGAACGCCGGCCAACAAAATTTCCCCGACTCGGTATCTTGTGAATGAGTTTTTCGTTTTCCAGCAGGCGCAACGCCTTGCGCACGGTAAGGTGGCTGCAGGCATAAAGCTCCGCCATTTTGCGTTCAGAAGGAAGTGCCTGGCCATTTTTCAGGTTTTGTTCTATGATAAATAAGCGGATATCTCCTGCCAGGCCTATATATTTTTCGGGCTTGCCGCGTTTCATAAATATCCTTATTCGTAATAAATTAACAAAATATACATTGTTAACATACTCTCTTGCATAAAAAAATCAATAAACTATATCGATATATTTAAAAAAATATTATTCTATACAAAATAATAACATGTAATCGGTCAGTCGCCTTGCAGGTCAAAAAATGTAATCAGCCTTTTTTCTGAA
>CAZEXM010000012.1:0-31171 GCA_964515915.1 uncultured Victivallaceae bacterium
ACTTGATGGCGAAAGGTTCTGGCTAGAAATCTGTGTCACAAAGTGCAGAAGAACCTTTTTTTAAACTCTCGTCTCATTCGTGGACAATTGTATTTTCTTTTTTTATTTTATCAAAATCGGCTACAAAATCGTTAAAATCGGTCTATATTTGTAATTATGAGTATTTTAAAAAATAATTTTAACGAAGCAGACAAACGCTTATTGCTGGAAATAAGTTTTGACGGCCAAAGCTACGGGGGCTGGCAGATTCAACCCGATAACTTGACTGTTCAGGAACTTATCCAGGATACTTTGAGCAAATTGTACGCAGGACAACAAATCAAACTGGCCGGCAGCAGTCGAACCGACGCGGGGGTTCATGCGCTGGGTTTCGCCGCCAGCTTCGCCGCCCCCGCAAAACCCTGCATTCCTCCTGATAAACTCAAAACAGCGCTTAACGGACTTTTGCCCTGTTCCATAGCGATTCGCAGCATAACAGAAGTTCCAATGGATTTTCACGTTCGTTTTGACGCTGTCGGCAAAGCGTATACTTATGTAATAAACCTGGGCGAGGAAACTCCTTTTTCCGCGCATTATTCGTGGCTGGCGCGCTGGAAACTTGATGTGGAAAAAATGCGGGAAGCCGCAAAGTATTTGACCGGTACGCATGATTTTTCGTCATTCGCGGTCGATTGCGCTGGCCTTGAGAACACGGTCCGGACAATTTATGCTATTGATTTCCAGTTGTTTGCTGCGTATTTATGCATTACTTTCGTTGGAAACGGCTTTTTATATAAAATGATCCGTTGTTTAACCGGCGCGCTGGAAGCGGTCGCCTCGGAAGCGCTTTCCCCGGCGGAAGTTAAAAATATCCTCGAGCTCAAAGACCGGACAAAAGCTCCGCAAACTTGTCCGCCTCATGGCTTATTTCTGATGAAAGTGTTTTACGACGAAGCTGAAATTTCACAATTTAAACTAAGGAATGTGCCGTTTTTTTAGGCTCCCCATGCTGAACTACATATTAAAACGTTTTTTATATTCGATTCTTATAATCGCGGGAGTCGTTTTGCTGACATTCGGCTTGTTCCGGGTGGCGGCAGGCGATCCGGCCGCGGCGGTACTGGGTAAAAATCCCTCCCCGCGTGAAGTCGAAGACCTGCGTACGGACCTCGGCGCGGATTTACCGCTCATCTACGGCAATTGGCGCAAAACCGAAGCTTTCAGTTCAGCGGATTTTTCCAGCAGCAATAAATCATTAGGCATAAAACTTTCATCCTCAAGCTCTTTTAAAGACGGCTGTTTGTATCTAAACGGCGGAACAGTCGAATTTAAACGCAATTTCGATATCGGCAGTTTCGCTCAGCAATGCCGAATTAAATTTGCAGGCTCCTGCCGTATTAAAGGCAAAGTTTATACCGGCTCCGGCTCATGGAAAACTATTGACATCGACATTTTACCGACACAAAACTCTTTACTGATAAGCGATTCCGGTGGATTGAGGCTCGCGTCTGTTGAGTTTTTCCGCAAACAGCAATCACCTTTTAACTCACAATTTATCCGTTCCATCCGGGAAATCATATCCTTTAAATCAATTTTTCCATTTGTCACTTTTTTAAATTTCGGACGCACGGTGGTAACCCGGGAAGAGATCCGGCATATTTTATGGCGCGGCGTGTGGCCGTCCCTTTGCCTGATGATACCTATTTTCATAGGGGAAATAGTAATAGGAATAGCTCTGGCTTTGCTGGCGACCGCCGCTAAAGGGCGTTGGCTGGACCGTACTTTGATGCTGTTTGCAATTTCCGGTATGAGCATCAGTTATCTGGTGTTTATCATTTTAGGACAGTGGTTTCTGGGTTATTCATTAAACTGGTTCCCGGTCTGGGGCTGGGGCAGTTTGATTAATTTAGCCTTGCCGCTGATAATCGGCATTGCCAGCGGCCTGGGCGGCAGCGTACGTTTTTACCGCACGGTATTCGTCAACGAATTAAACCGCGAGTATCTGCGAACCGCAACCGCGAAAGGCTGTTCGCCTTTTGCGGTGTATACCCGGCACTTACTGCGCAACTCGGCAATCCCGATAATCACCCACGCCACAGCGGCCCTGCCGTTTTTGTTTACCGGCAGTTTGCTGCTCGAAACTTTTTTCGGCATTCCGGGATTGGGTTACCTGGGTGTTGAGGCTTTGAATAATTCAGATTTACAGCTGCTGAAAGCCCTGGTCATTATCAGCGCGATATTGTTTGTAACTATCAACACCCTTGCCGACATCGCCTACGCCTGGGCTGATCCACGCATTCGTTTGAGATGACATCTTGTTTATAAACAACAGAGAACGACCGGAACCAGCATTTCACAGATTTCTTCGCACGCGCCCAGGGTATCTCCGGTTGCGCCGTTAATTTGTTTATGAGTATAAAAAGACCAGAAAATCACAAAGATAACTATTGCCGCGGAAACAATAATCCCTGAGTTCGCGAAAAGGAAATACCCCGTTCCAAACATGAACGCCAGGGTCCATATTAAACAAAGCGGGGATTTATAACGAAACATAATTTTTCCAAGTCCTTCTTTCCTGGCATATTTTGAACTTAAAATATGCAGCGTTAAGCCGCAGCGTCCAGCTATCGCGGCAAACAATACCGCAGCAGGAAGGTCAATTAGCGCCAGTGAAAAAAATCCGGCGCCTTTCAATCCTAAGAGCGATATAAGCGCGAATACCCCCATCGGGCCGATCCGGCTGTCCCGCATGATTTCCATTATTCGCTCTTTTGAACGACTGCTGAAAAAACCGTCGGCAGTGTCCGCCAGCCCATCCAGATGAAATCCTTTCGACGCTCCGACAAGCACTATCACCATAAGGCCGGCAACAATCGCCGGCGGCGCCAAACAAATCATTCCCTTCGCTATCCAATAGGCCGCCAGCCCGACCACAAGTCCAACTAATGGAAAAAACGGTTTTCCGTGAGCAATATCTTCTTCGGCGGGACTATAAGCGGGAAGCGGAATTATCGTCAGCAAAGTCAATGCTGCGAAAAATCTTTTGAAAGCACTGTTAATAAAATTAATCATAAACGCCCTATTTAATTCCCGTGTCAGTAACTCCAGCCTTGCTGAAGGTTGCCATATTTTTCATAACCATCACGGCGGCATCAATAATATTCATTGCCAGCGCGGCACCAGTACCTTCTCCCAAGCGTAAATTCAGGTCAAGCAAGGGTTTTTTCCCAAGCATGTCCAACATCGGACGATGTCCTTTTTCCATACTTCCATGCGCCGCGATCATATATTCTTTTGTTTCCGGACACAGCGCGTTGGCAATAAGTGCTCCGGCGGTGGAAATAAAGCCATCGACCACAACCGGCTTTTTCAACGCGGCCGCTCCGAGGATAAGTCCGGCGATACCGCCAATCTCAAAACCGCCGACTTTCGCGAGCACGTCGATCCCGTCATCCGGATCGGGCTGATTTATTTCGATACCTCTTTTAATTGCCGCCGCTTTACGCGGCAGTTTAGCAGCAGGAAGCCCGGCACCGCAGTCAACTACAGCCGCGACATCATCAATTCCGGTCAGCACAGCGATTATTGCCGAACTGGGCGAGGTATTGCAAATGCCCATTTCCCCGGTACCGAAAATGTCTGTGCACGGACTCAAACTGTAAGCCACTTCAATTCCAGCTTCGATTGAAGCAATGGCCTGCTCTCGAGTCATTGCCGGGCCTTTCGCAAAATTTTTCGTGCCGTAAGCTATTTTTTTATCAATGATTTTTCCGGCATCGACTAAATCCTGTACCGAATTATTGATCCCCATATCGACAACCGTTACATTTGCCCCGGCGTTATGGGCAAGAACATTGATTCCCGCGCCGCGTCCGATGAAATTATATACCATCTGCACGGTAACGTCCTGCGGCTGTTCGGAAACTCCTTCTTCAATAATACCGTGATCGCCGGCCATCAGGACAATGTTTTTCTGTTTTACCGGCGGCGACATCGAACGAGTCATTCCAACCAGGTCGACCGCCAGGTCAAGCACTCTGCCCAGGGCCCAGCGCGGCATTGTCAAGTCAAGAATATGTTCTTCAGCCTGTTTCCGGTATTCCCGGGATTGCGGTTCAATCTTAGCGATGGTTTGTTCAAGCAGTTTCACGATGAATATTCCTCATTTTGTTTTAGTTGAATTTCGTCTTTCAGGGTCAGCGGAATGCCGCAGGAAACCAGTACTACTCTATTGGCGAATTTCGCCATGCTTTGCGCACAACGCCCGGAAAGATCGCGAAAAATCCTTGAAAGCGGATTATCAGGCACAATCCCCATACCGACTTCGTTAATGACGAAAATTATGTTTCCATCGAATTCAGCACAGCAATCTTTAAGTTGTGAACATTTCGCGGCCATATCGTCTTCAGTCAACTGCCGACCTTTTTCCCCGGCGATATAGAGCAGGTTGTTGATCCATAAAGTGAGGCAGTCCACCAGTATCGTATCGTAAGCGTCAGCTTTTTTGATAGCGGCAAATAAATCAATTTCTTCTTCAATTGTATCCCAGCCGTCATGTTTGCGCTGCCGCTGATGACCTGCCACGCGTTTTGCCATTTCCTCATCAAACACCGGAGCAGTGGCGATATACGCCCGCGGCCCGGGAAAGCTTTTAGCCAAAGTTTCAGAATAAGCGCTTTTTCCGCTTCTCGCGCCGCCGGTTACAAGTATCACGTTTGCCATAATTTACTCTCAGGTTTTATATTCAAGCCGCTTAAGACGCCATAGCCATTGTCAAAAAGTTCAAGCGAACTGATCGAACCGCGATTAATTTTAAAAGCCAGCATTTTACCTTTTTCCAATCCCAGAATGCTGCAAATCAAAGCTAAAATAACACCTCCATGCGCAAATACCATTATTTTTGAGCCGGAGCTATCCATTAATGTTTTTTTAAAAAGTTTAATCCGCTTGTAAAAATCTCCCAGATTTTCGCCCTGCGGAAAACTGAATTCATTTGAACCTTCAGCCCAACTGCTTATCTCATCAGGATATTGTTCGCTGATTTCCGGAAAACTTTTACCTTCCCAGTCGCCGAAATTGATTTCCCGAATATTTTCCGTGTATTCCACGGTTTTTATTTTTTCCGGGGAAAGGACGGCTTCGAGCGTTTGCCTGGCCCGGAGCATTGGACTGGCAAAAATATGCTCACAATTGATCTTGGCGATATATCGTCCGAGTGCCGCCGCTTCTTTCAGGCCTTCAGGTGAAAGCGGCACATCCATCGACCCGAGGTAACAGCCGTCATATTTACAATCCACTGAGCCGTGCCTGATAAGAATAATTTTTTTCATAGATGCCCCGCCGCCAGCATTATTACAGAGAATATAACTGCCGTTAAAACCGCTAAGTTTTCAGCCTGTCCGATATGCCTGATTTTTAATTCCTCGTATTTAGCGCCCCAGTTGGGATATTGTTTCCAGATTCCCTTATAGCGGCTTGGCCCGCCGAGCTGAACCCCGAGCGCCCCGGCAAATGCCGCCATTCCCCAGCATGAATTCGGACTTGGATGTTTTTTCCGGTCGCGCCAGGCGTATTTAACTGCATTACCCGCGCGCAGCCCGCACAAGAGCGCGGCCAGGTATATTGCCGCTAAGGTAAGTCTTGCCGGAATGTAATTCAGCACATCATCAAGCCGCGCCGGAAAAGTCCCGAATTTTTTATAATGAGTATTTTTATAGCCGAAAGCGGCGTCCAGCGTATTTGCGGCGCGATAAAACAAGGCGGACGCGGCGGCTCCCGCCGGGCCGCCCCAGTACCAGCCCAGCGCCGCGTAAAATATTGCCGAGGTAAGGCCGTCAATGATATTTTCGCCGATGCTTTCCAGGCAGGCGCGGATAATTCCCGGTTCATCCAGCATTGCCGTATCGCGACTGACAAGCATAGCGGCATTCTGTCTGGCTTTATCAAGCTTTCCCGCTTTCAAAGGCTGTTCTATTGCCGCTGAATGCTCTAAAAGACTTTTCAGCGCAATGGAACTGAACACACAAAATACGGCGGCGGCAATTCCTGCGGCGTAATTGATATTCAAACATATTTTAACCAATACATAAGCCGCCGCCGCGGAAATAATCGTAACTGTAAGCGTACAAATCATTCCAGCCAGAAATTCATCTCTAATCTTTTTTCTGGTAAAATCTTCCAGCTTGAGAGCTGATTTTCCAATCAGGGCCACCGGATGAAACGAGACCCGCGGATCACCGATGATCCAGTCAAGCAGAAGCGCTCCAAAAATTATATAAAACAATTCCATTTTAAATGACTCGACTTGTTATCCGGTTTTTGTTTTCAAATCACCTTCAATGTAGCGGTGAATAATTCCGGAAATAAGCGTTTGATACGGGATACCCATTTCCATTGCTTTTTTCTGAATACCTGTATAATCGTGATCATAGAGGCGAATTGTAATACGTTTATCTTTTTTAAACGTATTGTGTGCAGCGGCCTTCATGGATTCGATTTCCCTTTTTGACGGCTTGGAAAGCTTCAAATTACCACTTTCGAATGCTTCTAAAATATTTTTTTCCTCTTTGTCGTACTTCATACTAAACCTCCTGTTCTTCCTGATAAATTTTTGTTGCCTTTCTACTGGGAATAATTGTTTTCAAAAATGTATATTTTTTTTCAATAACATGCGGAACGAGATAAATATAATTCTCGACGATAATAAAATATATCTTTTGACCCGGATAATTTTTTTGATCGGGATGAGCTGATATTTTCCATACATCTCCCTGAGCCAGGTGGAAAACTATTTGTTCAAAAGAGATATTTCTCTCTTTTTTAAGCCATTGATTTTTTTTTGAATTCCATTCGTATTTCATGATAGTTATATTGTACATCTATTGCATGTACATGTCAAGTAGAAAAGTAATTTAATTTTATTAGAATATCCAATGTCCGGCATCCGGTATTACTTCAACCCGGTAATTTTATAAATCTTATCCATGTCAACGCTTGCCCTTACATGGCCGGCGAGGCGGTTCATCGCGGCATCGATATCGTATGAAGCCTGCACTTTTTCAAGCGGCTTCATGCCGCGTTCAACCCGGATCATGTCAATGAATTTACGACGAAAATTATCCTCATCAAATACTCCGTGCAAATAACTAAGCCAGATTTTGTCAGCGGCGAAGCCGACCGCCTCACCCGTTTCCGAACGAATACTTACCAGTTCATCAGACTTATATCCGGTTTTTCCATGATGAATCTCATAGCCGTTCACTTTGTCGCCGGAAGCGCAAAGCACAGCGCTGGTCTGACTTAAGCACTTGCCTTTTTCAAGCACGGTTGTCAAAGGCAGTAGATTCAATCCGGTAATTGAGGGCTGAGTCGATTCCAGTCCCAGGGGGTCTTCAATTATTGTTCCAGCCATTTGCAGCCCTCCGCAAATGCCGACAAACCACGCGCCGTTTTTGACCCTTTCAAGGATCGCGTCCGCCACGCCGCGTTCTTTTAATGAAAGTAAATCTCCGATTACATTTTTGCTGCCGGGCAGAATTATCAGGTCAGGATTACCCAAATCCCGGGCGTGGCGTATTTTCCTGATATTGATGTCCGGTTCGATTTCAAAAGGATTAAAATCGGTGAAATTTGAAATGTGCTGCAGCTCAATTAAAACAACATCCAGCGTTTCATCGAACTTCCGGCAAGAACGCGTCAGTGCGAAGGATACGGAATCCTCTTCAGGAATTCCGATATCCGGCAGATACGGAATCACGCCAAGCACCGGTTTGCCGGTAAAGTTTTCCACGTAATCATGGGCGTCTTTTAATAATGTCGCGTCGCCGCGAAACTTATTGACCAGGAATCCCTGCAGTAATTCCCGTTCCCACGGCAAAAACGTCTCCAGCGTACCGATGAACGCGGCATAGGTTCCGCCGCGGTCAATATCCCCGGCAAGCAGGACCGGGCTTTGCGCGTAACGCGCCATATTCATATTTACTATGTCATGCTTTTTAAGGTTCATTTCCCCCGGGCTTCCCGCTCCTTCAAGAATAATCATATCGTAATCAGCCGCAAGCGAATCATAAGCCTCCTGAACTCTTGGAAATAAACTTTTCTTATGGGAAAAATATTTTTTCGCTTCCATGTTAGCTATCGGTTTCCCCATCAGAATAACCTGGCAGCCGGTATCGGTGGACGGTTTCAACAATACCGGATTCATCCTGACGTCCGGGAGCAGGCGGCATGCCTGAGCCTGTACCGCCTGGGCGCGTCCGATTTCACAGCCGTCCGCGGTAACGTATGAATTCAAGGCCATGTTCTGGGATTTAAACGGCGCCACATTATAGCCATCCTGTAATAAAATCCGGCAGAACGCGGCAGTAAGAATACTTTTTCCGGCATTGGAACAAGTTCCCTGAATCATCAATGACGGCGGTTTCATTTTACGCTTAAAATAAAATGTTTTATTCCGGCTCTTTTCAGTTTGCAAAACCTGCTTTAGCGAACTTATAAGATAATCATTTTCATCTTTCTTTTTCACCGCGATTCTGAAAAACTGTGAGCTTAATCCCTTGAAATTAGCGCAGTCCCGGACCGCGATATGATACTCCATCAACAGTCTGTCATAAATATCTTCGCGTTCCCGCGGGAGTTTGACCAGCAGATAATTAGCGATACCGGGAAAAACCTTCAAGCCCAATGCCGTAAGCTGTCCGCTCAGTCTTTTCCGGAGCGGATTAATCAGCTCAATAGTTTCCCGGATATATTCGCGGGAGTTGGCCATGATTTTTTTGCCGACTTCCTGGGCGATTGAGTTGACCGACCATGGCGGCAGTTGTTCGCCGATAAGAACGGTATTGCTTTCAGACGCAAACGCCAGCCCGATACGCAGGCCGGGAATCGCGAAAAATTTAGTTAACGAACGCAGAATAATTACATTCGGCGGAATATCCGGCAAAAATGAAAAATCTTTTTCACAGAAATCCGCGAAAGCTTCGTCAATAACAAATATCGCATCAGGATGTTTGTCGGCAAGCTTGCGCACTTGCTCTTTATCCATTGCCGTACCGGCAGGATTGCCGGGATACCCGATAAATACCAGCATATCCTTTTCAATTGCCGCGCTGAGCTTTGCGGAATCCGGCGTAAAATTATCCGCCTCATCCATATACGCGTACACCACCTCAAGCCCGGCAAGTTTGCAGCTTTTTTCATAATCGATATAGGAAGGAACCGTAATTAAAGCTTTTTTCAGCTTGAATGCCCGCGGGACGGCATAGATGATTTGTTCAGAACCATTAGCGGCGAGAATGGATGATTCATTTATTCCTGAAACTTTCGCGGCAATCGTTATAAGCCGTTCCGCCTTCGGGTCAGGATAATGAACGATATTTTCCAGCGACCTGCTGACTGTCGAACGAAGAAATTCCGGCGGGCCGAGCGGGTTTATGCTGGAGCTGAAATCAAGAATTTGTTCGGAAGCGCAAGCGGCTTTTTTCGCTAATCCATCTATATTTCCACCATGTCCGCTATTCATAAATTGTACCTTTAAATATTTTTACGACAAGGTGAATATACAATAGTGAAAAAATAATTCAACCGAAGCAGGAATAAATGATTGCTCATGATTATCAAATCATTGCGGGGAATTAATTTTTTTTACAAAACCGGAACTATTTGTGGAATATTATTGAGGTTTTTGCTGACCTCGACATCACAATCGTAAGCTTGTTTGATTAAATGCGGCTGGATTACCTCGGCGGCGGTACCGCTCGCCAGAACTTTGCCTTCACATAATAAGGTTAAGCGGGCGCAATAGCGCGCCATTAATTCAATATCATGCGAAATTACCATGATCGCGATGCCGCGAGCTTGTAGTTTTTTCAAAATTCGCATTAATTTGATCTTGTGCCCCAAATCAAGCGACGCCGTCGGCTCGTCAAGCAGAAGCAATTCCGGCTCCTGTGCCAGGGCCGCCGCGATAATCGTTCTTTGCCGCTCGCCGCCGCTGAGCTCGTTGAAGCGGTGCTTCTGTAAACTTTGCAAATCCATGTCATTTAAGGCACGTTCCACAAGTTCATGATCCGCATGGCGCAGAGGCGCGAAAAGCGCTAAGCGCGCCGTTCTGCCCATTTCGACAACCTGACGCACAGTATAAGGCATTGGAGTTATTACAAGCTGCGGAACCACTGCTAAGAAACAGGCTCGCTCACGACTGTTCAAGGTTAAAATTTTCTGATTCTTTAAAATAACTTCGCCGGAAAACGGCCGCAAAAAACCACTGAGTAATCTGAGAATAGTTGTTTTGCCGGAGCCGTTGGGCCCGATCAAACCGAGAAAATCACCCTGCTGAACACTCAAACTTAAATCCGTCAACAAAAGTTTGTCGTGACTATAGCCGAATTGAAGATTGACCGCTTGAATTACATCAGCCATTGGCACGACTCCTTTTGTTGAGCAGCCAAATGAAGAACGGCCCGCCGATTAACGCGGTTATTACGCCCACGGGAATTTCCTGAACCACCAGAATTGAACGGGCGATTGTATCACAAAAAACTAAGAATATTCCGCCGTAAAGCAGATTCAAGATAAATAATTTACGATGGTCGGCACCGAAAATTTGTCGCATTACATGCGGGACGATTAAACCGACAAAACCAATTATTCCAGACAATGAAACTGCGGTCGCGGTTATCAATGAAGCCGTTCCCAAAAGAATAAAAGCGGTTTTTAAAGGCGCGACTCCCATGTTATAAGCCATTTCCTCGCCGAGAGCTATCACATTCGCGTGCCGCCCGTAAGCAGCTAACAGCACTGTCCCGCTCAGGGTTACAAGCCAGGTTATTGTCAATAAATTCATGTCGGCCGCCTGCATATTGCCCAGCATCCACCAGGTGATGCTGTTCAGTTCATAATAGCCTAAGCCGCTGATGATAAACATTAACCAACTGGAACAGATCGACCCGATGATGATCCCGCTTAAAAGGATATTCTCAGAATAGGCTCCGCTGAAACACCCCCGGGTTATTGACAATACCAGCGTCAAGGCCAGCAGGGCAAAAACAAAAGCGGAAAAAGGTATAGCCAGGCTGCTCACCGCCGCCAAGCCGAAAATCGTCGCGAAAGCGACTCCCAGACTCGCGCCGCTGCTGATTCCCAGGATATAAGGTTCCGCCAGGGGATTTTTCAAAACAGCCTGATACGCGGTTCCCGAAACCGCCAGTCCGCCGCCAATGATAAATGCCGTGGCGCAACGAATGAAACGTAAATTTATTAAACTTGATCCAATACCATCCTGCGCAAACAGCCCCCAGGGACTTATCCAGAATGAACCACTGCATAAAGAGAAAAGAACCACCCCAAACAACAATAAGGGTAATAATAGCCAGCCAATAGTTTCTTTAGTAAATGATTTCATTTTTCTTTAACCGATTTAAAGATTTTACTCAGCAGTTTAATTCCTTCGATACTTCGCGGCCCCATACGGCAAATCAAATCAGGATTCATTTTATAAAACAATTTACCGCGTTTGACCGCCTCAAGATTTTTCCATCCGGGGCGGGCGGCGAGTTCTTTTACCCGTTTTTCCGGAATCTTGGGTAAAATCAACACATCCGGCGGATGCGTCAAAACCCATTCCAGTGAACAGTTAAAATAAGCTTTGGGATGTTTCCCGCTAATATTCACGCCGCCGGCGAGCTCGATCATGTCGCTTATAAATGAATTCTGTCCAACGGTCATTAAAGGCATATCCCAAATTACAAATAAAACTTTCACTTTATCCTTTTCCGGAATTTTTTCCGCCGCCTGTTTTAATTTTTCCAGTTCCGCTTTATCCCGCCGCCAGATAAGCTCGGCCTTTTTGGGACAGTTTAAAATTTTACCCAATGCTTTTAAAGTTTTGAAATAATCAGCAATTGATTCGTTCGGCAGGAAAAGAACTTCGATTCCGAATTGTTTGAAGCGTTTTATCAGCGCCTGGTCCCGCAAGGCTGCACTTACAAGATAATCAGGCCGCAAAGCAATTACACGTTCAACATTGGGCCGGCCAAAACGACCGGCTATCGGAATTTTCTTTGCGGCTTCAGGATAATTGCAGACATCGGAACGCCCGACTAAACTCTTTTCTCCGCCTAAAGCGAAGATTGTCTCGGTTATACTCGGGCTGAGCGAAACTATCCGGATATTTTTTTTCTCCGCCACGCCGAAGCATACAATAGTTGAGCTTAAAAATAGTATTAAAAGAAAAACTTTCATAAATATATTCGGTTTAGAAACTCAACTCCCGCTGCAGTATGTATATTACTTTACGAATTATATTTCCGCCGATGGACGAATATTTACGAATATTCATGGCCCCGGAACGGCCTATGGGTAATTTTACCGCGTCGTCCACTTTAATAGTAACCTGATAACGTGACTGCAAAGGTTTGAAATATCCCCGCTGCGGATTTTGATTGCTCAGAATGCTGCCGCCGAACACGTCCAGCAGCGGGGTCGGCTCCAGTTCCGCCTCCACATCGTTCACGGCGCTGATCACTCCCGAATAAGTCGTCAGATCGCGTTTCAGGTGCAATTTAACTTTGTCGCCCTTTTGCAGCCTGCGCATTTCCTTTTCACTGACATACGCGATAACCTGCCTGGTATCCGGATTGTAAACTTCACCGATAAGCTCTCCTTTGCGAAGCCATTTACCCGCTTTCAAATGCCGATCATAAAAGGCGAAGATTCCGTCAAGTCCGCTGCGGATATCCAGTAAAGATTCTTTGCGTCTTAATTCTTCAACTAAATCACGGCTGCTTTGCAGAGCGCGCCGGTCAATCTTTACTTCTCCAAGCCTTTCAACACTGCTTTGAGCTTGATCCAGAACAGTTTCGTCTCTTTTTATGCCGACAAGCGCTTCCTGCAGACGCCACGACAGATAAGGATTTGACTGCTTAAACAGGAGCTGATTTTTTTTGACTTTCTGGCCGTCTTTTACATATACACCGCTAAGGAACCCGCTGCGGGCGTAAACACGTTCAGAATTTACCGGCCTGACTTCGCAGGGCAGAGTTACATCCCAGGGCAGCGGCAGAAAAAAAGCGAGCATGATTACAGCAAAGCCCAGTGATGATAATAAAAACTTGGTCCGATTCATTTTTTTGCGCATCATAGTCAGAAATTTAATTTCCCCGGTTAACGGTTTAAGTATTAATAAATACACTTCCAAACACAACAATACAATACCTATAACTTTGGGAAATTGAAAATAAACGATCAGAATAATTGATGTGTACAGGAAAATGCGGTATATAAAGGAACAAATTCCAAAGACAACCAGGAAATAACGTTTCCAGCCGCGGGTCTTGTCATTTGTCGGCAAATCGAGGCCGAATAAAAATTTTCTCCATAAAGCTTTGGTTCTTTCCGTCGCGCGCTGCTGCATATTGTCGATACCGATAAAGTCCATCAGCATGAAATAACCGTCATAACGGATAAATGGATTACCGTTGATCAACACAGTGTTAATGATACTCACGGCAAAGATAAAATAAGCGACCGAATGAGTAAGTCCCGGCACGGTATTGACCCATACCAAAGCCGCGCCGCCGCCAATAATTATTTCACTGATTATCCCCGCTCCGTCAATTAAGAAACGTTTTTTCCAGTCATGAATGCGCCACGAGTCGGTCAAATCAGAATACAGGCGCGGGACGAAAAAGACAATTGCGATGCCCATGCGCCGCACCCTGACGCCATGGACTTTGGCGGTATAAGCATGGGAGAATTCATGGATGAGTTTAACCGCGATCACCGCCAGAGTATAACGCGCCAGGCCCTGCAGGGAAATTGAACTGATGAATTTCTCGGTGAATTTGTGCCAGTTCATAACCAGGCCGATATAACCGCCGGCCGCGATTATCCATAATAACGCTAAAGTCCATTTATTAAGGATGTATTGCACAATATCCACAGTGTGCTCAAGAAAACGGTCCGGTTTGACTATCGGCATCTTGAAAAACAAATATGTCGACATTACACGCTGCCAGAACATTTTCTTTTTCATTTCACGCATTTTAACCGCCTGTGCTTCGCTCTGCAGGTAGCGCGGCATAAATAAATTGTTGCTCTGCAAAAACTTGATTAATTTCAAAACTTTCATTTTATCCGCGTGAATACCCACGGATTTAAGTTTTCGCAGATACTGCTCCAGTTCCATATTGCCGGATAACACGCGAATCATCTGATAGTTTGCGTCGTTTATTTTGAAATAAGCGTCGGCGACCGGATCAAAAATAACCCAGGTCGGCTCACCGCTAATGCTCCGTTCCCCCTGGAATAATCCTAAATCACTGCGTAAACGTCCGATATAATATTTCTGCTGAGCCGGCGCGTCCGCTCCAGAAGAGCCGTTGACAACCGGGCTGTTGTTGGCCGCCGGAGTCGCGGCATTGATGTTTTTTTCGCTGTCAAGGGCGTTTTTATTGACTGATATTGTGTGTTTTTTGTTTTCTTTTGATTCCATAAACTGCGGTGCTCCCTGCTTTAAACCCGGCGCCACCATAGAACTATGTTACGGAACAGGTAATATCCCAGGCGAACCCGGGGGCCGGAAATACGCGCAATCCCGCGCTGGCCGCAGATTATATCAGTTGGAGGATTAAGCATTTCCAGGCGTATCAAATAGCAAAATACTCTTTTTTCGGTGAGAACCGGTTTCGGGCTGACCCTTTTCACTACGCATTTTATCGGGGTTTCGGGACTGTTGTGCAAATATAAAATAACCACGCTGTCCTTGCTCAAAACCGAGGCGTTGCGTTCATTTAAATATACTAAAGCAATCAGGTTTCCGGTCGAAACTATTTCAAATAATTTTTCTCCGGCACGAACCGCGCGTCCGATGAGTTTGTCGGCGTCGCCAATATCCAGAGTACCGGATATTTCAGCTTTCATTTCGCTTTTTTTCAACTGCCAGCGGTTTCTGTCGATATCGATTTTGGCGCGTTCTTTTTGTATGCTGAGTAGTTTTACCTGGCCGCGTTTAGAGATATCATTGAATGATTCGTTTTGAATCAAATCCAATTTTGCTTTAATTTTATTATATTCGTTTTCGGCGGCAAGCAGCCTGAAAGCCAGTTCTTCATTATCGTATTTGAGAACAGTTGTGCCCTTCTTGACGAAGATGCCGCTTTCATTGCCGAAGCACTTGTCTATAATGCCGTCAAACGGGGCATAATAAATATGCTCCACTTCCGGTATGATTTCAGCTTCAGCGGCAATATTTTCCCTTACTTTGACCGTAAACAAACATATTACGAATATAAAAAGCAGTGTTGATATTACGCGCGAGGGCTTAAAGATTGTCCGGCCGCCCACCAGGGATTTAAAAACATTTTTCCTGCGGCCGCTCAGAGCATATTGCAGGGATTCGGAATAATGACGGCAGAGTAAAGGCAGTAAAGCCGACGCGGCGGCGGCGGAGCGTTTATTTTCAAATTCAACGACCCATACCAGAAGTTCTTCATTATCTTCCGGCGAATCGGGAGGAATTATCGGCATAGCCATCAAAGCCTTGGATGTTTCCATGAAATAATCAAGCGCTTCAAAAGCACGCGGCCCGGCATCCCGGCTTTGCAAAAATTCCTTGTCGACTACGACCGCGCGGGAAAGATTGCCCAGGGCGCTGGACAGATACATTAAATTGATGGTGTATTCGCTGTTGTTGTTGACTTCCGGCTGATTGCTGACTGCCAGCACTTTTGCACTCAAACCGCGGAAATCAAGCAGGGCTGAACGGCTGTATGGAACCGCCAGCACACTGTTGTTAACGACGTGTCCGGCCCACTGAACCAGGTCTTTTTTTTCGAAGGATTCATGCCCCAGGCGCAGCACCGCCGATAAAGCGTTGAGTTTACCCCGTGCTTTAAGCAGCTCTTTTTGTAAATCGTTTCCTCCGGCCATTATTTACCCTTAAGCACAAGTGCTGTTTTATTTTTCACTTTCTTTTTCAGCAGCAGGCCGGACATCCCCGCGCTTAAGACCCCTTTTTTGTTATCAAGCAGCACCTTTATTTCAAAAGTCCTGCTCCCGGGGTCAATGACTCCTGAAATTTTGTAAATTTCACCTTGATGGCTTGTGCCGGTTTCATCAATTTTTATTTTCATCCGCTGCCCCAGGCGTATCCGGTTTTTTTCGCCGGAGGGTAAATGCATTACCGCGAGAAGCTGGTTGTCGTCAATAATTTTCATCAGGGGCTGGCCGGTACGGACATATTCATATTCATTGACCAGCCTTTCGATCAAGCGTCCATTGAAAGGAGCGATAATATCACACGAGGCAAGATCCCGTTCAGCGACAATATAATTGGCTTTAGCCGATAAATATTTGGCCTCGGCGATTTCTGCTTCAAGGCCGGCGCGTTCCAGTTCCAGATGCCCCTGCATGCCTTTTGCGAACAAGTCCTTGGCGCGTTTGGAATTTCTTTTAGCGAAAGTCAAGCCGGCTTTGGCTTCTTTCAAGCCGGCTTCTATTTTCAGCAGGCGTTGTTTGTAAACGGTTTTATCCAGCCGCGCTAAAATTTTACCGGCCGGGAATTTTTCGCCTTCATAAAAATAATATTTCATTACCCGGGATTCCGCCAGCGCGGGAATCACTGCCTGGCGAAAAGGGAACAGAACCACTTTTACCGGCAAATCGTATTTTTCGCCGGCCCGGGCGGCAAGCGTAATCCCCAAAGCGGCAAGCAGCGACAGCAGCAATTTTTTACAGTATGAAATAAACGGCATATTTTTTCCCGTAAATAATAATTTTACAATTGTACATCAATATACTCCCCTATCCGGCATCTGCCAATGTATAAAATGAAAAAATCAGTTACTGAGTAATTTTTATTAGTATTTTCTCCTTCGCGAATTAAAAGAACTTTTTTGTTGCTTTCAACCACTCATCGCTAATCAACTGATGCCCGGCCAGAGACGGATGTACACCGTCCTTCAGCCAGTATTCAGGAGGAGCCTGCTTGAGAGCTTTGTTTAATACGGATTGAACCGGCACGAGCGGGAGAGCAAATTCCTTACATAATTTTTTAACTATCGCCCGGCGGTCGTCAATTTCTTCAAGCCATTCCGCCGCCACCGCGCCGAATTCCAGAACAAAGGGTTCGCAGAGAACGATTTTGACTCCCGGCAACGCCTGTTGCGTCCAGGTCAGGATTTCATGATAAATACGTCCGTAACGTTCAACTCCGACTCCATTGTTTGAGCCGAAAGCGTGCCAGGTATCATTCACGCCGATCAAAATACTCAGGATATCCGGCCGCATATTCAAAGCGTCTATTTTCCAGCGGGCATACAAATCAACTACACGGTTTCCGCTTATTCCACGGTTGTAAACCCGGATATTTTTGTCCGGATGATCAGCCAATAAACGTCCAGCCGCCAACATCGCGTAACCGGCCCCCAGGCCGGTATTGGCTTCCACCGCTTCGCGATGCCTGCTGCAATCCGTGATTGAATCGCCTTGAAAAAGAATTCTCATTGTTTCATTACCTCATTTGTTTACGGAAAAAATTCAAGAAAGCGTCAAACTGATACTTCTTGTTCATTTTGTTCTCCATTAAACTACGTGCTTTTTCGCCCATTTCGACACAAGTTTCAGGATTTTTCGTGATTTTTTCAATTGCTTCGGCAAATTGCTCGACATTGGCGACATCCGTCAAAAATCCCGTTTCACCATCAACAACCACTTCCGGAATTCCCGCCAAAATAGTCGAAATAACCGGTACTTTCATGCTCATGGCTTCCAGCAATACATTCGGCAGGCCTTCTTTATAAAAACTCGGAAATGCCAGAATATCAATCCGCTCAAAAACATAATTCGGTTCGCTGGTGAAGGGGAAAAATGAAACGTGTTTCTCAAGCGCGTAAACTTTCGCAACCGCTTTGAGCATCGCTTCATCAGGTCCCTCGCCGACGAACATTAGATGAATATCCGGCAGTTTGCCCGCGTCCAGCAAAAGCTTAAGCGCCTGCAATATAACGATTTGGCCTTTACGGTTCTCCATTGCCCCGATTGAGCCCAGCACCGGAGAGGAATTTTCCTCCAACGGATAACGTTTCAATGCTTCAGCGCGGCCGGCTTCGCTGCTGCTAAAACGATCTACCTCGGTTCCCTGGTAAATCAAAGCTATTTGTTCAGCCGGAATTTTGTATACGTCCTCCAGGTATTTGCGGGTAAAGTCCGTAATGCAGATAACTTGAGTCGCCACTGCCGGGTCGGGCAGATAATATTCACGCTTGTACCAGGGCACAATTGATCCGGTTTTGGGAATCATAATGGTTTTCAAATCAGCTTCTTTAATACATTGCGCCCCGAAGGTGACGCAATGAAAACCATTGCGCGGGGGATGCACCGTCGTTACCGCGACATCGCAGGGTGACAATCCGGCGATCCAGGCTTGCTTGTATTTATCAGGATTAACTACAATATCAGCAAAATCATAAGTTGTAACCGTCGCCCCGCATTCAGCGCAGGCCTGCGCCGCGAAAGTTCCTTCAGGGGCGATAACTGAAACATCTTCTCCAGCTTCAACAAACTTTTTTACCGCTTCGGCAACCCAGATCTGAGTACCTCCGCGCAAGGGTGTATCTTCGATAAAAGCAATATGCATAAATCAACTCTCCATTTCGCGACAATTATTAGTATTGGAACCAGCTTTTGAACAGCAAGCCCTTGTATTTGATAAAAAAACGGGGCCGGTATTTTTATTCTCCCCGCGTAAAATTCTGAAAAAGTCATTGAATTTCCGAATAATCATTCGGGTACCGTAACGTCTTCGAACCGCTTTGCGGTTATGCCTCCGCCACTGGTCAAAACGCTCAGGATACAGCAGCAGTTCCGTTACTTTTCCCAAAAAGCCTTCGTCAAATTCACCGGTCGGGAAATCCAAATACCAGATCCGCTCTTCCTCCGGCAAATCTTTACCGACAACTTCGTCGAAAACTTCTTCCGGATAATAACGCCGGCAGACAATCGGGATCCCGCCCGCGCCGGATTCAATAATCGGCAGTCCGCGCCCTTCCGTTTCGCTCGGGAACAACACCAGGTCGGCGAGCTGGTAAATTTCCTCGATGCACAAAGGCTGCAAATTCAATTCCTTGAAACAGGGATGATTTTCGTTGCCCACGGAGAAAACGAGGAATACCCGGTCGGCGGCTTCAGCCGGCAGTTTGCCGCACAAAGCGATGTATGCTTCCAGGACATTCTCCAAATCATCCTGATGTTCAATCGGCGTCGGCCCGGTTATGTGCAGGAGTAATTGCTTCGAGGAATTCTCAAAGCTTTGCGCAAAGGGGGCATAATCAAGTAAAGCCGATAAAAGTTTCTCGTCGCGGTCAATATGTTTACGCAGGATTACCCTGGTCGGCTGTAAGCAGTAAAAAGTTCCGTCCGCCGCCAGGTCCAAAGTCAGACCGCTTCGATTTCCGCAGGCTATCGGTTTTTCGTCCCGCATCCATTTCGACAGTTCGGCCAGATGTTCGCGGACGTCAACAGTCGTAATTACCGGCTTGCCGCCGGAGATAATATAATTCATGCGTGAACGCACTGATTTAACGTGTTCCGGCGTCGAATGAATGAAAAATTTATCATTAATCGAAGTTCCCAGTTCAAAAACTTTATCCGGGGAAAAACCAAAGCGTTCAATCAAAGCCCTGCTTTGCGGTGTATTGATGTTAACTTGTATCCAGCGTTGCCCGTTCCACGGATACAGCCGCGTGAAAAGCCTGAAGAAGTCGCGGTTCGCCATATTACGGAAAAAGTGATCGCGCGGCCCCGCTTTTTCGCCGGGTTTACGTTCACCCGCGGGCTTGCCGCCTTCCCAGTAATAGTCGTGATTTGAACTGATAACGTAAATATCCAATGCTTCCGCGGCAATAACAAAGCCCAATGCCGCGGCGACATTTCCCGGATTTGACGAAATATTTACGGGAATTGCCAGTTTTATATTATGTTCGCAGAAATAATCACCCAGCTTCAGGGCAAAGCTTTCAGCTTCCTCCCAGATTTCCCGCGCCATCTGTCCGGACACGGCACTGTTTTCCGGCATATCCGCATAAAAAAGCTTCGCGAACGCTTTGCCGTCAAGCCATTTGTCCCAGCCGTTAAAACCATCTATTTTAAAGCGGTTCCAATAATCTTTCAGTACAATATCGGCTTTTTCGTGAAAATCCCCGGCAATAAAATGTAATGGAATACCGGGAGAGATTTGTTCCAGGCACTCAGCGTATTTGAATATTTCAATGGACACTCCGTCAATACCAAAATCATAAGTAACAAAAGCCGCGCCGGCAGCGAGTAAAGATGAAAATTCCTTTTCGCTTAATTCCGGCACCGGGTCAAGATTTAATTCTATCAGGTCAAGGATTTCCGAAATATCCCGCCAGTCATTCACTTCAATGTGCTGTAAAATACTTCTCAGTCTTGTCATGTTCAAAAACACCCTCCTTCGGTTGCTTGTCAGGTTCCTTATAATTAAGCACACTAAAGGGCTAATAGCAACAAAAAGAAAAAAGTATATTCGGCAAAGACACAAAGAATTTTCATTCAAAAAAGTATTTTATTTAGTCTAATGAAACAAATTCGGTGTCGTTCGAGTCGGCGCGCAGTATTTCCTCCGTATTGGCTTTGGCGGCATATAAATTTTGATCCATTTTCGAAATATTCTGTGAAATGTCTTCCAGTACCTCCGAAATCGGCTTTGCCGTATCATTATTTAACGTAAAAGTGGAAGTTTCGCCGAAAGTTTGTTGAGCGAGCGCATTCTGGACGTTCAGGCGCGTTTGCCGGGCGGGACGGCTTTGCCGGTGTGAAGCCGGCGCTTCCTGCTTGCGGGCTATGCCCGCCGCCGGGAGTTGTTTGTTGTCAACACGCCGTTGAGGTGATCTTTTCCCTCGAAAAATCCACCGCAAAAGCTTAAATCCGCTTTGTTCGGCTTTCGCGCAGGGGGTTGTAAATATTTCCGGCATGGTAAAATCCTTTTTTTATTTTTTAAATTTTTGTCAACCGGGCTGATTGTTCCGCCGGGTTCAGTGAAGACGCCGTGATGAATCGGGAATTAATTTCACTTTTTTAAGTATTTTCCTGACTTTGCGCTTTCTACGGATAAATGTGTGCTATATTATAATGAATATAAACAGAGAACGGTATATGAACAAAAATTTTTATCTTAATTTTATTTTGACAGTAGCGACTGCCGCGCTGATTTTTTTGGGAATTATTTTGATCAACGCGGTCGACCGGGTCCGGGAAAGCAACCGGAACATCCTCAGGCGCCTCGACCGGCTGGAGGAAACTATTGCCTCGGAACCCACTCAGACGGTCGTGCTTTCAGCTGCAAAAAACACAACAAAAGTTATTGAAAAATTTGCGCAAATCGCGAACAGGCAATATTTTGACTCCGGCGCGGCAGGCGGCGGACGCCTTATAAGCGCAATATCCTCCGACACTCCCAACCTGAATTCATTAATCAATAATGAAGCTACGGCAAGTACTTTCAACTCTCTATGCTCATCCTCCCTGGCGGCGCGGGATTTTAAAGATCCGGACAAATTTGAGCCTTTAATGGCCGAAAGCTGGACTATTTCGCCGGACAAACTTACCTACACCATCACCTTGAAAAAAGGTATTTTATGGCATGACTTCACTGATCCGGTCAACGGGAAAAAATGGAAAAACAAAGAAGTTACCGCTGAGGATTTCAAATTTTATCTGGATGTAATCAGGAATAAAGATACTAATTGCGCCCCGCTGCGCGTTTACTATAAAGATATCGACAAACTGGAAATCATCAGTAAATACAAATTCAAAGTTACCTGGAAAGTACGTTATTTTCTTTCCAAGAGCCTGACGCTCGGCATGTCTCCCCTGCCCCGGCATTTGTATCATGCCTATCCGGGGCCGTTTGATCCCCGGAAATTTAACAATGACCACCGGCGCAATCGCGTAATCGTCGGCTGCGGGCCTTACCGTTTTCTGCGCTGGGATAAAAACCGGCGCGTTGTATTTGTCCGTTTTGAAAAGTACTTCGCTAAAAAATACGGCATCATGCCGCCCTTAAAATATCATGTCTACAAAATCATCAAACATCCCAATACCCGCTTCCAGGCCCTGGTTTCCGGCAAGCTCGACCAACTCGGCCTGAGCGCCGAACAATGGACAAGACGCACAAATACCGCCGCCTTTAAAGCCGGTGGAAAAATCAGGAAAATAAAGTATCTGGGACGCGGCTATTCTTATATCGGCTACAATTTGACGAATCCGCTGTTTAAAGATAAACGGGTGCGGCGCGCTTTGACTCATCTGGTGGACCGCAAAGGGATTTTAAAAGATATTTTTCACGGTCTGGGCAAAATTGTCACCGGGCCGTTTTTCTATAACAGCCGCGCCTACGATAAATCCATTATACCTTACGCTTTTGATATTGAAAAGGCTAAAAAATTATTAGCGGAAGCCGGCTGGAAGGATAGTGACGGGGACGGTATTCTCGACAAAAACGGTAAAAAATTCAGTTTTACTTTTATGCAGATATCCGGTTCATCAGCTCAACGAAAAATGATACCGCTGATAAAAGAAGATATGGCAAAGGCCGGAATCGACGTGAAGATTCAAGTTTTCGAATGGGCGGTTTATCTGCAGCGTCTGCAGGAAAAAAACTTTGACGTATGTCTGCTTGGCTGGACTACGGGCTACGAAAGCGACCCCTACCAGGTTTGGCACTCAAGCCAGGCGGATAAAAAAAATACGAGTAATCATATTGGTTTCAAAAACGCTGAAGCCGACCGTATCATTCTTGAAATAAGGAAAACTTTTGACACTGAAAAGCGGAATAAACTTTGTCATAAGTTTCAGCGTTTATTACACGATGAACAGCCATACACCTTTTTATTCGCCACTTACAATTTAATTGCTCAAAGCAATCGTTATCGCAATGTAAAAGTTTTCCCGCTGGGACTTGAAGCGGACATTATGTGGACGCCTGAAGACAAACAGGAAAAAGTCAGCGGATTTTAAACACCAGGGAAATAATTATCATGATAAAAGTAACAGTTATTGGAGCGGGCGGCAGAATGGGGCGGCGTTTAGTCAGCAACATCATCACAGCAAGTGATTTAACTTTAAGCGGCGCCTTGGACGCTCCCGGAGTACCCTTTATCGGGCAGGACGCCGGGATTTTAGCCGGGGTCGGCGAAGTCGGCGTAAAAATCACCGATAATTATGCCGAAGCCGTCAACGACACCGACGCGATTATTGATTTCAGCACTGGCGATATTATCGCCAACACCCGCGCGGCCGTCGCTGAAGGCCGCACTGTGGTTATCGGTACGACCGCTTTAGGCGGCGAAGGCAAAGCCGAATTGCAAAAACTCGCTGATGCCGGGGGAAAAATAGTTTTCGCCTCCAACATGAGTGCCGGAGTCAATCTGCTTTTCCATTTATGCAAAGAAGTATCCTCTATTCTCGATGCGGATTACGATATCGAAATTGTCGAAATGCACCACAATCAGAAAAAAGACGCTCCCAGCGGCACGGCGGTAACTTTAGCCCAACTTGCTTGCGAAGCGCGTGGTTTATCATACGAAAAGGATGTCAGGCACGGCCGTGAGGGCATGGTCGGGAACCGTACTCGAAAAGAAATCGGGATGCATTCGCTCCGCGGCGGCGATGTAGTTGGCGAGCACACTGTAATCTTTGCCGCCGGCGGCGAGCGTCTCGAATTGACCCATAAAGCTTCCAGCCGCGACACTTTTGCCAAAGGCGCCCTGAAAGCTGTACGTTTCCTGAGTTCCGCCGGGCCCGGGCTCTACGACATGCGGGACGTATTGAAGCTCAAAAATAAACAGCCCGGATGCCATGCCGGAAGTTAAGCGTTTAAAACACTCTTTTCCAATGGACTATATTTTTTCGTTTTCCAGGCCTTTCATTATCATTTCGGCGGGAGTTAGGTATTTTTTGTCATTGTTGCATTGTTTGCAGCAGGCGACAATATTGCCTTTAGTGCTTTTGCCGCCGCGGACTATCGGCAGGACATGGTCCATAGTCAAATCTTCGGAGCTGAAGTGTTGACTGCAGTAATGACAGACTCCCTTCTGTAACTGCTGCCGCCACCACTGGGATTTGCGCATATCACGCGCTTTCTTTTTTTCGCGCGCGATATGTTTGCCATCCCTTTTTATTTCAATCCAGTCGTCCATAGTTTAATACTTGCCCGCCAATATTTTTTCGGCAATTTTGATGCCGTCAACCGCCGCGGAAAGAATGCCTCCCGCATAACCGGCGCCTTCACCCGAAATGTAAAGTTTGTCAACCGAAGTGGCTAATGTTTCGCCGGAACGCGGAAAACGGATCGGACTTGAAATAAAAGTTTCAATTCCAACGATTTTGCCATGTTTCAGGAAGCCGTGAAAATTATGGTCAAAACGCCGCAGCGCGACAACTAAAGCTTCAGCCGTTTTCTCCGGCAGAAGCCGGTCGATACGAGCGGGCTTTAAGCCGAAAGAATAACTGCTGTCTTCATTTCTCAAACCCGTCCTGCCTTTGACAAAAGCCCGCGCATCCTGCGCCGGGGCGGTATAATCACCACCACCAAGCTCAAAAGCCCTGCTTTCCATTGTCCGTAAAAATTTGTAGGCCTGATGCGGATTGCTGAACATATCATCAGCTTGACTGACGATCAGGCAGGAGTTCGCGAATTTCCCGTCGCGGCCGTAAGAACTCATGCCGTTGGTCGATAAATGTCCCGGTTCCAAAGCGGCGGGAACTATATTTCCGCCGGGACACATACAGAAAGATGACGCTCCGGCGATATTCCACAAATCGTTTTTACGGTTTGATAAATGATATTCCGCCGCTCCCAGCCACGCCGGACGCGACGACATGCGGTATTGATTTTCGTCGATAAACGATTGCGGGTGCTCAATGCGGCAGCCAATCTGGAAGCCCTTCATCACGTATTCAAGGCCCTGTTCTATTAATTTGTGCGTCAAAGCGCGCCCGCCGAGGCCGTGAGCCGCGATTACCGCCGGAGCTTCGATACGTTCATCGTCCCGGGTAATTACCCCTTTGCATTTATTGTCTTCAATGATGAATTCTTTTACCCGGGTGCCGAAAAGAAATTTGCCTCCGGCCTGTTCAATCCGCAGGCGGATGCCGCGCAGCATATCCGGCAGTTTATCTGAGCCGATATGCGGGCGCTTAAGATAAAGAATTTCCTGCGGCGCCCCGGCTTCAACAAAAGTTTTCAGTACAAATCCGGCGCGCGGGTCATTTGTTCCGGTGTAAAGTTTGCCGTCGGAAAAAGTACCGGCGCCGCCTTCGCCGAGAAGATAATTACTGTCCGGGTTGAATTTCCGGGTTTGATGAAATTTATCTATGTCCGCGGTGCGTTGTTCGATGTCATAGCCGCGTTCGAGAATTATCGGTTCACAGCCTGACCGCGCCAGAACTAAAGCGGCCAGCAGGCCCGCCGGGCCGCTGCCGATAATCAAAGGATTTTTCAAACCCGCCGGCGCCTCCGGGAAGTCCAGTTTTGAGTTTGAATTCTGCTGCAGCTCTTCCTCTGAAATTTTATGTTCCACACAAGTTTGAGAAGCCTCGTTTTCGCGCAGGGTCGCGGCCAGGGTGAATATTAAGGCTGGAGCTCCGCGCCTTGAATCTATGGATTTCGACAAAATTTTATAATCAACAATGTCGCTTTCTTCAATTTGCAGATGCCGCGCAATGAATGGAGTTAAATTTTGATCAATAGTTGTTGTCTGCGGGGGAATCGAGTAAGCGCGGATTGTTAAATTGTTTAATTTTATAAGCATATTTTAGTTAAAATCCTTTTCTGAAAATACAATAGCGGTAAAAACGCTTAATTCAGCGTCGCCGGACTGCCATGCTTTGAATGGCAGGCCGGCTTTATAACATAAATTAGTCAGGGTTTCTTCACGGTCCCACCTTTGTTCCGGGGCGACCTGCGGCAAAAATACCGCCGAGCGGCCTCTGCAGCGCAAAATAATGCCGTGTTCACCGATAATAAAATCATCAGGAGAAACTATAGGGCGCGGCGGTGTCAATATTGACACTTCAAGTTCTAAATCAGCTAACTCCTCCTCGACAACCCGGGGAAAACGCGGATCGCCAAAGGCCGCGTTAAGGGCGTTGTGTTTAAGGTTTTCGCCCAGGGGCTCAAAAGCGATTATATTGCCGATGCAGCCGCGCAAAGCTCCGCCGGCTTTATGCAAAGTAACAAAACACGAACCCGTTTCCGCCATTTTGCCATCCATTGCACTAAGCGTTTTAACTTTTGTGTTGTCGAACTTCGAAGCAATCACGGCTCTGGCAAAAGCCAGGATTTCCTGTTTATTTTCACAGGTAAAAGTCATTTCCATAATATTTTACTCCTCATTTTCCTTTTGTGGCGGCTAATAAAGTTATTATAATACAGTTAATCAACAATAAACCGGCTAACTGCATCGGACCATCGTGAACAGAGCCCAATAAGGGAATATCCAAAGCTTCGGCAACTTTTAATATTTTCCAGCCGGCCCAGATATTGGCCAGCAGTAATGCTAATATTATTACCGCAACGAAAGTTTCGAAGGGATTGTTTTTTTGTTTTGTTTTTCTCTTGGCGTTCATATCTAATTACGGTTTCTAACTACAGTATACCAGCCGTAAACAAGAAACGCAATCGTTGGAAACAGCCCGGCCACGATGGGTTCTAAAACACCTTGTTTTCCTAGAATTAATAAGAGCTGTGAAACAATTATATAAATAACAATTACAGCGATTGCGACAATTATCGACAGCATGATTCCGGAACGTTCATTCTGGGTTGCCAGCGGAATCCCCAGAAATACCGCGAGAAAACATGCCCAGGGAAAAGCCAGACGATGGTAAAATACCGACATTAATATTGCCCGGCAGCGCGGCGCCATATTTTTGGTATTCCGCACCATCCTCCAAATAACCCAGGATGGTAATTCATTTTTGTTTTTAACCGTATTGAGAATATTATCAGGAGTTTCCGGTACTTCCCGCCTGTCTTTGCTTAATTTTTTAAAATACTCTGTGCTTTTGGGCATCAAGCCGTCATGGGAATACGGCGTGAAAGCTCCATTGTAAAAAGTCCAGCCGTTTTTCTTGGAGAAAGCCGCGATTTTCGCCGTGATTTCCCAATCCAGGCTTTTGTCGCCGCGATATCTTTTCAAAACCACATCCTGCTGGTCCTTATTGAGATTGAAACTTTTAAACAACCAGGTCCGGCGTTTATCAAAACTGCGGAAAGTTAACAGTTTTTGAGCATCCGGCAGTGTCCCGCCGCCTTTTGTGGCATAAAATTTCATAATTTCAGCTTCACGTTCCGTGTAGGGAACCAAAGCTTCGTTAAACCATATATTTACTCCGGTAACAATTAAACCAACCACAAAAATTGACCCGCCGCAGCGAAACAGCGACAAACCCGAAGAACGCATCGCGGTTACTTCCATATGTTTTCCGAACATTGCCATTGTCCACATACACGCGAGCAGCACGGTAATCGGCAGAATAAAACGAATATTACCAGGCAGTTTCAGAAGCAGAAAATAGATGATTTGTTTAAGAGAAGCGCCTTTTTCCAGAAAGTCGGAAAGGTCATTAAAAACATCTCCAAGAACAAACAAAGTCATAAAAACTAATAATAAGATGCTCAAATGAATCATGAATTCTCTAAAAATATACAAATCCAGAGTAGGCAGGAGCCCTTTGCGCCGGGGAAAGGTTTCAATACTTTTATAAAATTTTTTTTGCCGCATTGTAAAATTACTCTCTTTAAGCATTTTTGAGAACCATCTCAATATAGCTTACATTATGGTAAAAAAAAAGCGCCTTAAAAGTAAGACGCTTAAAATCATAAAAAAAGTCCGACGCTTAACGGCGGTTTTTTCTTTTTTTGCGTTTAATTTCGCTCGGCTTTTCGTAGTGACGGCGATTGCGCAGCTCTTTCAAAGTACCCTCTTTGTCGAGTTTCTTTTTGAGGCGGCGTAACGCACGATCAATAACTTCGCCTTTTTTGACGCGTACTTCTGTTGCCATTGCCATATCCGATTTCACCCCCTCGGGTCGTTTAAATAAGAGATAATATCACTCAGTTTTTCATTATTATTAATACAGAGAAGCATAAAATAACCGTTTTTAAATAAATTGCAAGCACATAACTGCGCTTATCTTGTTTTTTTGTAGAGCAATGGTAAATTAAAAGCGGTCAAGCTTATTTTAACTACAATTATATTACTCAATTTATTAACGGAGGTTTTGATGAAAACAGCATGGGAATTAGCTTTAGAGCGCAGCGGCGGAACTCTAAACGAACTGAATAATGAACAAAAAGATGCCATCGCCGAAATAGACAAGGTGTGTAAAGCTAAACTGGCGGAATTCGATTTAAGCTATACAGATAAATTAATGAATACTACTGACTACAAAGAAATAGAACAAATCAAAGAAGATATGGCCGTTGAACGCGCTTCGATTATGTCTAAAGCAAAACGCGATAAAGAAAAAATCCGCAACGGAAAATAATTTATGAAATCCGCTTTGAGAGTATATTTTGACAACGCCGCCGCCTGTCAGCCTGATCCTGAAGTTTTGGGATATTATTATGCTTACGCATCACGCTTCTACGCAAACCAGGAGGCGGCGCATCGGCTCGCTTATGATTTACGCGAAAAAATTGATTTCGCCGGCCGGCAGATTTCCCGGGCTTTATGTACTGAAAACACTTGGGTTCACTGGGGACATTCCGGTACTGATATATTCAGTTTGTTCAGCGAATTTAAAGCTTTTCAACGCGGCAATATAGTTACCACGGCAATGGAACATCCCGCTTTGAGTTCCGCCCTCCGGCGCACTCAGGCGGAAATCCGCATAGTTAAAATAAGTGACGGGCGGGTCGATCCCGAACATTTAGCTGAACTGCTTGATGAAAGAACTGTTCTAACATCCATTCACCACGTCCAAAGCGAAACCGGGGTAATTCAGGAGCTTGCCGCGATTCGCAAAATTATTAATAAGCGCGCTCGGCAAAGTATTTTCATGGCAGACAGCATCCAGTCCGCCGGGAAAATAAAAATTCCATGGAACGATGCCGAATTAGATATTATCAGCGTTTCCAGCCATAAGCTCGGTGTCCCCGGCGGGGCCGCGCTGTTATTGAACAGCGGCAATCCGCAATTGAATGATTTTGCCGAATATTTAAAACTCTGCCGCAAAGAATATTATACGGCGAGCCGTCCGGAACCCGCCGCAATACTAGCTCTGGCACAGGGGATTATTAAAAATTACAAAGAACAAACGGAAAAGCTTTCCAGACTTGGCGGAATAAATAATTTTTTGCGCGGGGAATTAGTTCAATTAAAATTATTCAATGGTAAAAAAATCATATTAACCGTCCCCGCGGAACACGCTTCTCCATACATTCTGCATTTTATAGTTCCCGGCTATCAAAGCGCTATTCTAGTTCGAATGCTGTCAAAAGAAAGCGTCTATTTTTCAGCCGGCAGCGCCTGTTTATCCGAAACGGACAAACCGAGCGCGACTCTCAGTGCGATGAATTTTAAACGCGAAGAGGCTTACGCCGGGGTGCGTTTGAGTTTCAGCCCGCAAAACACCATGCCGCACGCCGAAATCTTTCTTGAAAAATTCCAGAAAGCTCTTTTAGATTATTGAGACGCAATAATGAGGAAACTTTAGAGCCAATTGCCTCTCTAAGTTAAATATTTAAAAATCTTTCTTTAGCGTATAGTAATTTGCCTGAAACGTACTATTTATATTATGGTAGGATTATTAATTTATTCCCGGGAGATCAGCATGTTGATGTCAATACGAAATTTTCTTTTAAAAGGCGGCGTAACAGTGCTTGCAACTGTTCTTTATGCTTGTCATTCAATTTCCACGGATAAATTTGAGCCGCCTCCGAAAAAGCAAATTGAAAAACAATATATTATAGAAGCAAAGCAGTCTCCCGGAAAAACAAACAACAAATTTCATTCGCCTGAACCCGCTGAAACGCATTTTTTTTTGAGTTCCCCCCGGACAAAATACCGCAATATAAATGAAGTAGTATTGAACGGTGTTGACGGCAATGGTTTTTTAACAAATGTCAACTTCGTTACGCGCTGGAATATTCTCGGCCCGTTTTTCTACAAAGCGGAAAAACTCGCCGGCAACAAAATAAAATCAGTTCTGCATGACAGCTTGCTCGCGGACGAAAAAAAACTCACCGGCGGGGAAAAAGCCGCCGCTCCGGCGAAATGGCAACTGGTACGTTTTGAATCACCGCGCAAACCGGGAGAAATCAACCTGAGAAATTTATTCAAAGACAAACGCAAGTATCTGATCGCCTATGCCGTTACTTATTTGCGCAGCGCTGAAGCACTTTCAAATCTGACGCTTTATACGGGCAGCAGCGGCTATATTAAAGTATGGATCAACTACCAGTTGGTACACGCTTATGATCATACTAAGCGCCAGGGAAAATGGGATCAGGATGCAGTTCGAAATATAAAACTGAAAAAAGGCTACAATTTAATTGTTGTTAAATGTGTTGCTCTTGAAAGCAGCTGGAATTTTTATCTGCGCCTGGCGGACGCCAGTAATTCACCTCTGAAGTTTTTACCCGTCAAAGCGGCAAAGCCCAAATTAAAATGACAATGATGCAAGAAAGTTGTGAGTTTTGAGTTAGTAGATGGTAAAATCCGCAATTGTAATTATTTATGTCCCGCAAAGACGCAAAACTAATACATGGCACCGATGGTAGACAGGCTAATAAGACCGCAAGTAAAAACCCTAAGCCGGTATTAATTGGTATTCCTGCCCCGCTGTATGATCTATTAATTGAAATCCCAGCTAAGCAACGCAAAGGCTTTTTACCGCCAAAACTTGCTAATGTATATAATGATGTGAATACACGTCCAACTATAACCCGCAAAATGTCGCCGAGGTGTTAGAGTTGCCATTTAACGCGAATTCTCAAACTATAGAACCTGAACGCGAAAAATTAATAGAGATAATCAGAACGGCATATATAGGCAAAATTAAAAAAGTTATTGAACTGCTGGAAAATGATACAAACGCAAAAAAGAAATAAGATTCACAGCCATCCCATAGGAAATTAAAAACTTGAAAGGATGACGAATTCAAGCTA
>CAZEXM010000013.1:0-31161 GCA_964515915.1 uncultured Victivallaceae bacterium
TCGCTTGAGTATCTTCACAAGCGAGACGCTTGTGCTACATTAATTTGTGAAAAAAATACGAAGTTTTAAATTTTACAGTATACTAGGGACAGCCGTGGCTTTTAAATCTAAGGCGATGTAGCCGCCTCTGTCCCCAGAGGCGCAAAAACCGACAACTAATCCTTTACATGACACTAGTGTCGGAGTTTGTATAAAAGTACAAAAACCTTGTGCTTACAAAGGAATAAATAATGGCGGCGGTTCAAATCAGCAAAACAAAACTTTCTTTCAGCTCAACCGCCTGGCGCCGCTTTCGCAAAGACGCTCTGGCGATGACCGGTTTAGCGGGAGTCGGCTTGATGTTTTTTCTGGCTCTTCTGGTACCTTTAATCGCCAATAACCGGCCGTTTTTCCTGCTGGCGGACGGAGCAGTCAGTTTCCCGTTTCTGCGTTATCTGTTCGCACCGGACAGCACTGAAATCCTGATCGAACAGGTATTCAATTATATGCTGTTATTTTTACTCCCGGCAGCCGCAATATATCTTATTTTCAGGAAACACGCCAAAATCCGGAAAATACTGTTAATCGTTTTCGCGGCGGCATTGTTGATCCCGTTTTTTTTAACGCAGCGGCGTCTGGATAAAACCGCCTGGCGGACGAAAGTTGCCCGAAACCGGTATTTCGCCATTTTCGCGCCAATACCTTACGGGCCTTATGAATCAAGCGCGGGACATTACGAGAAACCGTCGGCGCGGCATTTGTTCGGCGCGGACCAGACCGGGCGCGATGTCCTGGTGCGGATGCTTTACGGGGCGCGGGTTTCGCTGGCGGTCGGCTTGTTCGCTACCTTGTTGTCCCTGCTGATCGGAACAATAATAGGTCTGTATGTGGGATATTATCGCGGGTACCTGGATTTGCTGCTTATGCGGGTGGTGGAAATAATTATGTGTTTCCCGACTTTTTTGTTACTGTTGATTTTAATGTCTATGTTAAAGGACAGAGGTTTCAGCCAGTCTATTTTACTGGTCATTATGGTTTTAGGCTTAACCGGCTGGATCGGTTTGTGCCGCCTGGTGCGCGGCGAAGTGCTGAAACAACGGGTTCTGCCTTACATTACCAGTTGCGAAGCAGCCGGTGTGCCGGTTCCAAGAATTATGCTGCGGCACCTGCTGCCGAATGTTTCGGGGCCGATTTTAATCTGTTTTACTTTTGGAATCGCGGGTGCGATAGTGGCGGAAAGCGGTTTAAGTTTTTTAGGGTTCGGGGTTCAGGCCCCGACCGCGAGCTGGGGCGCGCTGCTGCGTCAGGCTTTTGAGGATCCGCTTGGGTACTGGCATTTAACTTTATTTCCGGGCGCGGCTCTGTTTATTACGGTTTGCGCTTTCAACTTTACCGGCGAAGGCCTGCGCAAAGTCTTTGATCCCAAAGCCGGAACTTAAAAGAGAAAATCCGTAACGGCATTATTTTTTCGCCAGGTCCGCGTACTTCAATGTACCGCCGAAAATATCCAGCGCCGAACCGACGGTGAAATCAATTTTATTTTGTCCGCTTGCACGGATTAACTCAATATCCTCCAGGGAACGGACACCTCCCGCGTAAACCGCCGGAATCGGGGAATATTGCGCCATTATTTTGATCAGCTCCGTGTCGATACCCGCTTGTCTGCCTTCGACATCCACCGCGTGAATTAAAAATTCAGCACAGTATCCGGCAAGTTGATTCAAGCTTGCCGCGTTGACTTCGCAGGTCGTGAATTTACGCCAGCGCTCGCTGACAACGTAATACCTGCCGCCGCGTAAACGACAACTCAAATCAAGTACTAAATTCTCGCGCCCGGCCAGGTTGGAGATTTTTTCCAGGCGTTCCGGTTTTAACTCGCCGTCGGCGAAAATGTATGAAGTTATAATTATTTGCGCGGCCCCCGCTTCGAGCCATTCCAGGGCGTTGCCGCAGTCGATGCCGCCGCCGACCTGCAAACCGCCCGGATAAGCGGCCAGGGCCTGCCGGGCGGCTTCACGGTTGCCGGGCCCCAGCATGATCACATGGCCGCCGCGCAAACCGTCTCCGCGATAAAGTTCCGCGTAATATGCCGCCTCATGAACTGATTCGAAATTAGTCTGCACTTCGGCGTCGTCAGCGGTCAAAGTACCGCCGATGATTTGCTTTACTTTGCCTTGATGTAAATCTATGCAGGGCCTGAATCTCATAATTATCCTGCGCCTAGTCGCGAACGATTTCTTTGATAATAATGTCTTCTTCAGGAACATCGCCGTGCGGGCCGCGGAAACCGGTAGCTGTTTTTTTGATTTCATTGACTACATCCATGCCTTCAGTTACTTTGGCGAAAACGCAGTAGCCGTAGCCTTGCTGAGTCGGGGCTTTGAAGTCGAGAAAATCATTGTCGATCAGATTGATGAAAAATTGCGACGTCGCACTGTGCGGGTCCGAGGTGCGCGCCATCGCGACCGTGCCGGCGGCGTTGCTGATCTGGTTGGCGGCTTCATTTTCAACCGGTTCGTGAGTCGGTTTCTGATTGAAGTCAGTGTCAAAACCACCGCCCTGGATCATGAAATTTTCGATTACCCGGTGGAAGATCGTATTGTCATAATGTTTTTCATCGACATAACGTAAAAAACTTGCTACTGTTTTGGGAGCTTCTTTCTCGAAAAGTTCCAGCCTGATGTCGCCCATGGATGTTTTGATGCTAAGCATAATCGTTTCCTTTTAAAGTTCGAAATTGCTGTTTAAAGAGACAAGTGATATGTTAAATGTAGTGTGGATATCAGGATTCTGCAATTTACCGGACAAAGAAATGTTAAAAAAAATGAAAAAAAAAACGGGCCGCGTTTGCAAAAATCAAAAGTATGAGTATAATAAGAGCTCATTCAATTGATTTTGGATGCCTCCGGTGGGTTGATAGCTCAGTCGGTAGAGCATCGCCCTTTTAAGGCGGTGGTCCTGGGTTCGAGTCCCAGTCAACCCACCATTTATATAATTTACCGTGGATGTAAATAAAAAACGCAGCGGCATCGGTTTTGAAATTGAAACGCGATAACGGAGATGGATAATGAGTAAGGTATGTCACCTTTGCAGTAAAGGAAAAGTTTTTGGCGGAAGCATAGTCCGTAAGGGTTTAGCGAAAAAAGACGGCGGAATTGGTTTACATGTTGTAAAAAATAATAAACGCACTTTTAAAGCTAATATACAGAAAGTTAAAATACTTGAAAACGGAACTGTCAAAACAGTTAAATTGTGTGTTGCTTGTATCCGTACCGGCAAGTTTCAGAAAGCTTAATTTTTAATTTTCAGTACTTTGAATGATGGGTGAGCTGGTTCTCACTCATTTTTTTGTCCGCAACGCCGCACAAGTTGTATGAAAATTCCATAATTTTATTTGAATTGAACATAATTAGAAGGTATTTTAAAGAGCCCTGAATTATGTATAAAAGGAATTTGCATTATTATGGAATGGATATTAGCAATAATTATATTTTTCTACGTACTTAGCTGCCTGGGAAGTTTTGCCCTCGAATTTTTGAATTTGCGCCATCTTAAGAAACATGGTTCGGAAATTCCGGCTGAATTCGCGGGTGTTATTGACGCGTCCGCCCTGGAAAAGAGCAATGCCTATACTTTTGCCAACTCGCGTTTTACCATGCTGCATACGGTTTATAATGAAATAATTACTCTGGTTTTCATTTTTGGCGGAGTTCTCACCTGGTACAACAAAACACTTTTTGATTATCACCATAAATACAGTTGGCCTTTCGCGATTTGGGGCCTGATTTTCGTTATGGTGTTAAGTTATTCAAAGACCATTCTGAATATTCCATTTAATCTTTATCAAACTTTTAGTATTGAGCGGCGTTTTGGTTTTAATACGATGAGTTTTGTTTTGTGGTTCGTTGATTTATTCAAAGGCCTGATACTTTCAACTGTATTAACTTCTATTCTGCTTTTTGGAGCGTTCTGGTTAATAGAGGCCATTCCTTCATGGTGGTGGTTTCCGGTGTGGGCGTTCTTTTTTATTTTCACTTTGTTTGTGATTTATATTTCTCCTTATATCCTCGATCCTTTGTTCAATAAATTCGCTCCAATCAAGGATGAGGAATTGGCCAAAGATATTATCAGCTTGTTAAAAAAGGCGGGCATTGAGGTCAGTGGAGTTTATACGATGAACGCATCAAAACGCACCAAACATTCCAACGCGTATTTCACCGGACTGGGCCGGGTTAAGCGGATTATAATTTTTGACACTTTACTTGAGAAGCTGTCAAAAGAAGAATTGCTCGCGGTTCTGGCGCACGAAGCCGGGCATTGCCGCAAAAAGCATGTTATTAAGAATTTAATACTTTTTGAGGCTTTGTCCGCAATTGGCGCTTTTATCGCGTTTTTATTACTTGAAAGTAAGATATTAGCCAGGATATTTGATTTACAGATTGACACGTTTTTCGCCAGGATGATAGTTTTAAGTTTTATCGGCGGGATAATTTTGTGGGCCATTTCCCTATTTTTCAATGCGTATTCGCGCCGTTTCGAGCGGGAAGCCGATGATTTTGCTCTAAAGCTGACGGGCACGGGCAAGCCATTGGCGGATGCCCTGGTCAAGCTGTCCGCGGACAACCTGGCGAATTTGCATCCGCAGGCTTTATACGCTTTTTTTAATTATTCGCATCCGCCGGTACTGGAGCGTATCAGAAGGCTTCGAGCCGCCGGATAAATGATTCACATTACAAAACATATTATCATTCCGGACGAGGAATTAAAAGAAGAATTTTTCCTCGCATCTGGAGCGGGCGGACAACACGTCAATAAAGTCGCCACCGCCGTTCGTCTACGCTATAATATGCGTGCTTCCAAAGCTTTGCCTCCTGATCTGCAAAGGCGTCTTTTGGAACAATACCGGGCGCGTCTGACCGGTGACGGTGAAATATTAATCGAAGCGCGCCGGTCGCGCAATCGTGAAAAAAACCGTTTCGACGCGGCAGAGCGTTTAAGGAAACTGATCCTTGATTTTCTGCATCCTCCCAAAAAGCGCCGTCCGACCAGGCCGACCTGTAATTCTGTCAGGCGGCGGATTGAGAGCAAGAAAAAGCATGGTGTCAATAAAAAACTCAGAGCGGAAAAACCGTCTTTGGATTAATGACGGCATTTACGGTTGGAGAAGCATTTATGTTTTCAAGTACAAAGATAAACAACATCCTCATTACCCGGCTGCAAAACATTGGCGACATGCTGGTGTTCGTTCCGGCTCTGCGTTTTTTGCGTCAAGCCCTGCCTGACGTCAATATCACCTTGTTGTGCAAACACGCGGGCGGAGTGGAGATTATCAGAAATTGTCCTTACTATGATGATATGCTGATAGTGCAAAACCGTTCACTCAAGGAAAAAATGCGTTTAATAACTCAGTTTCGCAGACGAAAGCTCGATTGTTTCATAATTTCCCCGCAGGACCTCGGGCGCTGCCCCTGGGGTTTTATGGGAGGTGCAAAGAAAATAGTCGGTTTTCCGCAAGTGCTGTACCGCGGCAAATGGAAAAGTGAAAAGCTGCCTTTTCTGCTCTACCGCAAGGCGCAATGGGACAGCGAAGCATCTGAGACCGAAAATTGTGTCAATTTAGTTCAAGCCGCCCTGAGCAGCCTGGGAGTCATTCCGGAAACCGCCCCGTCTCTGCAAAGCGAATACAGTTGGTTCGCACCCGGCACCCCCGCTAAAGTAGCGGAGAAATTCGCTGTTGACTGCTCATATTTCACGATTGCGCCATTTTCAAAACAGGAAAATAAGAATTGGCCTTTTGGGAAACTGGCCGCTTTGCTCAAGCGGCTGCAAAGCGATACCAAAACCAAAATCGTACTGATCGGCGGCCCGGAAGACGCGGAGAAATGCCGCCGGCTGGCAACGGCGGCCGGGCCGGACTGCAGTTCGCTGGCCGGACAACTTTCACTGGATGAATCAGCCTGGTTAATCAGTCGCGCGAGCCTCTTTTTCGGGCCGGATTCAGGGCCGGCACATCTGGCCACTGCGGTCAAAACCCCGGCGCTTGTCATCTACGGGCCCGGCGACTACAAGCGTTGGCACAGCGCAGCGCCGGCGGCGCAGCGGATCGACCTGCACGGGCCGGACGGCAAAATCGATAAAATCTCCGTTGACAAAGCCCTTCAGGCCTGTCTGAAACTCATCTCATGACCGGCATTCTTCCCTAGCAGCCTGTCATGAATTAACTGTCTGTCGATTTTGACTCAAAAAACAAAAAAAGGAAACACGGCTAGGGACAGCCGTGGCTACATTGCCTTAGATTTAAATGATGTAGCCGCCTCTGTCCCCAGAGGCGCAAAAACCGACAAGCTGCTAGCGCAATTCAATGTTCAACTGTGCTTCCATCCGCCGGCGAAGTTTCTCAAAGGCGTTGTTTACTTCCTTGTCCGTCAGGGTTCGTCCAGAATTCCTGAAAGTTAAAGTATAAGCCATGCTTTTCCTGCCCGCGCCAATGGCTTTGTCATCGGTAAAAATGTCAAAAAGCTTGACAGACTCAAAATTCTTCAGCTTAGCGTTTTCAATAAATTTGATAACTTTTTGATGTTCCAGCGATTTGTCCGCGACAAAAGCGACATCGCGCGTGGTCGCGGGATATTGCGGTACCGGAGTGAAATAAGGCGTATTATCCTCAGCTTGGGTTTTGAAAATTTCCGCGACTTCTATCTGTGCCGCGAAAACCGGATATTCCGTACGCAAACCGGCGGTGTATTCAGCAGCCAGCAAACCAAAATGTCCTGCTGTTCTGTCATTAAGCAGCAGAGCCGCGCTTTGCCCGGCGGCGAAACGATTATCATCAACTTTTTTAAAACTATAGCTGACAATGCCGCAGATTTCCAGCAGACTCTCGAGCAGGCCCTTCAAGTCATAGAAATCGTATTGCGCTTTAAGCGCGCCGGAAAAAAGTTCAGGACTTTTTTGGCCGCTCAGCACTATGCAGAGTTCAGTACGTTCTTCCGGGAACATTTCCGGATTGGCGCAAAAAGCCGTAGCTAATTCAAATAACCGCAAGTTCAGGTTTTTGCGTGAAACGTTACGTTCAAGAGTTTCGAGCATTTCCCCAAGCAAGGAAGGGCGCATACAGGCTAATTCCAAACTCAGGGGATTGCTGATGCTCACGACGTCGTCCAGGGTAAAACGAGTGTCGCAAAGGGCGGATTTTTCACTGACCATGCTGTAATGCATGCATTCATATAAGCCCAGACCGATGATCCGGTTGCGCAGTGTTTCATAAGCGATGTAGGCGTCTTCGCTTATTGGCGCGACGCTTTTACTGCGCACCGGGATGATTGGAATTTTGTCCAGCCCGTTAATACGGGCTACTTCTTCGGCGAGGTCCGCCTCACAGGTGAGATCCAGGCGGTACAATGGCGCTGCAACCCGGCATTTGTCAGAATCAATATCACCGACGCTTAAGCCGAGTTTTTTAAAAATATCAATAATTTTTTTATTTCCGATATCTATGCCGATAAGCTTGCGTAAACTTTCGAAACGACAGTTTATCGGAGGCATTACCGGAACTTCTCCCTGAATATCAATCAATTCCGTAACGAGTTCGCCGCCGGCCAGTTCAAGGATTAATTGCGCCGCGCGGTCGCTGGCGGGTTTAACCATACTCCAGTCGCAGCCGCGTTCAAAACGATAGGATGAATCGGAACTTATTCCTAATTCGCGTGAAGTCGCGCGGATATTCGAAGAGAAGAACGCCGCGCTTTCGATCAGGATATTTGTCGTGTTTTCATTTATACCGGAATTTATTCCACCCATAATACCGGCGAGCGCGACAGGTTTTTCGGCATCGGCAATCACCAGGTGATGATTTTTCAATTCCAGTTCGCTTTCGTCAAGCATAGTCATTTTTTCGCCATCGACGGCGCGGCGCACGACAACGCGGTTTCCGGCGAGCAGGCCGAGGTCGAAAGTGTGCAGCGGATGGCCCAGCTCGTGCAGTACGAAATTGCTGACGTCAACAATGTTGTTAATCGGGCGCAAACCAATGCTTAAAAGGCGTTCCCGCAGCCATTCGGGACTTTCGGCAATTTTGACATTGCGGATAATCCGGGCGGTGTAGCGGGGACATAATTCTTTGTCCTCGACTGTAACAAGTTTATCGGCCGCTTCAAGCCTGGCCGGAAGCGGCAGTTTCACCTGCGGTTTCACTGCTTCGGCGTTGAGCAGGCAGGAGAGGTCGCGGGCAATTCCCCAATGGGAAAGCCAATCGGGACGGTTGGGCGTAATCTCCACTTCAAATACCGTGTCGCCGGAATATATTTCAGTTAAGGGAGTTCCCGGCTCGAGCTCACTATCGAGTTCCAGAAGCCCGGCATGGCCGCTGCCTAAACCCAATTCATCGGCGGCGCAGAGCATGCCCATGGATTTTTCGCCGCGGAGTTTGCCTTTTTTAATTTTAAATTCGCTGCCGTCTTCGGGGTCGATAAAAACTGTTCCAATAGTTGCCAGCGGAACTTTTTTACCGGCGTCGCAGTTCGGCGCTCCACAAACGACCTGCAATTCTTTTTCGCCGTCAAAAACGCGGCAGACCGACAGTTTGTCGGCATTCGGATGCGGATTGCGTTCGAGAATTTCACCGACAATGACCCCTGTCGGGACGATTTGGGTATTTTCGACGGCTTCAACTTCGATCCCGGCCATCGTCATTTTGTCCGCCAGTTCGGCGACACTGCAGGATATGTCAACGTATTCCAGCAACCAGTTATATGATACTTTCATAGCTTTATCTACCTCTTAAAATTGTTCCAGAAACCTGGTGTCGTTTTCATACAGCCAACGAATATCACTGATTCTGTGACGCAGCATCGCCAGGCGTTCGATTCCCATTCCAAAAGCGAACCCGCTCCATATTTCAGGATCGTAAGCGACATTCTTCAATACCGCAGGATCAACCATTCCGGCGCCGGCGATTTCCAGCCAGCCGGAGTTTTTGCAGACGCCGCAGCCTTTGCCTTTGCAGATTATGCAGGAAAAATCATATTCGACACTTGGCTCCGTAAAAGGAAAAAAGTGCGGACGCAACCTGATTTTCACCTGCGGCCCGAACATTTCATGGGCGAAAGCCAGCAAAATGCTCTTCAAATCGGCCATTGAAACATCCTTATCAATATAAAGGCCTTCGATTTGATGGAAGTTCATGCTGTGGGTCGCGTCGGGGGTGTCGCGGCGGTAGCAGCGGCCGGGGGCGACTATCCTTACCGGCGGTTCCTGACTTTCCATGACCCGGATCTGCACCGGTGAAGTCTGTGAACGCAAAAGCCTGCCGTCACTGAAGTAAAAAGTATCAGCCGGATCGCGGGACGGATGGTCCGGCGGGGTGTTCAGGGCGTCAAAATTGTTATGGACGGTTTCCATATCCGGGCCGGCCGCGACGATGAAACCCATGCGGCGGAATACCGCCACGCAGTCGTCGATCATAATTGTTACGGGATGTTTGCGCCCGGCTTTCCATTTGCGGCCGGGCAAAGTTAAATCCATATCACAGAGGTCTTCAACTGCGGAAGAACCGGCCAGGCGTTCCAGGGCGGCATCGAGCAGAGCTTGAAATTTTTGCTTCGCGACGTTAAAGGCTTGTCCGGTTTCGCGGCGTTGTCCGGGCGGAACATTTTTCATTTCCTTGCTCAGAGCTGGAAACATGCCTTTTCTGCCGAAGATGTCTATTCTGACTTGTTCGATATCTTTTTTTTGTATGTCGGCACTTAAGCGCTGTTCGACATCGACAACGGCTTTGTCTATTTTTTCAATGATTGGATTCGACATATTAAATCCTGCTGGTTTAAAATTTAAATATAAAAAAAGAAAGCTCGAAAGGAGTAAGGCTCCGTTCAAGCTTCCGTTATTTTACGCCGCAAATTTATTTAGCCTGAGCTGCCTGTTCGACAAGAGCTTTAAACTCTTTGGGCTCATTGACGGCTATATCAGCGAGAACTTTACGGTTCAGCTCGATACCGGCCAGTTTGAGGCCATTTATAAATTTACTGTAATTAGTACCGTTGATACGGCAGGCAGCGTTAATCCTGACCGTCCAGAGACGACGGTATAAACGTTTTTTCTGCTTGCGTCCCACATAGGCATGGCTCATCGCCTTGTCTACTGCGTCATACGCGGTACGTATTTGTTTGCTGCGTGCACCTTTGAAGCCTTTCGCCTGCTCCAGAACTCTTTTACGTCTCTTACGAGAAGTTACTGCTGATCTTACTCTAGCCATTAGATTAGCTCCCCTTTAGAGACCATAAGGCAATGCTGCCTTGATCCGGTTTTTTTCCGCACTTGAAATTGCTCCGTCTCTTTTCAGACGCCTTTTACGTTTTGAACTCTTTTTCGTCAAAATATGACGACTGCCGGCTTTGTAGTGGCGATATTTGCCGGAACCGGTTTTCTTGAGCCGCTTGGCGGCACATTTTCTTGTTTTCATTTTAGGCATCGTTCGTTTCCTTATTTTAATAATATATTGTTAACTCCAAGACAGCCGATGCCAGCGGGCCTTAGTGTTTCCCGGTTTTGTCGGGAGCGAACGGGACAGTAATATTTCTGCCCTGAAACTTCGGGGTAACTTCAGATTTACCGATACCTTTCAGGTCTTCAGTAATTCTCGCCATTAACTCAAAAGCCATTTCCTTGTGAGCCATTTCACGGCCCCGCAGCGATAAAGTTATTTTAACTTTATTGCCTTTATTAAGAAAAACGCGGGCGTGGTCAATTTTATAGCCATAGTCATGCTTATCGACATTGACATGAAATTTAACCTCTTTGACTTTCTGCGTCAAATTACGCTTGCGCTGAGTCTTTAAATTTTTCTTCTGTTCAAACTGCAATTTGCCGTAATCCATAATCCTGCATACGGGCGGGTCGGAACGTTCGGCAACCAGTACCAAATCCAAACCTGCGTTTTCCGCCTGTGCCCTTGCATCAGAGTAGCTTATCAGCCCTATCTGTTCACCATCTTCTCCGACCAAACGTACTTTTTCAATCTTGACAGTACGATCTCCCGGTTTCAGCAACTTCGCGATGTTAAATCCCTCCAGATTATTATCATTTATTTGAGAATCGCTCTAATTCATATAACTTGCTTTTACAAGTTCAAAGCCATAATATACAACTAATTAAGCTTATTATCAATTTCAAAACGCATTTTTTCCACAACTTCTTTTACACTGAGCTCTCCGAGCTGACCGTCTTTGCGGTTTCTGACCGCGGTTAAACCGCTTTCAAGTTCTTTATCACCAATGATTAACATGTATTGGACACGCTCGTTCCTGGCGTCTCTTATTTTAGCTCCCATGCTGGTGGAGCGGTCATCTATTTCAACGCGTATGCCCGCAGAACGCAGTTCAGCATATATTTTCCGGGCCATTTCGTGTTGACGATCAGTGATCGGAATGATTTTTGCCTGAACCGGCGCCAGCCATAATGGAAAGGCTCCCGCATAGTGTTCGGTCAGGATTCCGAAGAAGCGTTCGATTGAACCGAATAAAGCGCGATGCACCATAAACGGTTGATGTTTCCGGCCGTCTTCGCCGATATAAACCATGTCAAAGCGTTCCGGCAGGTTAAAGTCAAACTGAATAGTTGTAGTCTGCCATTCCCGGCCAATGGCGTCTTTGATTTTCAGGTCAATCTTAGGCCCGTAAAAAGCCCCGCCGCCTTCGTCCATTTCGCATTCCAGGCCGGCGTTTTCGACCGCTTTTTTCAGGGAGAGCAGAGCTAGTTCCCAGCGTTCCGGGTCGCCGACCGCTTTTTCCGGGCGGGTGGCGAGATAAGGTTTGATATCGGTAAAACCGAATGCTTCCCAGATTGCCAGGCTGAAACGTAAAACCTCAGTAATTTCAGCTTCGATTTGTTCAGGGGTGCAGATTATGTGGGCGTCGTCCTGGGTGAAGCCGCGAACCCGCAGCAAACCATGCAGGACGCCGCTTTTTTCATGCCGGTAGACAGTGCCGAGTTCCGCCCAGCGCAAAGGCAGTTCGCGATAGGAGCGCATTTTCGATTTATAAATCTCAATATGGAAGGGGCAGTTCATCGGTTTTGCGTAATAGTCGCAATTATCGATTTCCATCGGCGCATACATGCTTTCCGCGTAAAAATCCAGATGTCCGCTGGTTTCCCACAGTTCGCCGCGGCCAATATGCGGGGTGTATAATTGTTCGTAACCGTTTTTGTAATGTTCATCACGCCAGAAGTTTTCAAAAGTCTGGCGGATAAACGCGCCTTTCGGGTGCCATAATACCAGGCCGGGGCCGACGCCGTCGGAAAAACTGAACAAGTCAAGCTCTTTGCCGAGTTTGCGATGATCGCGTTTTTTGGCTTCTTCGAGCATTTGGAAATAAGCGGATAATTCTTCTTTGGTCTCAAAAGTTGTACCGTAGATACGTTGGAGCATCGGCTTGTTTTCGTCGCCCTTGAAGTATGATCCGGCAATGGAAGTTAATTTTACCGCGCCGATTTGACCGCTGTTGTTCACGTGCGGTCCGCGGCACAGGTCGATAAAATCACCGCATTGGAAAAAAGTAACCGTATCGCCTTCGGGAATGTCCGCGAGGCGTTGCAGTTTGTAGTCCTGCCGGCCGGCGGCGAGCATTGCTTCGGCGGCTTCGCGCGTCATTTCAGTTTTCTCGAAGGGCAGTTTTTTGCCGCGAAGTTTTTTCATCGCCTTCTCGATTTTCTTCAAATCCTCCGGCGCCAGGCGGTGCTCCATGTCGAAGTCATAGTAAAATCCGTCCGCGGTCGAAGGCCCGATATCGAATTTGGCATCGGGAAATAACTGTTTCACCGCCGCCGCCATTACATGTGCGGCACTATGACGAAGCGTTTCAAGAGGAAACTTATCCATAAATAATCATCCTGTTTATATTTTTAACATCGAACATCGAACATTCAACATCGAACATCGAATGAAAAAATAATTAATTAATCAATTGTTAATGTTTTTTATCGTTTTTCATCAGAGTTGTTTTTATACTTGAAACAAATATTTTTATCAACTCTTCAGTTTCCTGTAGTATATTATCAAGTTTTTCGGATGGCTTTATCAATGGTATCCGTTGAATAAGCATCAGCCATCTTTGAGTTTCTCTCAAGTCTGATTATTCTAACAGAATATTTTAATAAACGTTCTTCCAAGTCGTATTTTGCTTTGTTCATTTTTCCCCATTCGATGTTGGGCGTTCGATGTTCGATGTTCGACGTTCATAACATTTATTAAAAAAACTTTAATTGTTCGGGCGGCGGATTTATAACATCCCGCACCGGAGCAAATGAGCGGCGGTGAATCCTGCATATTCCGTGTTTCTGTATGGCCGCAAGATGTTTCGCCGTAGCATATCCTTTATGTTCCTCAAAGCCGTATGCCGGATAAATTTCAGCGTAACGGCACATTAAATCATCACGGTAAACTTTTGCCAGAATACTCGCCGCCGCGATACTCGCGGACTTGCTGTCACCCTTGATTACCGATAAGCTTGCACAGGGCAAACCCGGTACCGGTCGGCCGTCCACCAATAAAAAATCAACCTGATTGAGCTGTTCAACCGCCAGGCGCATCGCCAAATGCGTGGCTCGCAAAATATTAATCTCATCTATTTTTGCTTCGTCAACTTCCGCGACCGCGTACTGTACTCCCGCTACCCGCATAACGGCATCGCGCAATTCACGGCGTTGTTTTCCGGTCAATTTTTTCGAATCGTCAACCGCCGGTATTTTCGCGTCCCCGGGAAACACCACGGCCGCGGCGACTACCGGGCCGGCAAGCGGGCCGCGTCCGACTTCGTCAATTCCCGCGACAAAAGAAAACCCCTCATCCCATTTTGTTTTTTCCAGGGTGAGGAGCTCGCTGTCTGCAAGTAAAAATTGCATATTAATGATTCGCTTTTTTTGAGTCATAAATATTTATAACAAGATAAATGTTATTTTGAGCTCAAGTATAAGCCGATAAACTTATAAAAAAATAAGCTTGACCGCTTTTATTTAACGCGACGTTCTTTAACTTTAGCGGCTTTACCAATTTTATCCCGGAGGTAAAACAATTTAGCGCGGCGGACTTTACCGTAACGCACTACTTCAATACCAGCTACGCGGGGACTGTGGATCGGGAAAGTACGTTCCACACCCAAGCCGGAAATTACGCGGCGGACGGTGAAAGATTCCTGTACTCCGCTGCCTTTACGGGCGATGACTACGCCGGTGAAAGCCTGAACACGTTCATTCTCGCCTTCAATAATTTTTACACTGATTTTGATAGTGTCGCCTACTGAGAAATCAGTTACATCCGCTTTGCACTGTTCCTGATTCAGTTTATCCATGATGTTCATTTTATATAGTCTCCAGTTTATTTGTCGTTTTTTATTCGTTTGTCCCACAAATCCGGTCTGCGGTCACGAGTTCTTATTTCGGCTTGGTCCTTCCGCCATTCAGCTATTTTCCCATGATCGCCGGAAAGCAGAATACCGGGCACTTCCATGCCTCTGAATTCCGGCGGCCTGGTGTATTGGGGATATTCCAGCAAAGCTTTCGAAAAAGATTCGTCTTCGCTGGAAGCAGCGCAGCCGAGTACGCCGGGCAAAAGCCTCACAACAGCATCAGTTATAACCATCGCGGCTAAATTGCCGCTGGTTAAAATATAATCTCCTATTGAGATTTCTCTATCAATCAACTTCGCGCGAACCCGTTCATCCACGCCTTCATAATGCCCGCAGACGAAAATCAAGTGCTCGTAAATTTTTAACTCATTTGCCGTCCGCTGATTAAAACTTTGTCCCTGCGGTGAAGTCAGAATAACTAATGACTTCTCTGTTTTCAAATCTTCAACCGCTTCGAAAAGCGGTTCAGCTTTGAGCAGCATTCCGGGGCCGCCGCCGTATGGTTTGTCATCCACGGTTCCACGCTCGTTATGAGTGTAATCCCGCAAATTAACCGTATTTATCTCAACCAGGGAGTTTTTGACAGCCCGTCCGATGATACTTTCAGCTAAGGGCCCGAAAAAAATATCCGGAAACAAAGTTATAATATCAATGCGCAATCTAATCAACAACTTCGACTGTAACGCGTTTTTTTAAACGACCGGCGGCGCCGCTGACTAATGAGCGAATTGCCATGATTGTTTTTCCGCGTTTACCGATAATCTTACCGATATCGTCTTTTTTACAATCGATTTTAATAATGTTTGATTCTTTACTCATCTCGGAACTCACCCGTACCGCGTCCGGTTCATCAACCAGCGCCCGTACGATATAATCAACAAAGTTCTCAAGATCCTTCATTCCAGCTTCAAGTGGTGAATTACTGCCTGACGCAGTTACTCCGCCTCCTGAAAACAGTTTCAGAAACGACTTTAACATATTATTAAGTCCTTTTACAAATTAAGTTTAACAACAGCCTGACGCTGTTTATTCCGCAGCTTTTTCTTCTGCTTTCGGAGCAGCTTTCGCCTCTTTTTCAGCTTTCAATTTTGCTATTGCTTTTTTCGATGGTTTTTTGGGTTTAACTTTATCAGAAAGTTTGATCCCATCCTGAGCGCGTTTGATAATTGCTTTGACTGTATCACTGGGTTGAGCTCCAACCGAGAGCCAGTATTGAGCTCTTTCGAGATCGCATTTTTCATCTTTATGACGCGGGTCATAAAATCCCAGTTCCTCGATAGCTTTTCCGTCTCTTGTTGATCGTTTGTCCAACGCTACGATACGAAAGCAACTGTTGTTTCTGGCGCCGGTCCTTTTAAGCCTTAGTACAACTGCCATAGTTTTTAATACCTCTTTTTTGAACTTTGCGTTTTGCAAATTCTTTAGTGTTTTTATTAAACTTCGTGACAAAAAAATCCCGGGGGCAGCCGTCATTACAAAAATCCCCGATTAATCAATTTGCCTCAGTACTATTTCACAAACAACATTATCGCACTACCCTTAGCAGTACAATAAAGCCTTTAATATAACTTGACTTTCAAAACCTGCAAGTTTTTAGGGAAAAAATCCGTCTTTTTTTGGTCTGCCGCGCAAAAAAATCATTAAAAGAAGTATGCATCAAGGCTGGACATAGGAAAACGGGAGTCTATATTGCAATTGGGTAAAAATTTATTCTTCGTTTGCGAACAAAGAGGAAATGCACACTTTGAAAGATAAAATGAGGATAATTATAACAGATTCCGGGTTGGGCGGCCTGGGCTTCAGCGCGGAACTGGGGAAACGCTTGAAAACGGGAGCTTATTTCAGTGAAGCCGAGCTGATATTTTTCAATTGCTGTCCTTCGCCGGGAGGCTACCAAACTCTGGAAACAAATGAACAACGCAGCGAAATCTTTTCACGGGCATTGTCCGCTATAGACGTTTTTTTCCCCTCTGACCTGATTATAATTGCCTGTAACAGCCTGTCCGCTATATATAAGGATACTCCGTTCTCTAAAAACGCGCGAATCCCAGTAACCGGCATTATCGAACCGGGTGTGCGCTGTGCCGGCGAATTGCTTAGCCGGGACGCGGAGCTTAATATATTGATGTTTGCCACCCCGACAACGGTCAGTGCCGGGGTTCACAAACAAATTCTTGCAGAAGCCGGTTTTTCTCCCGGACGCCTGTTGTATCAGGAATGCCGCAATCTGCCCCGGGCGATTGATTACGGCAACAAGGCGGAGATAAAGGACAGCATCGAATATCTCATGGACAGCGCGGTGCGTCAGCTTGCCGGGAAAAGTTTTGCCCTTGCCTTATTCTGCACGCATTTTGCTTATGTGCGTGAGTATTTTGAAGATGCCGCGCGCCCTTATGCTAATTTCAGTGGTGAAATCGTTGATCCTGATTCAGCATTGCTTGATTTGGTTTTGAGCCCTTATGAGTCCGGACGTTTTGATTCCTGCGATTTGAATATAAAAGTTGTAAGCCAGGCCCGGCAGTCCGAGCAAATGAAAAATTCTATAATTCCTTTTCTGCAAGGCCCTTATCCTGAAACCGTCCAGGCTTTGCGTGATGATATCCATCTGCCGGGGCTTTTTGACTGTTCGCTTTAAAATAAATAGTCCAGACTTAATCCCGTCCGGAAACGTCCCGGTACGGGATTATTTTTTCTTTTTTTAGCTAAAAAACATTTGAAAAACCATATTTTCCTGTCAATATAGTAGATACTATTTTTTATAAGAACGATAGAGGTCTTTATGCCTGAAACAGATATTTTACTGATAGATGCTTATTCCCAGATATTTCGTTGTTTTTATGCGATACGCGCTTTGTCCAACTCGAAAGGTCAGGCGACAAACGCGATTTTCGGTTTCACCAGATTGATGCTCAAGATACATAAAGATTATCCGACACATTACGGCGCCTTTGTTATGGATTGCGGAAGACCCGCGTTCCGTCTCGAACTCGCTCCCGATTACAAAGCCAACCGCCCGCCGATGCCTGACGAATTACGCGAACAAATGCCGGTGCTTAAGGAAGTCGCTGAAGCTTTCGGCTGGCCGATGATTGTAAAGGAAGGCTATGAAGCGGATGATCTGCTTGCCGCGATTGTCGCTGAATTTACTGATAAAACCATCAAATTCATAAGCTCCGACAAAGACCTCGCGCAAATCATTAATGAACGCGTTGAAATGCTCGTGCCCGCTTTTAAGGGCGGCGGTTTCATGCTTCGCGGCCGTCAGGAAGCTATTGAGAAATTCGATGTTGCACCTGAACAAATGCTTGATTATTTAGCTTTGATCGGCGATGCTTCCGATAATATCCCGGGTTTGCAGGGGGTGGGACCCAAAACCGCGGCGAAACTCATTAGCGCACATGGCTCAATCGCAAATATGCTCGCCAATCCCGAAGAAATAAGCAATCCGAAAATACGACAGAAAATTGTGGATAATGTTGAGCTTTTGAAAAAGAATATCAAACTTATAAGCTTGAAAATCGATGTCCCGGATAAACCCTGGGGAGCCCTGGACAGCTTGGCGCGGAAAACTCCGGATTGGGACAAAATCAGAAGCATCTGCGAAGCTATGGAATTGAGAAGCATTCTTGGAGAACTGCCGGAAGGGAACAGTAGTCCTGATTTATTCGCGAATACTACATGTCAACAGGAAGTAAAAACAGAACTTGATGATAAGCCGAAAAAGTTCGCGCCGGATCTTTTTGCGGACAATTAATATTTTGCTGGACGGCAAATAATTATCCTTCACTGTTTTATTGCGAAATTATATTGATAAAATCCAAACAAGCTATACATTACATGTTTGCGGAAAATAATTATATTTTAATGCTGTATATATACACCGGGAGGTCTTACAGTGGCTGAGAAATTACAGGGTTTGCTTGAAAAGATTAAAACGGAAGGGCTCGAAAAAGCCCGGGCCGAAAAACAAAGAATTCTCAATGACGCGCGGAAAGAAGCTGAAAAAATTATCGACAAGGCAAATAACGATGCTGAGTTGGCCCGTAAAAAAGCGGATGAAGACGCGGAAAATTTGCGGAAACGCGCCGAAACAGCGGTAAAACAGGCGGCCCGTGATATTATGCTCAAACTTAAAGGCGAACTGCAGCAACGCCTCGAAAATCTCGTTCATGATATCAGCGCTGAAAGCATGACTCCTGAATTTATGGGTAAACTTATCAAGGATATGGCCCTTGCCTTCAGTAAAAATGACTCCGCCGCAGATGTGCGGCTGGAACTTTTAGTCGCCCCGAAAGACTGCGAAAAACTAAGTAAACTGCTGCGCGGCAGCCTGGCCAAAAGCTTTACCGAGATACCGGAAGTTTTTGGAGAAAACGATATCGGCGGCGGTTTGAAAATCGGTTTTAAGGGAAGTGATGTATTCTTTGATTTCAGCGACGACGCAATCAGCGATTTAATTTGCGCTTATGTGAGCCCGAACCTGGCGGAAATACTCGAACCCGCCCAAAAATAACATTAAGAGAGAATGAGGATAATGGCCGGATATTATTATTTGATAAGCTCACTGCCAATGTTGATGTTTGACGAAAAAGCACAGTTAAGTGTTGAAGAATTCGATGCAGCTTGCCTGGGAAAAGTGACTGAGAATGATTTGGAAATTCTCAACAAGCTTAGTTTGATACCGGAAGCGGAGCAAATCTATCCGGCGGACAGCGCGGCCGAACACTGGCGCCAATGGGAAATTTGCCTGCGCAACCGCATCGCGCTTCACCGCGCGCCGCAGGGTAAAGATATTCGCGCCTCTTTGCAGGACGAAGAAGCTTGTTTTTGCGGGATTGATACCGGGATACAGGAAGCTTTCGCGCTGAGAAATCCCCTGAAACGCGAAAAATATTTTGATCACATGCGTTGGCGGGTGCTTGATGATTTCGAATCCGGGCATCATTTTGACTCTGATAAACTATGTATATATAAACTGAAATTATTGCTTTTGGAAAAATGGAACGATCGCCAAGTGGAACAAGGAGTTAAAAACCTTGATGTAATGCTTGGACAAATCGATAATAGTTTTGAGCTTAAAAATTGAATAAAGTTCAAGAGGCCGTGAACGGAATATATCTTGACTCACTTTTAAACTTATGGTATAGTTGGAGGCTATGACTATGTCAGCATTAATAGATATTGAAAAAGAAGTTCTTTCTTTACCGGAGAAAGAATATTCTGATTTCAGACAATGGTTTTATTCTTATGATTTTAAAGATTGGGATAATAAAATAAAAAAAGATTTTGGAAAGCATATCAAATTAAGCTATATTTTTAGTTCGATTTGAAAAAGGTGAAAATGACGAGTTTTAAAGAAAAATTGAATAAATTGACACCGGATAAAATTGCTGAATTGGAATTAATCACTGATAAAATTATTGAAACAGGATTGGCGGAGATAATCATATTATATGGTTCGCACGCGCGCGGAGACTTTAAAGACGGCAAAATAATTGAAATAGAAGGCACGCATGTGCAGCGCGGCAGCGATTATGATATTCTGGTAGTGATAGACCAAGCCGATGAAAAGCGGGAAATAGAAAAATTTTACCGAGGATTTGCCCGCCCCAAAACAATTGGCAGTGCCAGTATAATAATACGCAGAAAACTAAGAGGATTAAATCTGTCTGTTCAAATTATTGTTGAACAAATAGGTGAGATAAACAGACGCTTGAAGGATAAACAGTATTTTTACTCCGACATCAAGCGTGAAGGCATTGTGTTATATGATACCGGCAAATGCCGGCTTTCCGACCCGCCGACGGAAATCACTCCTGCAATTCGCCGACAATATGCGGAAGACCATTTTGAAGGATGTTTTAATAATGCTGAAGATTTTTTTGACATAGCCCAATATTGTATTTCCAAAGAGAAATATCGTTTAGCATCATTTAACCTTGAGCAAGTCTGTGAAATGTGCTACAAGTGTATATTGTTAGTTTATACACATTATAGCCCGCACGAACATAATCTTTATAAACTTCGTGAAGAAGCAGAGAAATGTGAAGCACTTTTGCAAGCTGTTTTTCCAATGGAAACAGACAAGCAGGAAGATTCATTTGATAAATTGAATTTGGCTTACATAGGAGCAAGATATATCAAAAGCTTTAGTGTTGAACCAAATGAAATAGATTATTGGAAACCCGAAGTGGAAAAATTGTTGTCTTTAACCGGGCAAAGCTGTAAAATCAGGATTGAAGCCTTGAAACAGATAGAAAGCGAAAAAAAATAAAAACCGGAATCATATAATTTTTGTTTGCGAATAAGCTATTAACCACTATTGTAATACACCAATTCGGAAAAAATATAATTTATTATCAACAGTATGCTCAAAAGAGGGAATTGATGTTTATATTCCAATGGCAGGTTGCTGCCGGGCTGCAAACAATTAAGATGTCATAACAAAATAAGGAAGGATTAAAATGCAATCAATAACAATAAATATTAAAAATGATAAATTAGTTGATAAAGTAACCTGGCTTTTAGAGCATTTCGAAAATGATGGTTTAGAGATTGTTGCTAAAGAAGATGTGGATGATTTGAAGTTATTGAGAGCCACAAGAAAAGAAAAATCCATTTCTTTTGATGAGTATCTGAAAAATGAAAATTAATATTCGGAAAAGTGCTGTTAAAGACTTAAAAAAGATTGACCGCAAGAACAAAGAAAAAATTCATTTAAAAATTATAGAATTAGAAAACTTTCCTGATGCCTCAAATGTGAAAAAATTGACTAATTTTGAACCCGCTTATCGTCTTAGAGTAGGAGATTACAGGATTTTATTTGATGTCGTGGAAAATACTCTTGAGATAGGTAGGATTTTACACCGGAAAGATAGTTATAAATAAAAAATTGTGTAACAAAATCTTAGCGTTCTCATCAAAAATATGAATTAAGAAAACAATATCAATAGACATAAATAAGGGAGATTCACCAGAATGCGGGACAGTAATACTGGAAAAATCGTCGGAGTCAACGGCAATATGATTACTGTTGAGTTTGACACTCATGTTACCCAGAATGAAGTGGCGTACGCTGTTTTGGGCGAAGAACGCCTTAAGTGTGAAGTTATCCGGGTGCGTGGACAACGCGCGGACCTTCAGGTTTTTGAAAGCACCAGCGGTTTGAAGGTGGGAACGGCAATTGAGTTTACTGATGAACTCCTCAGCGTGGAGTTGGGGCCCGGTTTACTTACCAAAGTTTTTGACGGCCTGCAGAATCCTCTTAATGACCTGGCTGAAAAGTCGGGTTTCTTTTTGCAGCGCGGCGTTTACCTGCCGGCGCTGGATCACGAAAAAGAGTGGGAATTCACTCCGGGCGTGAAAGTCGGCGATAAAGTTATTGCCGGGGATCGTGTCGGACAGGTGCCTGAAGGTATTTTCAAACATTACATTATGACGCCTTTTGACCTGCACGGCGAATGGGAAATCACTGAAATCACCGCCGCCGGCAAATACAAAATCGCTGCTGCCATGGCGAAAATAAAAAATAAAAAAGGTGAAGAACGCCGGGTAAGCATGGTACAGAGCTGGCCGGTTAAAATTCCGATTACGGCTTACAAGGAAAAAATCCTGCCCGAAACAACTTTGATTACCCAGCAGCGGATTATTGATACATTCTTCCCGGTCGCGGTGGGCGGAACTTTTTGTACCCCGGGGCCGTTTGGCGCGGGTAAAACCGTATTACAGCATGCTTTAAGCCAGTATGCCGAAGCTGATATTGTGATTGTCGCGGCCTGTGGAGAACGGGCCGGCGAGGTTGTGGAAATACTCCGCGAATTCCCGCATCTGGAAGACCCCCGAACCGGAAAAACCTTGATTGACCGTTCAATTATCATCTGCAATACCAGCTCAATGCCGGTGGCGGCGCGGGAAGCGTCTGTTTACACGGCGGTAACTTTGGCGGAATACTATCGGCAAATGGGCTTGAACTGTCTGCTGCTGGCGGATTCAACTTCCCGCTGGGCGCAGGCTTTGCGCGAGATGTCCGGCCGCCTCGAAGAAATCCCCGGAGAGGAGGCATTCCCGGCTTATCTTGAATCTTTAATCGCCGGTTTTTACGAACGTGCCGGTTTGGTGAAATTGAATGACGGTTCGCTTGGTTCGGTTACAATCGGCGGCGCGGTCAGCCCGGCCGGCGGCAACTTTGAAGAACCCGTAACCCAGGCTACCTTGAAAGTTGTGGGTGCGTTTTTAGGCTTGTCCCGCGAACGTTCGGACGCGCGGCGTTATCCGGCGATTCATCCCCTGGACAGCTGGAGTCATTACGAGAGTATTGTCAGCGACGACAAAATCCGGAAAGCCCGCGAAGAACTGCGCAACGGTAATGAAATTAATCAGATGATGAAAGTGGTCGGTGAAGAAGGTACGCATATAAATGACTTCATTGTTTACCTCAAGAGTGAGTTCATCGACTACGTTTATCTGCAGCAGAACACCTTTGATAAAGTCGACGGCGCGACTGATAAAGAACGGCAGCAATACGTTTTCGATAAAGTAATCAGTGTCCTGGATACGGAATTTGATTTCAGCGATAAAGATAAAGTACGGCGTTATTTCCTTGAATTACGCCAGATATTTATCGACTGGAATTACGCCGCGACGGATTCTGAACAGTTTAAAAAGCTTGAAGCGGCAATCGACGCCAAAATTAAGGAGCACAGTCATGCGTAAAGTATATCACCGCATTATTCAAATTGCCGGTAATGTCATTACCGTTGAAGCTGAAAATGTCAGCTATAATGAGCTTGCCGAAGTAAGCACCACCCGCGGAGTATCCTTAGCGCAGGTTATCCGTTTACAGGATAATAAAGTTAATTTACAGGTTTTTGCCGGCGGCCGCGGAATCAGCACTAATAATCAAGTGCGTTTTCTCGGACACTCGATGAAAGTGTCTTCTTCTGAAGATTTGCTCGGGCGTATTTTTACCGGCCGCGGCATGCCGCGCGATAATCGTCCTGAAATTAATGAAAATCTTATCAATATCGGCGGCCCTTCGGTTAATCCGGCGAAACGTATTATCCCTAAAAACATGATTCGTACCGGTATCCCGATGATTGACGTGTTCAATACCCTGGTCGAATCGCAGAAGCTGCCGATTTTTTCCGTCGCGGGTGAACCGTACAATGAATTGCTCGCCAGAATTGCCCTGCAGGCTGAGGTCGATGTCATCATCCTCGGCGGTATGGGACTTAAATACGATGATTACCTGAAATTCAAAAATACTCTCGATGAACACGGCGCTTTGGCGCGGACAATCATGTTTATCCATACCGCCTCCGATCCAGTGGTGGAATGCCTGCTCGTACCCGATATGGCTTTGGCGGTGGCGGAAAGCTACGCGCTTAACAACAAACGCGTCCTGGTATTGTTGACCGACATGACAAATTTCGCGGACGCCCAGAAAGAAATCGCCATTACTATGGAACAAATCCCGTCCAACCGCGGATATCCCGGCGATTTGTACAGCCAGTTAGCCGCTCGTTATGAAAAAGCAGTTGACTTTGACGGCGCCGGTTCCATTACTATTCTCGCGGCGACGACGATGCCGGGTGATGACGTAACCCATCCGATTCCTGATAATACCGGTTATATTACGGAAGGGCAATTCTATCTGCGCCACGGCCGTATCGAGCCTTTCGGTTCGCTCAGCCGTTTGAAACAGCAGGTTAACGCCGATACCCGCAACGACCACCGCGTAATTATGGATACCATGATTCGCCTGTACGCGGATTACAAAGAGACTTTGGAAAAGCAGTCCATGGGCTTTACGATGAGCGCGTGGGATAATAAATTACTCAAATACGGCAGTTTGTTCGAAAAACGGATGATGGATCTTTCGGTTAATATCCCGCTTGAGGAAGCTCTTGACCTTGGCTGGCAGACTCTGGCGGAATGTTTTGATAAAGCCGAAACCGGTATTAAAACCGACCTCCTGCAGGAATACTGGCCGAAACAGTAAAAGAATGAACGTCGAACATCGAACATCGAATGAGGAAAGGATAGTGAACCAAAGGAAATATGATTTAGAAGAACGTCTGTTGAATTATTCCGTCAGGATAATCAGGCTCGTGGAAAAATTGCCGGATACGAGAACTGGAAATCATGTGGCAGGACAATTATTACGTTCAGGAACATCACCTTATCCTAATCATGGAGAAGCACAAGCGGCAGAATCTCCAAACGATTTTATGCACAAGTTACGTATTTCGTTGAAAGAATTGAGAGAAACTAAAAGATGGTTGATGCTTATTCAACGAATACCATTGATTAAACCGGTCGAAAAACTTAATGATATATTACAGGAAACAGAAGAATTGATAAAAATATTTGTTTCAAGTATAAAAACAAGCGAAATTAAAAAAAGATAACAAGCATCAGCTATTGTAAAATTCATAATTGATGTATTATTAATTCATTCGATGTTGCCGTTACATCCGGCGTTTTTATTTTTTTCATTCATTCGATGTTCGATGTTCGATGTTCAATGTTCAATGTTCAAATACCGGCGAAGCCGGTTTTTAAGGACTTATGGCAAAACTAAAACTTACAAAAACAGAACTGAAAAACCAGCAAAACGCTTTTAAGCTGTTTTCGCGTTTTTTGCCGACGCTGCAGCTTAAAAAGCAGCAGTTGCAGATGGAGATGCGCGACAGTGCGGCGCGTTTGCGCGCGAACGAAGTGGAACAGGAAAAGACCCGCAAAAGCCTTAATGCCTGGATCGCTTTGTTTGGTGATGAAGATGGACTGGAATTGCTGCCCTCCCTGCTGAAGTTGACGGCTGTTGATAAGGGTATGGCTAATATCGCCGGGGTGAGTGTGCCGGTTTTTCAGAAAGCCAATTTTGAAGTAGCTGAATATAATCTGTTCAAACAGGATTGCTGGATTGATGATGCCCTGGAGATGTTGAAAAATCTTATCGCGCAGCAGGAAGCACACAAAGTCCTGGAAGAACAATATCGCTTGCTGGCTAAAGAATTGCGAACAACTACACAAAGGGTGAATTTATTTGAAAAAGTAAAAATACCTGAATGCAGAGAAAATATGCACATTATCCGTATTTACCTGGGTGATGTCGATACCGCCGGTGTGGTGCGTTCCAAGATCGCTAAACGCAAAAGCCAGGAGGCGCAGCTATGATAGTTCCGATGAAAAAAGTTGTGCTTTTATGTTTAGCTAAGGAGCGCAAAACGACTTTGCGGGAAATCCGTTATCTTGGTGCTTTGCACATCGTCGTGGAAAAACTAAGCGAATCAGATGACCGCGCGGATGTGCAGACTTTGCTCGCGAGCGTTGAACGAAGCGTGAGATGTTTGGAAACGCGTGCCGAAAAAACTCAAAACGCTCCGGACCATCAGTTTTTACCGCGCCAGCTTTATGACAAAGTTTCGCACGAAATGGCCCAGCTCGCCAATATTGAACAGGAAATTGATGCTTTATGCCACCTGGAAAATACCTTGAGTCCCTGGGGCGACTTTTCAACTGAACTCGTCAAGGAACTGGCAACTGGCGGCATTTACGTTTATTGCTGCGAAGCTTCGCATAAAGTTTATGCTGAATATTTGGAGCGGAAAGCTATAACGATTCAGAAAATTAATGCCGATAAAGTGTTCACCCGTTTTGTTATTTTAGCTGAAAACGAGCTTGACACGGAAGATTTGCCATTGGCCTCTTTACCGGAGGACAGGCGTTTGAGCCAGGTCAGGAAACAACTGAACAAAGCGAAAGCTCAACGTGATGTCTTTAATAAGGAATTGGATTCGCTGGCTGGTCAAATATCGCAAATCAGACATTACCGCGATGAAGTCAGGGAGCGTTTGGAATTCCTGTCCGCGCGCGACAGCATGGCGGATCATGAAGAAATCATTTCGATTCAGGGTTATATACCCGAGCCCCGGATGGATGAAGTAAGCGCGAACGCGGAAAAACATGGTTGGGCTTTGTTGATTGAGGATCCGAAACCGAAAGATCAGGTCCCCACTTTAATCACGCTGCCGAAAGTTTTCAGACTGGTTCAGCCATTGTTTGAGTTCCTCGGCATCTCGCCCGGTTATCGTGAAATTGATGTCAGTATCGGGGTATTGTTTTTCTTTACGATTTTCTTTGGTATAATCGTTGGGGACGCCGGCTACGGCTCCCTGTTCATGTTGGGCACATTAGCTGCAATGGCCTTCATAAAAAGAAAAAGCGACAAAGTTAAATTAGCTTTACGTTTAGCAATGATGTTGAGTTCGGCAACGATTATCTGGGGGGCTTTGAGCGGCAACTGGTTTGGTTTATCGCTGCCCGGAATTAAGTTTTTGACGGAAGCGGAGCCTACAGTGAAAAACGCTAATGTCATGTTTATATGCTTTGTAATTGCGCTGGCACAGTTATCGATGGGGCATATCTGGCAGGCGATTGTCCATGGCAAAGTACGTAAAGCCCTTGGCCAACTGGGTTGGATTTTGTTGCTTGGCGGTAATTTTTTCCTGACTTTGAGACTAATTGTATATCCCGGGGTTTTTCCAGTTCACATGTATTACCTGTACGGAACCGGCCTGGTGTTAATTGTTTTTTGCGATGTCAATTGGAAAGATGTGGGCGAAGCGTTTAACTTTCCGTTCAGCATCATAAATAGTTTTGTTGATATTTTGTCCTATATCCGGCTGTTCGCGGTTGGTTTGGCCGGTTATCAAATAGCTAACAGTTTCAATGGCATGGGGCTGTCTTTGACTAAAATACCTGAACTTTCATGGTGGATGGTTCCATTATGTATTGCCGGTGGTGCTTTGATCATATTACTGGGACATCTCTTGAATATAGCGCTTTGTTTAATGAGTGTTCTGGTACACGGTGTACGACTGAACACTTTAGAATTTTCGAATCATGTCGGCCTTACCTGGGCCGGCATAGAATTTAAGCCATTTAAGAAAAAAGAATCATAAACCAAAGGAGAATATCTCATGGATTCAACAATTGTTTTAAAGGCGATCGGGGAAGCGGGAGCGTACGCGGCGGTAGGTTTCGCGGCAATGGGTTCCGCAATCGGTACTGGAATAGCTGGAAGTTCAGCTGTCGGCGCGTGGAAAAAATGTTATGCCCAAAACAAACCGGCTCCATTTTTGCTTTTAGCCTACGCCGGTGCTCCACTGACGCAAACTATCTACGGTTTATTAATGTTAATTTTCATTAAGGGTCAGATCGCGATTAATCCTGACCGTTGGCCTTTATATTTAGTCATTGGTGTTTTCGGCGGTATCGCGCTGGGAGTTTCTGCGTGGTTCCAGGGCAAAGCCGGTGCCGGCGCCTGTGATTCATTTGCCGAGACTGGTAAGGGTTTTGCCAATAACCTGACCGTGCTCGGGGTTATTGAAACGGTTGCTATTTTTGCTTTAGTATTTTCACTTTTGATCTTACCAACGGGCAAATAGTGCAGAGAAAAAAAGTTTAAAATTCCACAAACAGGACTTGTATTTCTGATTTTTTAAGGCAGATTATGAGTTCTGCTTTTCCAAGCGGAGGGATGGTCGAGTCTGGTTTAAGGCAGCGGTCTTGAAAACCGCCGTAGTGCAAGCTACCGTGGGTTCGAATCCCACTCCCTCCGCCATTTTAAATTCCTTGATATAAGTACCTTATAGCATTTAAGTAAAATGATATTGGCAATGCCACAAAACATGTGATAGCAAAAGTCAGACACGAATATAATTTGCCGCGTTTAGAGCACAAAAACAGTCCGGTGTGATGTGTTTTTTATTTCTGAATTTTCCTGGAGAAGGTCCAACGGCTTTCTTAAAGGCTTTGGAAAAATGATATATTTCGAAATATGCAAGCTCCCAAAAAATAATTACGAATTTTCTTTCATTTGTCCGTGTTTGTCCGCGTCCCCCCCCCTCTCCTATTCGTAATTAAATCAACGCTGCCTGCACTAAATTTACACAGAGCTTTTCCATCGAACCATGAGCTTGCTTGAAAGCCTTGGGAACCAAGCTGTTTGAAGTAAAACCCGGAATATTATTAGCTTCAATCATATAGGCGGTGCCGTCCATGGCAAGCATAAAATCCACCCGCAATAAATCCCGGCAGTTCGCGGCATGATAAAATTTCATCGACAATTCCACAGCACGTTCTTGAATCTCCTTATTTATCGTCTCTGGCGGACATAAATATTGAGTTTCTCCATTCTTGTGGACGTATTTAGCATCGTAATCATAAAAACCTGTCGGTGTAACTATTTCTATTACCGGCAAAGCCTCGTCATTGACAATCGCGACGGTTATTTCAGCGCCTTTGATGAGTTTTTCCACCAGCAATTCATTGTCATATTTGAAGGCTTCAGGCAGAAACTTCTCGTACTCTCTTTGATTGTTGATGATGAATATTCCCACAGTCGAACCTTCGCGCGGCGGTTTCACCAGCAGAGGAAAACTCATAAAATCCGGCAAAGCAGGTTCTGATTCAGTAACAACACACCATTCGGGGGTGGGAATATTTTCTCTATCCATTAATTCCTTGCTGGGAATTTTGTCGAAAACCAGCTTACTGGCCTCACTGCCGCAACCGACGAATTTCACGCCGGCTTTTTCCAGTAATTTTTGAATGTCACCGTTTTCCCCCCAGCCTCCATGCAAGGCGGGAAAAACTACATCGGCAGCTAAAACAGCAGCGAATAATTTACAGCTTTTAATATCAATTTCATCAACCGCATAACCAGCATTGCGCAAGGCTGCGCCAATTGCCGCGCCGGAATCCAACGACACTTCCCGCTCGCTGCTGTCGCCACCCTTAAGCACAACAACTTTCGGGGCGGGGGAACCCGACTCAATCCGCTCCAAATCCGCGGGATTGGAAAAAACTACTTCCGGACGCAAATAAAAGCCCGTTCGTTCAGCAACCACACTTCTCATTTTGCGCATTAAACAAACAAAGTCTTCTTCGGAAGCACGCTTGTGATTAATAATGAAATTAGCGTGTTTTTTGCTGATGCGAGCGAAACCGCAGGAATACTCCTTAAGCCCCGCTTCATCAATAAGTTTGCCTGCCGGGTCTGTTGGAGAAATATTTTTGAAAACACAACCGGCACTGTGCCCGGAAGGGTCATGGGAACGGCGCAGCTTTTTTGCCGTTGAAATTTTTTTCCGTTCGCGATCTTTGTCTACAGGTGGAAGCTTCAGGATCACACCGGTAATAATTATATCTTCAGGAATAGTAGTAGACCGGTAATTCCAGGCAAGCTCCCGTGCGTCGATTGCCACGGCTTCACCTGTCATGTCATAACCGCAAATATCCACAACATATTCGCCGATAGTAACTTCATAAGCCCCGGCATTCATCCGCAAAGCCCCGCCGACCGTACCGGGAATCGCCGCCAAAGGCGCAACACCGCCAAAGCCGCGCCGGGACGCAGTTACTACTAAATCCGACAGCCGGACTCCAGCGCCGACTGTTAAATGATACCGACCCGCTTTTATGCGGACAAAATCATTTTGCGCAAGCTTGATAACTATACCGTCAAAAGTTTCGTCCATTCCGACAATATTGCTGCCGCCGCCTATTACAAAAACTGCCACCTTATGCTGGTGACAGAATTTTAAAAGTTTTGCTAAGGAAATATCATCAGTCGGCTCGGCAACAACAGCTATTTCACCACCTACGCCAAGCGAAGTCATTTCGCTCCAGCTCAGGTTATACTTTAAAGGCAGATCGGGAAAAGCCGATTCCAATTCCTCTATAAATTGAGATAAGTTCACAGCTGGCATTCTGAATTTTTCCTATTTATAGATGTCTTCCGGATTAAAAACTTTTTCGCCGACTTCCACCAGTTCACCGTCTTCGAGTTTTCTGAAAAAACAAGTGCGGTGTCCGGTATGACAAGCGGCATTGCCAATTTGATTGACCTTGAAAACCACAGTATCATCATCACAGTCAACCAGGATTTCTTTAATTTCCTGAATATTTCCGGAGGATTCACCTTTTTTCCATAACTTCCGGCGTGAGCGCGTCCAGTAAGTGGCGCAGCCGCTTTTCAAGGTTTCGGCCCAGGATTCTTCATTAATGTAAGCCAACATGAGAACTTCACCAGTTTTATAATCCTGCGCAATCGCGGGGATTAAACCATCATCACTCTTTGTAAAATCTAATTTTACCATCCTGTCTCCTGCTAACTTAAGTTTTTTTTGCTTAACCTTTTTTTAAACTCACGACTCACAACTGTTTTAGGTATTACCAGTTACACCGCCAACCCCAAAGGCAACATTCTAAGTAAGTCCCCCCTAACCTAATACAAAAATAAAACAATACAACAGCATATATGAAAAACTTTATTTGACAATTAGTCAATTGCCTCTTCACAAAAAATCTGTACCAAATAATTATTATTAGCCATTTTTCTGCTTAAACTTGAGCCGCAGTTTAAATATAATCAATTTACCAAAATTTATTTTGGAAATTATGCCCGCTGGCGAAGCATTCCGCAAGGAAAGCAACTGGATGTCAAGCTGAATCGGTACAAAAAAATGAGCTTGCGAATGGTTTATGCCGAATCAGAGCTTGACAGAAAGGCGGTAGTCTTTATGCATTATGGTACAGATTTTTGTGATGAACCGCAGTGACACACCTCAAAACTAATTAATCATATCATCTCCTATTGAACCTAGCAGTCTGTCGGACTTTCTCTGCTTTGAGGGAGACATAGTTTTGAAAGTGTGATATATTAGCACTATCATCCCGTAACTTCTAAAAATTAACTATTTTCAAGCTGTTTTGA
>CAZEXM010000014.1:0-28225 GCA_964515915.1 uncultured Victivallaceae bacterium
TGAGAAAACAATATAGCATAATTATACGACATTACAAGCTTGACTTGACACTAGAGACAGAGGCGGCTACATCTTTCTCGATTCTACAATGTAGCCACGGCTGTCTCTAGCCGTGTTTTTACTAACCTTTTGAATGCAAATTGGTATCAAGATGGTTTTGTATGTTGTTGAAAACGGCGAAGGGCGCAATTAAACAATTCCGCCTCGAAAAGGCTTTCAAAAAAGAGCGAAGCAAATCTTTTGAAAAGATGCGAGCGTTCGTTTTCTCTGAGAGGCATTATTTTGTGGCGAAACCTTAATCAGTATTGACAAAAACACCAAAGCTGAATTTTGGCCCCGGCAAAAGTAAATTCGCAAATTCTATTTTACTGTCTGTTTCAGGTTCGTTGTCTTTTCCCGGCTTGCTTCCACTAGTTCAGAGTTCCAATCATACAGGGTCCGGATCAGGAGCAAAACCATTATTGCGGCGAGCAAATACACGCTGCCGGCATAGTATAAGACAGCAAAGCAAATAATGAAGAGCATTGATCGTGTTTGACGACGCAAATACCATGCAAGTATAATAGCAGCCAAAGGAGCCAGAATACTCATTGCAGTAATAAAATATACGCCCCAACTGTAAAGTTGTAAATTAAAAGGTAATTGACCGGTATAAGTGTATCCGCTGGGCGTAACAAACAACAGACCTGCACCCATGATGATAAATGAAGCAATTCTTTGCCCGGATTTCAGTTGCCGCCAGACTTCGACGCAAGTAATCGCGGCAAACATCGCACCAAAAGAACTGACAATAAAACGTCGCGCGTCACACCCGATACACGGATACCCGAAGAAAAATAATATTATGGGAATTCCCCACAAAACCAGAGTATTTCTGAGTTTGCGATCTCTGATAAACAACATTCCGGTGAGCCCCGTGGCCCAAATGGCAAAATTAGCTCCACCCATAAATCTTATTCCGGTATCCAGTATCGTCCATTTGAATCCCCTTGCCGCTTCATTATTGTGCAGGATGTACGGGAAGGTGAAAAAGAAACCAAATTGTAAATGATTGATAATCAGTTGCGGCAAAAAACCAATCAGAAAAGTTGATACAGCAACAGTCATTGCCTGAAAAATACATTTCATATTGACCGTTTTTTCAGTAAATCTGGACCACAACAACCAGGCTACTAATGGAGCGAAAAATATGTTATTAATTCTAACAAGACACGCAAAGGCGTAAATCAGTGAAACAAGCGCAACGAACTTCATTTTTGCGGGTAAATACAGAATTAACGTGCAGCACAACATTATTAAAAAAGTTGAAGGAATATCGCTCATGCAGTTGTAGCCGCGAATCAGGATCATATTGTAAAAGCGCATATCAAGGGAATATGAAGGGAAAGTGCAGAATGATTTAAAGTAATACGCATCCCAATCCTGCATGTAGTGATAAAAAAACGGAAATAATGCCAAAAGAATTACGGTGATAAAGGCCTTGGGGCGGGAAGCAGTAATTTTTTTGATTATGAAATAGATTAACACCATGGTGGCCGGCATAACGACGAATCCGCAAAAGTTAGCAAATTCGAGTGCTATATCATAGAATGTGGTAGCTTTGAGCCAAATGATAAAAGGAATATACCATAATCCAAGTCCAATGGTAAATGACCATGGGCCTTTGAAGTCGAAATTCATCATATCGATTGCGGATTTAAAATAACCGGTGTCATCAGCGGCGGAGCATATTATATTATCTGAACATATCAATATTAAAACCAGAGAAAAACAACACACACCCAAAATGATACTCACATTGAGCCAATCTTTTATCGAGCTGAATCGAACTAATATATCCGGTCGTTTTTTTTGTAAATATGGATACGCTCCGCACGGAATCAATAACATTAATATTGAAAATCCAAGCAGCCAGAGGCGCCAGGGGAGAGTCTGGTTTAGAACTTTAAATTTAATTTTTCCATGAGCAGTTTTTGATATTCGCGCTTCAGGGCACAGCCAGTATGTTTTTTTATCGGGAGTAATAATTTTATAGAAAGTAAAGTATCGAGCCAGGGGATGTCGCGGTTTAACCAATATTTTTTTTTCAAGATAAGTTACGTGCATTGTTTTGTTTACGACAAATTTAACTTTGCCGCTGAAGCTGGGAGAGTCACAGGCGAACATGTTTTTAGTTAACTTTAGTTTTCGTGTGTTATCCGTATGAATTAAGGCCCAAAAAGCCAAAAAAAGGAGAAATATAAAAATGACTGGAAAATATTTTTTCATGTTCAATTTTTGTTTTTTTGCCGAATATTATTAATGCAATGTTTACTATATGTGCACTAGCAGCCTGTCGGACTTATGGATAATCTGCTGCAAAAGTGCCGAATTTTGCTGAGATTTCCACCAAAATCGTCAAATATGTTCAATATTCTCGTGATTTTGACGAAAATTCCGCTTTATTCGGACAATTTTTCGCGACGATTCCCAAAGTCCGACAGACTGCTAGCAGGAAACAATGACCGCGGTCATTTCCACGGCTTTATCGCAGATGCATTTTATCGAATGGCCCGCGCCGTTTCCGGTGAGAATGGTGTCGCCGGCATTTAAAATGACGGTTTCACCGTTATCATCGGCTTGGACTGTTCCCTTGATGATATAAAAAATTTCTTCTTCCCCGTCATGACTGTGAAAACCAATTCCGCAGCCCGGCTCTAAAGTTATTTTGGCCATTAGACGGGTTTTGCTTTTGAGCTCGTTTTCTTCATCCCAGAGATGCTCGATTTTCACTTTGCCGTCACCGCCGCGCATTTCCTCGCGGATGTCTACTTTGTACTGATTTTTGCGTCTGATCATTTTTCACTTCCTTGTTGTTTGGAAAAATTTACAAAAAGTTGCAAGCGTCGGTTTTGGAATACGGCCCATTACCCGGTAATAAGCCAAATATGTTTTTTTCGATTTCGGATTAGTCAGAAAAGCTGTTTTTGCCAGTTTTTGCGCAAGTTCCAGCTTGCCGACATGATAATATTCCAGCGCGAGATCCGCGGCATAACTTGCCGTCCGCCTTTTGTCCGGCCGGATGACTTTAAAAATACGATAACAATTGCTCAATACCTTAAATTCATCGGGTGGAACTATTTCATAAAAAAAACGCATGCTGCGCGGATGACAATCCATCAAATACGCTATGGATTTAGTCTCTATTTTTTTTGCGTTCGCCATGTACCGATAAGAAAATTTGTGCATCGGCGCGACCTTGCCTCTGGAAAAAACAACAAAATCAACTTCGTGTTCAGCGCAGTAATCGGCAAAATCCCGCTCTGAACCATGAAACATCAAATTTATATATTCTTTCATATTTTCGCGAATTTCAACTAATTCAAACTTGGGTTGCATAAGGATTGCAGCCCCGCAATAGGCTTTTAAAAGCGGTGAAATTTCCATATCCGCTAAAAATACCCTGTCCGTCACTCCGGTTTTTCTGAACCACTTAATCATACTGGCGCTTTCCCTGAAATAAGAATACTTATAATTGCGGCGCAAGGTCAAAGTATACATGCCTTCCGCCGTTACCACGCTAAGCGCCAAAAGCAAAACTAAAATTCTGCTCCAGTGTTTTCCCGCTGCCTGGTACCAGTTGTAAACCAGCAGCGAAAACGCCACATTCAGCGCCAGGGCGCTGAAAACATGAAAACGGACAAAAAATATGTAGAAAATGAAAAATGTCAGCGTCATGGCAACAGGAACAAGCGAATAATTAGATTTTTCAATTATGTAAGTTCGGACTTTTCTGAAACATATGCCCCAAAAAGCGAGCAGCAGGAAGATCCAGAAAGCATAGGGAAATAAAGTATTCGTTATCTTCCAGGTCGCGGAATGCAATGCGGGAGTCCACAGGAAACGTTGTTCAAAACTTAATTTCCCGGGATCAGGCGGTTTTATATTTAAATAGAGCAATTTAGCCTTGGCTAATGAACTGAAATGACTATAGGTTTTCGCGAAATTGCTGTTGTAGACTATTCCCGTATGCAATAAGGTTAATCCACCGAAAAGAATGCATCCGGCCAGTATCCGTTTTTTTAAACTATCGTATCCGGTAAAATGCAGCCCGGTTAAAGTCGGCCAGAGAATTAACAGTGCCGGTGATAAAACAGCGTAATGAGCACGATTATAAGGGCTGGTCACGGCGGCAATGATTAAAGCGGCGTAAACCGCCGTAAAAACTTGCCGCCGCCGTTCGCTGGAACCGTAAATCATCCAGCGGACAATCTCGAATCCGGCCCATACAGCAAGCACCAGTTGCGACGCGTCCCAAAAGACAGTCGCGCAAAAAGCGGAAACCATAACTAAAATAATCGGCATAATCCCCTTGCTTTTAAAAGCCAGGGCAAAAAACGCTAAAGTCGCTGCCAGAAAAGGCAAAGCGAAAGTGCCTTTCAACAAAAGTTGTCCCGTATGGCGTGCTACTGAAGCCGGAGCGACCGCGCACAATATCCCGCCAAGTAAAGCGATATACCAGGGACAGTTGACGAACACCAGCCACAGGTAAATAAATCCCGGCACCAGGCACGCCCATAAACGCAGCTGAGTTATCATCCATGCTGTTTCCGCGGGATCCGTTTCATAATCGTTGTTTGCAGGAATTTTTTTCTTGACGCAAACCCGGCGTAAACGCAATCCCCAGCCCAGGAAATATTCCAGGCCGAGGGACATTTGTTCATTGACGCGGAATCCGTGGGTAAGTTTTAAACGCGGATCGTATTCAGGGATCCCCCTGCCGTCGGCGATCTTGTTTATATAGGAATACATGATGGCGCCTTCCACCTCAAAAGGCGCGAAATCAGCCCCGGCTTTCGCTTTTACCGCGGCTATTTCGCGATCGCAGATACAGCCGCGGAAAAAAAACGCGAATAAGACACAGAAGACGAAAGCAACACTGTGTAAATAAACTTTTCTGGATAGTAATCTTCTTTTAATTTTCGAATAGTCCATATAAATATTATTTTTTTCCCGTAAAACTTTTGATTTTCTGTTTACAAACTTTCTCGGTAAGGTCGAGTAATTTCCTCACATAAACCGCGAGAATCTCTAAATCCTCTTTTGAGATTCGGTACTTCGGGTCATAACGACCACCGATATAAGCATCGTCTAATAACTTAAAGCGGTCTTTTTCTTCTTCTGTCTCATGGGGGATAATGTTAGCAAAAGAACTGTTTTTCCCTGCGGCCATAGAACTTAACAAGGCAAGTAAATGTTCATTGGGGATGTAGTTAATGAATACAATAAGAACTGTTTTGTAAGAATGTTCTACTGCCTGATGTAACTGAAAGGCAGCGCCGTTTAGATTATTTTCTTCTAACCCCAGTTCAAAAAAACGATAAAATCCTTTTGCACTTTCAAACCAATATTCAAAATGGTCCTGCGCAATGCGTTGTTTTTCTCCACGTGTCAGATCGCGTTCATCCGCAAGTTCAAATTTACCGGAATCAAAAAGTATACGACCCTCCTTCTTAATATCGGAAAAAAAATATTGTCCTTCAGCAAGCTGGATATTCAATTCCTGAATATCGTGAGCAATGACTCTTGGATGAGCACTTAGTTTCAGAGCATTACATGCTTTAGTTATTTCATCCCAGAGCTTGATATCATCAATGGTCTTTTTTTGCCTGCTAACGGCCAGAATATCATAATCCGAGACATGGCCTGATCTACGATCAGGTTTGAGATCAGCTTCGACCTTATAATCACCACGCGCGTACGAGCCGAACAGGATAATCATTTCCAGGTCATTGCACTTATCGCGAATGACTGAAACTATGCGCTTCAACTCATCTCTTTTAAATTCCGGTAAATGCTCAAAAGTCTGTTTCATGCTGATAAATATCCTATTTTACTTTCATTTTAAATCCCGGCGGGATTACCCACCGTAGCCCACAGCAGCGCCGTGGTATCCCGCATCACACAAAACGTTCCCTGCAAGGGAACTCCAAATCACTGTCAATTCCAGATATTTTTTCCTTTTCTAAAATTTTCGTCTTAAGTTTGTGGCTTGAATTCCCAGTTGTTCGCGATATTTTGCTACCGTCCGGCGCGCCACGCTCAGGCCCCCGGCTTTTAGTAATTTTGATATCTTATTGTCGGACAAAGGTTTGGATTCATCTTCGGCAGCGATTAAATCCTTGATTTTTTCTTTAATTCCCCGGGATGAAATTTCCTCGCCGTCATTCGTTTGATACCCGCCGGTGAAGAAAAATTTAAATTCGTACATGCCGTTTGGAGTTTTCAGATATTTGTTGGCTATCGCGCGGCTTATCGTGGTTTCGTGCAGTCCCAGTTTGTCCGCGACCTGCTGCATGGTCAAAGGCTTAAGGTGTTCTATGCCTTGTTCGAGAAAATCATATTGAGAATTCAGAATAACCTGAGCTATCCGGCGAATAGTGCTTTGCCGTTGGGCCAAACTTTTAATAAGCATTCTCGCGGCCAGGAGTTTTTCTTTGATATAAGCTTTGGTTTCCGCGTTGGTATCCGGATTTTTCAATAAATCAAGATAAGTTTGCGATATTCTCAAGTGCGGTAAATAATTATCGTTAGAGGAAATTATATATTCACCATCTTTTTTTTCCACGCTTAATTCCGGCAGAACATACAATTCCGGCGACGGGGAAAGCGCCGCCCCGGGCAATGGCGTCAATTCTTTGAGCTGAGTAATCAAAGCGTTTAACTCGTCAATGGCTATATGCATTGCTTTAGCTACCTGCGGCAGGTGGTTGCGGCCGATTTCCTCAAGATATTTAGAAATAAGTTCGCGTAATCGCGGATTTTTTTGTTGTTGCCGGTCCAGCTGCAGAAGCAGGCACTCACGCAAGTCAGCGGCGCCTATGCCCGGCGGATCAAAAGACTGGACAAGTTTTATCGCCTTTTTGACCCGGTTCATATCACATTTCGCCGCGATGGCTATATCCGCGGGGTGAGTGGTCAGGTAACCGCTTCCGTCAATACTGCCGATTACGAATTCAGCCGCCTGCGCGAGTTCGACGCCGCACTCCGTCAAATTAAGCTGTTCGAGCAATTGCTGTTGCAGAGAGGGTTGTTCGACGAGCGAATTGAACATGAAATCGCGTTTATTCTGCGCGTCTCTTGAGGATGGATTGTAATTATCAAAACTTCCGCGGTCACGCCACGATTCCGCGATTTTCAGTATTTCCGCAAAATCATTTTCATCGTCATTGTTTTTTTCACTGCCGTCGGTATTGGTTTCTTCAGAATGCAGCGGATTTCCGGCCAGCTCTTCTATCGAGCTTTTTTCCTGCTCAATAACCGGATTACTGTTAAGTTCCTGATCAATTTTTTCCTGCAATTCAAGCAATGGGGTCAGCAGGACTTCCAGCGACTGTATTTGGTGTCTCGCCAGAATCTGTTCTTGTTTCTGTTCAATATTTTGACTTAAAAATGCCTCTGCCATGACAATTTCTCTTTTTAAATAACGTGGCCCCGTTTATCTGTAAAAAATAATCATATCTGATGTTGATATAACGCCATGCTACATTATAGTAATTTCTCAAACGCCTATTTTCAATATCAAAGCGTTTCTTTTTTATGTTTAAACTTTGTAAATTTTGAGGAATATTTTATGAGTTTAGGGATTACCGCACTCGGCAGCGGCAGCGGCGGCAATTCATTTGTTGTCCATTCAGCGGATGGAAATATTTTAATAGACGCGGGCTTCAGCCGCAAAGAGCTTATTCGGCGCATGCTCGAAGTCAAAGTGGATCCTTCCTCAATTCAAGCGGTATTACTATCCCACGAACACGATGATCACCTCAGGGGATGCCGTATTTTCTGTAATCAGTTCAATATTCCCTTATGTATTTCTTTTGACACCTGGAAATATCTGCAAGGGCGGAAAAAGGACAAATTACCGGCAAACATTCACCAGTTTGTCCCGGGCGATAAATTTGAATTCGCGGGTATGACGATTCTCCCGTTCACGGTACAGCACGACGCGATTGACCCGGTGGGCTTTGTCGTCAGGCACCGGGACCGGCAACTGGGGTTTGCTTCCGACCTGGGAACGGTCAACGCTTTGGCGAAACTGCGCTTGAATGACTGCGATATCCTGGTTCTGGAAGCCAATTATGATTTGGATATGCTGCGGTGTTCAGATCGTCAAATTCACCTTAAAAAACGTATTGCCGGCCCGCACGGACACCTCAATAACGTTGACGCCCTCGAAGCTTTAAACGAACTGCTGACGGAACGGACAAAGCTGCTTATACTTGTGCACGCGAGTTCTGAATGCAATGATTACGGACTGATACGCGGCTTAATGCGCGAAAAACTGGAAAAAATGCGGCGCAATGATATTGTAATGAAGGTTATCGAACAGCATCGTACGCTTGAAACCATAATAGTGGATAAATTAATATGACAGTTAACGCGCAAAAACCTTCCGCTTCACAGAAATTACGGATATTCTGTCATAAATGTCAACAGAAACTTGATGTTACGAAACTGAAATCTTTTGATAAAATACCTTGTCCGGCTTGCGCGGCCCAGTTAATCATTCCCAAATGGTTCGATTCATATTTACTGGAGGAGGAATGCGGTGTCGGCGGCGTCGCCGTTGTATATCGGGCTCTGGACCTGACGCTTGACCGCGAAATCGCTATAAAAATATCTTCGAAAGACGATAGTTCCTCCCGATTTTCTGAAATCTTCTTACATGAGGGACGAATCGCGGCCAGTTTGAATTATCCCGGTATAGTACCGATTTATTCCTGCGGAAAGTTTGAGGGCAGATGTTTTCTGGTGATGCAATATATGCCGGGCGGCAGTCTGGAGCAGAAAATTAAACAGAATTCAGAATTGGAAATAATTCAGGTTTTGGACTGGATGTTCGATATAACAAGCGCTTTACAGGCCGCGCTTGGAGACGGAGTTATCCATCATGACATAAAACCGGCCAACATCCTGCTTGATTCCGGGGCCAATGCGAGAATCGGTGATTTCGGGCTTGCTTACGCTCTCCATGACCTCAGGTCCCAGTCATTGCTCTCGGAATTAAGTTCATTCGGCAGTCCCGATTACGTCAGTCCGGAAAAATTAATCCATGGTTTTGAAGATAACAAGGGGGACATATTCAGTCTTGGAGTAAGCTTTTACGAATTACTGACCGGAAAAAAGCCCTTTAAACAGGCTCACGAAGATGAAGACATACTGGAAGTCCGGGCCAGCGTCTGTGTTGCCGCGCCTCATGATATTCGTCCCGAAATAAGCGTCAGCTTATCAAAATTCATCATTCGGCTGCTGAAAAAAGATCCTGTCCGGCGTCCGGATTACGAAGAAATAATTGAAGAATTGAAGATTTTTCGGGAAAAATACCGAAAACTCGAAGATAAAACTCTTTACCGTTTTATGTCCAAATACCTGTAGTTACATTAAACAGCATTCCAAAGTACCCGGCGTAAATCCCTGACCCGTCTTTACTTTTGAAACGATAGTGCAGGAATCTCTTTTCAGAGACTTTGACTGTTATTTTTTCATAATAATCAGCGGAGTTTTGAGCAGCCCGCAAGGAACCAGGTTGAACTCGCCGGTGAATTCATGGTATTCGGCGGGGCCTGTCCAAACCGGCCATTTTTCGGAATTGAATAAAGGGCCGTGTGAGTTTCTGCGGCTGGAAAATACCTCAATGATTATATCGTTATCGCCAGTTTTGAGAAAGTCGCTTATATCCAGTTCGTTCGGCGCCCAGGCAATAATTCCGGCCTCTTTCCCGTTTACAATCAATTTTGCGCAGGCGCCGCGGTATTCGGCTAATTTGACAAAAACATGTTCATCAGCTTTCCGGTCGATATTGACAGTGCATTTATAAGCGGCCGCGCCGGAATAAAACGGCAGGCCCTGTTTTCCCCAATCACCAATCTTCAAACTTTTTACCGGAGCAGTAAGGCTTTGCTTCAAGCCGGCAAGTTCCACCCCGAAATTGCCGAGCAGATAAATATATTCCAGGCCGGGGTGAGCTTCCGAATATTTACATTCCAGCAATAATTCATTTTTCCCGATTTTCAATGACGTCGGCTCGACAGCGAGTTTTTTCAACGATTTATCGCACCACCACCCGCAATTAGCGCCGGAGGGTAATTCCCGGCCGTTAAGAGTTAGCGCAAAAGTTTCCGGTCTTTCAAGCGCCAGATAAAGCGCCCCTGACGGAACCGCATCACAGAAAAACTCATACGCCAGTTTCACCGCGACGGTCTTTTCTGAAAGCTGTCCCTTTCTAACCCACGGTTGCTTCATTTGCCCGCCGCGGCATTGAACCCCCAAATGTTCACGCACTTTTTTGTCGATCGCGAGGACATGTTCAGAATCCAGCCGGTCACGGTCCGCTATTTCAGCTTTAGCCACCGCCAGCACCAAGACATTGTCTTCAGAGAGAATAATCCCGTAATTATCCGCTTTCATTGTCTCTTCGGACACAACTTCAAGCCGGTCGGCCTCCGGTAGTTCCAAAGCCCCGGAATCTGAACTAATGATAAACAATCTGCTGTCAATTGCCGCGAGACTGGATTTTATACTCCAGCCGCCAGCGGTCTTTTTCGCGTCGGTACGCGCGAGTCCGCCGGTTTCAAGGTCAAGCTCTAAAACAACTCCGGTTTTGTCTGTTTTTATATTGACAGTCATTGCGGGAATCGCCCTGGTTCTTTCAATAGATAAAGTCGGGTCATCTTTTTCATAAGGAGGTTTTTCTTTATGCCCGGTGTTGCAAATGAATAAATATGCGTTTTTGCCGTCTTCACGGTGCAGATAAAGAGTATTGAAAATTTCCTGGCCTCCATCGTCAATTATAGATACTCTTCCCGCAGTTTTAGAAATCTCCTCAATCAACTCTTTGCCAATCGCGAACTTGTCGCAGCTTTGAGCAAACAAGTTCATTGCTTCAGATTTTTCACCGTCTATATATTGCGCTGGAGAACCGGCGAAGATAACTTTCCCGCCTTGCTTGACAAATTCGGCCAGCAACTCGAGCGTAGAAGCTCGAACCGTCAGCATTTCAGGCAGCACAATCACTTTGTATTCCGCCTGTTTTACTTTAAACAAAGACCCCTCGACAGAACCATGCCGCGCCAGAATATCCTCGTCGCCATAGTCAAAATCAATATTAGCACCCAGCAGGCAATCGCGCAATTCGATAAATTTACGGTCAAAATCCAATGTGTTTTTGCTTTCTATCCAGTTTTTCCCGATCATTGTCCATACTGACTCAAGTGGATGAATAATAAGTACGTCTCTAACTTCCTGTCCCCGGGTCATCGCCGAATTTATCCGCGCGAAATAATCCTCGACTTTACTGTATTCCCGCCACCACGGTGATTGATGAAATATGCTTGCCGGGTAATCGCGTTTAGCTTCGCCTTCCATCGTGTACCAGGAAAGATGCTGGGCACGCAAATTAATTCCCAGCGCCGCCTGCCAATCCCCGACCGCTTTGTGCCCGGCGAATGGAAAATCCCAGCCGGTGCAGCCGTAAGTTTCCGACAAACGCCATTTGCAGTCAAACTGCCGCGCGGCGGAGCTGAGTTGTTTGGCGGTGTCATAAATCCGCCAATGTTCTGTCAGTACGTCAATTCCCGGAGCCTGCATGTATTCGTAAGAACGTATGCAACTGCCGACAACATTTGTCTGATGGCTGGGAGTATCCTCCTCCAGCATGTGCCCGGTATGCTGCATGTTGTGCCTGTCGCACCATTCGCCGATTTGTTTCGCGAAAGCGTCCACAAACATGTGAGTCAGGCAGTCAATGTAGTTAAGTTTCACTTTGGATAATTCAACATCATCAAGGTAATAGAATAATTCCGGCAAATGTTCCAGTAAATCATATCCGTAACGCGCCTTGAATACTTCAGGCAGTTTCCCGGTCCAGGGCGAACCGTACTTGTTATCCTCCCATTCATGCCAAACCCTGCCGTAATTCGGTTCGTCGGTGAAGATACCCGGAACCCGTCTGCCGAATTCATTGCCGATTTCCCGCAGATAAGCTTCGTGGGTCAGTTCTATGAATTTTCCTACCGCGTCGCGATTCAGGGTATCCAGATAGGTCTGTCCATTGTACCATGATGAAGTTTCCTCCTCCTCAATGTAAAAATGTATCAGGGTTTTCCCGGCTGGAATCGAAGCCGGCACAGTATCAAACTGCGCGAAATCCTTAGCGTTTCCACCCTTGACTTCAGCTAAAAAAAAGCTCAGCGTATCAGCATTCGTATTTACTTCTGGCAGTTCCGTAAGTTCCTCACAGATAAGCTTTCGCGCCCGGAATTCAGGGTGCGAAGTTACAAATCCCCCCGCCGCGCCGGACGGCCAGCGGTCCTCGTCATAGAGCCAGGCCCGCATATCCAGTTTTTCGGCCTCATCAATACACGCTTTTACACATTCAAACCATTTCGGGGAGAGATAATCGGTGCCCAAACCGACCCGGGAATGCATGAAAAAACCGCCAAGCCCCATTTGCCGCATAGTTCTAATCTGCCGGCGTAATTCATCAACTTCAAGTTCACCGTTCCATGCCCAGAAAGGCGCGCCGCGATATTCGCTGCCGGGATTTTTAAATTCATTTATTAATTTTTTTGTCATCAAAAAGCTCCTGTTTGTTTTTAGGCGCGAGCGCCAAAAGTTAGCTGTTATTGTATAAATTTAGCCTTTTTTTAAATTATAACCTTGACAATTATTACAAAAACAAGCATTATTCTTTCAAAGACATTAAAATTGGAACACATTATGAACAAGCATTTATATTTTCAAGAAAACAGCCTGCCCATAAAGGTTTTATGGATGGACAGGCAGGATACTATAGAATTGCACGAACATGATTTCAATGAGCTGGTAATTGTTTTTGAGGGGGATGGGACTCATTATACCATTAAGGAAAAATACCACATCAGACAGGGCGATATTTTTCTCATCAGGCCCGGCACCCGGCACGCTTACGATAATACCAAAAATCTTAAAATAATAAATTTACTATATCTTCCGGAAAAACTGGATTTGGCACTTTATGATCTAAGCAACTCTCCCGGTTATCATGCGTTTTTTGAAGTGGAACCGGCAATGCGCCAGCAGCACGGCTTTAAAAGCAGGCTGCACTTAAGCGGCGGCAAGCTCGAATACATAAAAAAACTGACAAATTCAATAGATAAAGAGCTCAATTCAGACAAGCCGGACGCCTTGTTCATGGCGGTTTCATACTTTATGCAGTTAATAGGATTTCTTGCCCGCAGTTACACTGAAACGGAAATCCCGGAACAAATGGATATTCTGTGTTTGAGTAAAGTCATAACTTATATTGAAAGCAACTATCGGCACAAAATCACCATCGCGGACTTGACGAAAAAAGCCTCCATGTCGGAAATAACTCTTTACCGCATGTTCAAAAAAGCTTTTAACATGTCGCCGCTAAACTACATCATATCCCTGAGGGTCGCCTTCGCCCGGGAAATGCTCAACAACAGCCGGCTGAGCATAGCGGAAATCGCCTGGAAGACAGGTTTTTCCGACAGCAACTATTTCTCCCGCGCTTTCAAAAAACTCACCGGCCTGAGCCCCCGGCAATACCGGAAACAATAGAAAATCGCCCGCCGCGACGCAAGGGTTTCGAGCCGCGCGCTTGTTCAGTAGCGGTAATGCTCCGGTTTGTAGGGGCCGTTCACCGGAATATCCAGGTATTCAGCCTGCTCGTCCGTCATGACAGTCAATTTGGCGCCAAGTTGTTCCAGATGCAGCGCCGCGACTTCTTCGTCAAGTTTCTTCTCTAAACGGTAAACGCCGATTTCACGGCCTGTATTTTTAGCAATATCAATTTGCGCCAGAGTCTGGTTGGTGAAACTGTTGGACATTACGAAGCTGGGATGGCCGGTCGCGCAGCCGAGATTGACCAGACGTCCTTCGGCCAGCAGATAAATACAGTGCCCGTCCGGGAAAGTATAACGATGTACTGGACATTCGCTGCCTTTAATCTCTTCTTTTACAACTCCAGGCAGGGCTTCGAGTTCAGCGACCTGGATTTCGTTGTCGAAATGACCGATATTACAGACAATCGCCTGGTCTTTCATTCTGCTCATGTGTTCCGCGGTGATGATGTCTTTATTGCCGGTGGTCGTCACGTAAATATCCGCGACCGGCAGGGCGTCTTCAACTGTGCAAACCTTAATTCCGGACATACATGCCTGTAAAGCGCAAATAGGGTCAATCTCACTGACCATTACCCGGGCCCGTTCGTTGCTCATGGCTTCGGCACAGCCTTTGCCGACATCGCCGTAACCGCAGATCATCGCGGTTTTACCGGAAATAAGTACGTCCATGGCGCGTTTGATCCCGTCAGTCAGGGAATGGCGGCAACCGTAAACATTGTCGAATTTACTCTTGGTAACCGAGTCATTTACGTTGATAGCCTGGAAAAGCAATTCGCCTCTTTCCTGCATTTGCACCAGGCGATGCACGCCGGTAGTGGTTTCTTCAGAGACCCCGTCTATGCCGGCGACAACTTTATGCCAGTGCCGCGGGTCTTCCGCCAGGACTTTTTTCAACAGTTTATTAATTACCCGCAGTTCAGCGTTATCAGTCGGCGCATCAAGGATAGACGCATCGTTTTCGGCATTATAGCCGCGATGAATCAGCAAGGTGGCGTCGCCGCCGTCGTCAACAATCTGCCGCGGGCCGCTGCCGTCGGGCCAGGTCAGGGCCTTATAAGTGCAGTCCCAATATTCATCAAGGGTTTCGCCTTTCCACGCGAAAACCGGAACACCCGATACAGCTATTGCCGCCGCCGCGTGATCCTGAGTTGAAAAGATATTGCATGAAGCCCAGCGAACGTCCGCGCCCAGGGCGGTTAAAGTTTCAATTAATACCGCGGTTTGAACAGTCATGTGCAAACTGCCCATGATCTTAAGGCCTTTAAGCGGCTGTTCTTCACCGTACTTAAGGCGGGTCGCCATCAATCCGGGCATTTCGTGTTCTGCGATATCCAACTCTTTGCGCCCGAAATCAGCCAAAGAAATATCCGCTACTTTGTAATCCATAAAATTTTTCCTGTTTTATATTTTTAAAAAAGTTATCAGTTGTCAGTTATCAGTTGGATGAGGGAGTTCTTTTCTGGAGCTCATAACTCACAACTTTCTATATTTTTAATTTTTCGTTAATTATTTCCCAATTCTCTTCGGATATTTGCGATCCCATAACCTGGATAACTTCCGAAGCCGTTATTGTCCCGAATTCTCCACATTGTTCTAATTGGCAACCGTTTAACCAGCCATGCAGGAAGCCGGCCGCCCATAAATCCCCAGCCGCGGTAGTGTCAACAAGTTTGACCTTTTGAGCCGGCACGGCACAGACGCCAAATTCGTCCTGCAGGTAACAGCCGTCAGCGCCAAGTTTCACCGCAACCACCGGGCAAAGTTCAGAGAGCACCGCGGCTTGTTCCGCCGGATTTTTCGTGCCCGCGAATTCCGCCGCTTCGTCTTCATTTGCGAAAACGACGTCCACATAATCTTTCAGCAAGCGGGTCAGTAAATCACGTTTTAAACGGACAATCTCAAATGTCGCCAGGTCAATACTGATTGTACAGCCGCAATCTTTTGCGGTGGCAAGAATTTTTTCCGTCACGCTGTCGATGTAAAGTAAATATCCTTCAACATGAACGTGATCAACGCCCTCGAAATCCACGGCGGATATGTCGTCCGCGGTCAGGGAAGACGCGATCCCCAGGTCAGTGCGCATTGTACGTTCGGAATCCGGAGTAATCATACTCAGGCAGCGTCCGGTTACTTTTCCTTTCATCACCCGGAAAGATTTATCATAGCCGCCGATTTCGACAAGTTTGCCGCGGTAGAAATCACCGGCCGCATCATCGCCGAGCATACCTAAAAACGCGGTTGAGTCTTTTAGTTTAGTCATTCCGAAAATAGCATTCCCGGCGGAACCGCCCGGGGTAAGTACAGGCTGTTCCGGAAGTTTTGCCAGTAATTCGTCCATCTCTTCGGAATCGACCAGTACCATACCGCCCTTTTCCGCGTTAATGTCCTGCAAAAACTGGTCTTCAACATGAACCAGAAGGTCAACAACCGGAGACCCGATTCCCAATATTCTTTCTGAACAAATCATTTTACAAGCTCCTGCTGAATTATTTATATTTTTCGGCGGTCTTTTGTAAAACTTCGATTTTGTCGGTTTTTTCCCACGGGAAATGTTCACGCCCGAAATGTCCGTAAGCCGCGGTATCCTGATAAGTCCAGCCATTGGCTTGTGGATGTTTGAGCTGCAATGAGTTAATAATACCGGCAGGTTTCAGGTCAAATACTTCGCGAACGATTTTTTCGAGCGAGGCATCTTTGGCTAATTTACCGGAACCGTAAGTATCGATGTTGATACTGATCGGTTCGGATACGCCGATAGCGTAAGCGACCTGGATTTCGCATTTGTCGGCAAGTTCGGCCGCGACAATGTTTTTCGCGATATAACGGCACATATAAGCTGCCGAACGGTCAACCTTTGAGGGGTCTTTCCCGGAGAAGGCGCCGCCGCCGTGCGAACCGACACCGCCGTAAGTGTCAACTATAATTTTACGTCCGGTCAAACCGGTATCGCCGTTAGGCCCGCCAATCTCAAAACGGCCGGTCGGATTAATATAGTATTTAACACTTCCGTGCATAAGTTTCGCTGGAATAACTTCTTTAGCAATTTCTTTGACCAAAGCTTCGAGTTGCTCAATACGCATTTCCGGGGTATGCTGATGTGACACCACAATAGTTTCAACGCATATCGGCCTGCCTTTATCGTAACGAATTGAAACCTGGCTTTTTGAATCTGGACGAAGATAAGAATATTGTTCCGGCATTTCTTTGCGGCGACGGGCTAATTCCGCCATAATTTTATGGGAGTAAATGATTGGAGCGGGCATCAATTCTTCAGTTTCGTTTGTCGCAAAACCAAACATCATACCCTGATCGCCGGCGCCTTGTTCCTGAAACATGCCTTCGCCTTCAGTTACGCCCTGGGAAATATCCGCGGATTGTTTATGCAGGCAGATCATTACCTTGCATGAGTCGGCGCTGAAGCCGATATCAGAATGAGTATAGCCGATTTTAGCAACAGTTTTACGGGCTACCGCTTCCCAGTTAACCTGGCTTTTAGTTGTCAGTTCGCCTGAAACAACGATTAAATCCGTAGTGGTTAAGGTTTCACAGGCAACCCGGCTTTCCGGGTCGTCTTTCAAACAGGCATCCAGAATAGCATCTGAAATCTGGTCACAAACTTTATCCGGATGTCCTTCGGACACGGATTCGGAGGTGAAGACATGTGGCGCATTGATTTTACTCACTATAAAACTCCTTTTTAATATATTAATATCAGAATAAATCACAATTACAGAAAATACATCAGTAAACATGGTATTTCAACTGAAAAAGTTGAAATAATTACGAATTATGACTTTGCTTGCAATGCGGGTGAGCGGAGCGAAAGTCAATTACGAATTGAGATTTTGACTTGACATTTACATAACAGCCACGGCTGTCTCCAGCCGTGCTTTTTTGAAGTATTCGCAGATGCAGGACCTGCACCGCAAGCAATTGAGCCTTTGACAGCTAAATTAACCGGATAATTTTTCAGTGATGCCTTTATTTTTGTTTTTCTAAACTTTCTATTTTTGCTTTGCAGGTTTTTTCCACTAGATCACGAAGTTTTTCAACACGCTTTGCCAGATATGCGAGTTCTTTTTTGGTGATGCTGTAATCTTTTTTATAACGGGCATCAATATAGGCTTTTTTCAACTGTTTAAAAAGACCTTTCTCTTCGTCAGTCTTTTTCGGGAAAATTTTCAGGAATTCCGGATAATAGCGTGAAATCATCCGTCCAAGCCTCGCTATATTATGGATTTTAGGGCAGTACCCCGTACAGACCAGTATTGCCGCATCGTAAAAACGTTCTGTTGCCTGATGAAGCTCAAAAGCGGCAATTTTATATTTTTTATTATTGTAGGCATGTTCAAACTGTTCAAAAAAATCTTTTGCGCTTTCGAACCACTGTTTAAAATCATCGACCGCAATTTCCAGTCTTCTTGCCGGGTCAATTCTGCGTCTTCTTTCAAGCTTGTATTTGCCGGAGTTGTAGAGCAATACACCTTCTTTTTTAATATCCGAAAAGAAATAATGCCCCTCTTTGAGTTTGGAATTCACCTCACGGATATGGTGGGGGATAATATCGACGGGAGTGCGGTCATGATAGGCCCCGTAATACTCATTTTCAATCTGCATCCAGAGACTTTCTTTATTAGCCGATTCCTTATTTTTAGTAATCACCAGAATATCAAAATCGCTTTTGTACTGGTAAGTAATATGCTTTTCCGTATATTCGTCGTCCACCCAGTTGCCGCGGGCATAACTTCCGAAAAGAATGATAAACTCCGTTTGCGGCACGCTTGCCAGAATGATGGACTTAAGTCTTTTAAGTCCCTGTTTTTTAGTCAGTGGAAGATGTGAGAGCGATTTTTTCATAATGATTAAATATAGTATGTGCTCGTTTAATGTCAAGGGTAAGTGAAAAATATTGAGCCCTAAGAGAACTCGAACGCTCGCCGCTGGACCACGGAGCCGTTACGTCCGGCTTTTTTTTCTTTTTGATATCGAAGGCGACGTTCGCCCTGGACTGTGTATTTTTTTATTTTTTATCTATTTTGTTCAAATACTTCATAAAAAAGATTTTGGCGAGCGGGGCGCAGCTTCGGCCGCCGGAAACTCCGTCTTCAACCAGGATTGCCGCCGCGTAATTGACTTTTTTGTATTTCCCGAAACAAATAAACCAGGTGTTCTGGCGGCGTTTGCCGCTTACCATAAGTTCGGCGGTTCCGGTTTTTCCTGACAGGTCGATGAAAGGATTTTTAGCCAGTTTCCCGCTGCCGGAAGGACTGTTGACAACCAGATGCATGCCTTCCCTGACTATTTCCAAATCCCGGGAAGCCGCAGCTAATCTGCCGGTGATCCGCGGACTTGTGCGATATAAAGCCGTTCCCGACGAACTGCGAATTTCTTTGAGCAGATAGGGCTGAAAAATCCTGCCGCCGTTACCCAGGGCGGCGGCGTACAGCGCCATTTGTAAAGGCGTTACGGAAATATATCCCTGCCCGATGCATAATAATGAGGTGTCATATTGGTTCCAGGCGAATCCGCTGCGCCGCTTTTTGTCTTCGCGTACGGGTAATCTGCCCCGGCGTTCAGGCAGGCCAAGCCCGGTTCGCCGCCCCAAACCGGCACTGGCAAAGATATCCCGCAAATCCTCCATTTTTAATTTTTTTCCTTTTTCAATGAAATAATCATTACAGGATTGTTCAATAGCCTGCCTTAAGTTCATACGGCCATGTCCGCCGCGCCGCCACGCCGAACAACGGATACGAGCTTTGGCAATCATCGTTTTTCCGTCACAGTTGATTATTTCATCCGGTTTTACGCCCTGTTTCAGTAAAGCCAAAGCAACCAGCGGTTTCATAATTGACCCGGGAGTATATTCGCCCTGGTTCGCCCGGCTGAACAGGGGTTTAGCAGGGTCTTTGAGTAATTTCTGATAAGATTTGCTGGTAATTACTGGGGAAAAAGCCTGTAAATCAAATGAAGGAGCCGATACCATGGCGAGCACCGCGCCGCTGTCGGCATTGAGCAGAACAAAAGCCCCGCGTGAATTTTTCATTAAATCAGCGGCGATTTTTTGCGCGCGCCAGTCCAAAGTTAAAATCACATTATTACCGCTCAAAGGTTTAATTTCATCAATCAAAGTTTTGTGGACAAATCCGCGATGGTCAACCTGCACCAGGCTGAAACCCGGATATCCCTTTAAACCGCGGACCGTTTTATCCGAAAACGGGAGAGTGTCAAATTGTTTCTCGATTCCACGCACCCCTTTGAGGTCAGGCAGGTAATAGAAAAAGTTTTTGCGGTCACTGGCTTTCCGGGGGTCTTCGGGACGTGTATAGCCAATTACGTGAGCGGCAATATCTTTCGCCGGATAAATTCGCTTACTGCGGGGAATTATGCCTAAACCTTTTACCTTCGCGGATAACTCAAATATCTGGGACATCTGGCGGGCGTTTACATCGCCGGCGACTTTAAATGGCAGGCCGGGGCGCGTATTCATGTGTCGTTTGATGTCCAAAGCACTTATCTTTTCAGTTCGATTGAGGACCGCGTTTATTTGCAGGAGAGCATTTTCAATGTAGGTAATTGTTTTGCTGCGCCCCTGTGGCTGGCGCATTTCCTCAAAATACAAATACACATCGTAAGAAGGTGAATTATCAGCTAAAACATGCAGATCTGAAGTCAATATTTTCCCGCGTGGAGCCGGAATGCGAATCCGGCGAATTGACTGTCGGGAAATTTTCCGGCGGTGTTCAGCGCCTTGTTTGATTTGTTCCTGCCACAATTTAACCACGAGGCTGGAATACAGTAAAACCAGGAACAGGCCTATAATCAGAACGCGATTTCTATGTTTAAGCAGCAATCTTCTCATCAGTAATTACTTTCGCTCCTTTAAAAGCCGTTTGTTGGCCCTGGTGAATAAAGGTAATTTTATCTTTTCTCCAATCCCGTCAAGAACCAGCACCAGCAAAGGCAGGAAAAATGCGTTAAAACTCAGCGCGAAAATTGTTCCGGGCAGCAAGTCTTTGACAACGGCGCTGATATCAGCATTGTACAGGATTAGTTTGTATATCCAAAGCGGCAATACGCTCAGCAAGGCAATAATCGCGCCCGGCAGCATACAGTTACGCAAATGCCGGGTATCGTTTTTCCGCCGCCAGTATTCCGCGAAAATCACTGTTGCCGGAAAGGCCCAGCTTGAAATAAACAGGCCGCGGCCGTAAAATAAATCAAGCGAAATTCCGCCCAGCACTGCCCAGAATACTCCCTGCCGCCAGGAATATGCGACGCTTATATAAAAAATCCCGCCAATGCAGAGCGGTATATGCAAAGCAATGCTGCCGAGCAATAATTGCAGCCAAAACAATATCAAAACAATAATCAGCATGTAAAGATTAGCCATTATAATGCCCTTTTATTTTGCGGAACCGCTAAAATCACAAAATGTAAATTATCCAGTTTGGCGGCGGGCAAAATTTTAGCTGACAAATAAAGTTTATTGGAAAAAATCTGATTTCTCGAATCCAGTCTTTTCAGGGAACCGATTAAAAATCCCGCCGGTATCTGGTGTTCAAACCCGGAAGTCAAGCATTTTTCGCCGGGTTGATATTTTTTACGGGTGGACAAAAAACTGATATTTATCTCATCGGGCCGATGCGTCTGACGAGCGTCGCCATTGATAATGCCATGGGTTTTTGCTTTCGCGAAATATCCGGAAATCCGAAAACGCGGATTCAAAACACTGACAACCTGCGCGGAATGTTTTGCCGCGTCTTTAACCACTCCGGCCAGTATGGCTTGTTCAGGATATGCAGGGTCGAAACATAAAACCGCTGTGCCGGCAATGATTCCATCATTAGTGCCGCGGCTGACAATAAAACCTTCTTTCCAGCGCAAAGGGTCCCGGATAATTATTTCCGCCGTGATATAATTGTAATCGGAACGTTTGGGAAGCTTGAGCAGGGAACGCAATTTTTCATTTTCAACCGTAAGTTCGCCGAGTCTCGCGACTTTGGCGGCGAAAACGCGGTTATCAGCTTGAAGGCGGTTGATTTTTGCCGTCAACTCCTGTTTGCTGTACAGACGCGAACTTTCGCCGGCGGCAAAATATCCTGCTTGAACCGGGAATTTGAGATAAGGGTAAAAGAAATCATTCGTAACTCTGAACCAGGCCCGGTGCAAAGTCTGAAAACTGGCCGTCAGGATCACGATGACTAAAGCCGATATAATCAGCCCGTAATTCCATTTTTCGAAAATTTTACCCTTTAATCTTGGCATTATATCGCATTGAGTTTGTTTTTTATATTTTCCAGAGTACCGGACGCGTCATCAATCAATTCCGCGATCAGTTCGCGAACCGGTACAATTTTATCGACCAGGCCCACGGACTGGCCCGCCATTAAGGAACCATGTTCAACATCCCCGTCAACAACAGCTTTGCGCAAAGCCCCCATCCAGAAAGTTTCAACTTGTTCCTGGGCGTTTTCACGGGTGATTTCACCGGCTTCCAACTGTTTGAGCAGTGTCAACTGAAGCTGTCCGAAACCCTGGAGTCCTTTATTGCGCAGGGCGCGGACCGCGACAACCGGCAGTTTTGAATCGTATTGAGGAGTGGATATGGCGTCGCGGGCATTCGCGCGCCTGAATACGGCCTTGAATTTTTCATGCGCGCGGCATTCCTCAGTCATGACAAAACGGGTTCCCAACTGCACCCCGGCAGCCCCCATGAGCAAAGTATGAGCCATCATTTTGCCGGTCGCGATTCCGCCGGCAAGACAGCCGAAACCTCCACTGTTTGACACCGCCGCCGCCAGCTCAGGTTCTGAAACCCAGGTCATAGCTCCGCAAATAACCGGATATTCGCAATTTAAAAATTCACCGCCGCGCTTCATCAAGTTTGAGAGTAATTTACTTTCATTCATTATATTATTTCCCGGTATATTATAAAATGTAGCTCACTTTGCGAAGGCTGAGACTGAGCACAGCGAAAGTCAACCGTCTCGCTTGAGTATATTCACAAGCGAGACGCTCGTGCTACATTAAAATTGTTATCTTTATCATTTATATTAAGTTATCGCAAAAAACAGGATATTTCAACTAAATAAAAAAATACAAGAGCGATTACGACCTGCTGCTTGTTGTAAAAGACCTGCCGAAATACGAATACAAGGGATACCGGGACAGAATCAAAAAGAAAGCCCGGAGATCGGCAGATTGTGAAACTAGCAGTCTGTCGGACTTTGGGAATCGTCGCGAAAAATTGTCCGAATAAAGCGGAATTTTCGTCAAAATCACGAGAATATTGAACATATTTGACGATTTTGATGGAAATCTCAGCAAAATTCGGCAGTTTTACAGCAGATTATCCATAAGTCCGACAGGCTGCTAGAGTCAGTATTATTATGCATAGTGTTGATGAAATCAAAGAAGCTATTCAAAAAAGGCAGTTATTTCTTTGTCGATATAAAGAAAGAAGGTATTCAGCTTCATTCTTCCAGACGTTTCCGGCTCCCCGCTATAAAAAACTTGCTTTTTGTAACCCCCTAAGGTTACATTATATGTTATTAAGAACAATATTAAATCACAGTCATCCCATGGAAAATAAAGTATGTTTGCAAAAAGTAGTCACAGGAGCAGCTTGCTCCGTGACAGAGACTTCTGCTTGACTAAAGTTATTGACCTTGTCGAGCGCAAAGGTCGCGGTGCAAGGCTGCACTCGCGACTACTTAGTCGCTGAAAATGATATATAAATTTACAGTAGACCAAGCCTGGAAATGAAAAATGAGGGTAACGGAAAGTGCGCAAGCGTAAGCTCAAAGTTACTCGAAAATAGTTAATTCTCAGAAGTTATGGGATGATAGTGAAGCATTTTCACAGAATAAAAAAAATTCTGATTCTTCAAAGCTGATATACAATCTCCTTGTGCTTCCATTGATAATAGGTGATGTATTTTCTGTTAATCAAATTTTAAATAAAACATAAATTATGCTTTAAAATATTATTAAGAATTACAAAATAATTACAAAAAAAAGTTTATCACCATCTTATTTTATGTTTAAAATTGCAGATTTTGAGGTTAAAAAAATGGAGCCAGCTGTCGGAGTCGAACCGACGACCTGCTGATTACAAGTCAACTGCTCTACCAACTGAGCTAAGCTGGCTCGTTGTCGGAGTTCTAAATATGTAGCTTTTTCGCGAAAAAGCAAGCGCAGTTTTAAAAAAATACAATTTTATCCTGGACTTTTGCAATTAGCTCTACTTTTTGTATTTATGTTGAATACGTGATTTTTCGTAGTAATCCCAACCCCATCCGGCAAGTTTACCGTTTTTGAAAACTAAAGGCAGGCATTCGTCTTCAGTTGTAAGGCCGTCATACCATTGAGTGTCTATATAATAGAACCAGGCATTCGGAGTTGCATATGTTTGATTTTTAAGCGGCTCTCCCATAACCTTCAAAACCTGCGCCTTGGTCATGTTGACCCTGAGCTTTTTAGAATTTTCAATGTTATGGTAGGTGCAGCCGCTTGTTAAAAAAAACATCCCGGAAACAACACAGCAAAGCAAAAATAATTTTTTCATATATAAATACCCATTTTTAGTAGTAAAATAAAAGCATGTTAAATGTTAATTTATAATCAATTTATGCGTTTTCAAATAGCGTTGCGTTTTTATTCGCGTCGATTACCAGTGTTCTTCGACAGTTCGTCTGCTTATCCCGGCCTGTTCTCGAACGGTTTTCACACCTTCAATATCAAAATAGTATCAGCATGCCTCTAATAATGCTCTCTCATTCTGACTCCGGACGCCTGAGTAGTTACGACAGATTTATTTAAAATACAGGCAAAGATCCTAAACAAAGGGCATAAGTTATGCCGAATCCTGAAAATATTAACTTTTTATACTCAAATTAGCCGTTTATCAGCTTGTTAATTTGCTAAAATGGTGTAATTTAAGATAAATATATTTATAACTTAGCCGCGCGGCTGTAATCAAAAGCTTAAGGAAACAAATATGAGCGAACTTAGCACGCACGATTTTCCTGTCGGTATAGAAGACATCATGCATACTGCTTATCTGCAGTATTCCCTGAGTGTCAATGTCGGCCGGGCGATTCCCGATGTCCGGGACGGACTCAAACCGGTAAACCGCCGAATCCTCTATGCAATGAAACAACTTGGCCTGACAAAATCACACTCTTTCAAAAAAAGCGCCAGTGTCGTCGGGGAAGTTATCGCGAAATATCATCCGCATGGCGACAGTTCTATTTATGACGCGATGGTGCGTCTGGCCCAGGATTTTGCGATGCGCGAACCGCTCGTTGACGGGCAGGGGAACTTTGGCAGTATTGACGGCGACTCGGCCGCGGCCTACCGATACACTGAAGCAAGAATGGAACGCCTTGCGGAAGAATTGCTCGTTGACATTGATAAAGATACTATCGATATGGTCGCGACCTTTGACGAAGCGTCCATGGAACCGACTGTTCTGCCGGCACGCTATCCGCAACTGCTGGTCAACGGCACTACCGGTATCGGCGTCGGTATGGCGACAAATATCCCGCCGCATAATCTCGGCGAAGTCATTAACGCGACTATTTGCCTGCTGGAAAATCCTACCGCGACAGTCACTGATTTACTTGAACACCTGCCCGGGCCGGACTATCCCACCGGTGCGATAATGCGCGGTATTCACAATATCCGCAAATTTTATGCCACCGGCAAAGGCAGTACCAGAATCCGTTCCCGCGCTGAAATCGTGGAAAACGACAAAGGACGTGAACAAATCATCGTTACCGAAATACCTTACGCGGTAAATAAAGAAGTGATGGTTAAAAAGATTGCTGATTTAGTTAACGAAAAACGCATCACCGGCATCTCCGGCCTGCGCGATGAATCAAGCCGCCGCTGCGGTATTCGCATTGTTATTGATATTAAACGCGGCTCAATGGGAAGCGTTGTGCTCAATCAGCTTTACGCCCACACCCAGCTTGAAAGTTCTTACGGCTACACAATGCTGGTGGTTGACAACAACCGCCCCCGCATTATGAATTTGACTCAAGTCCTTCAGGCTTACATCGACCATCGTATGGAAGTTGTTACCCGCCGGACTATGTTCGAGCTGAAAAAAGCCGAAGCCAGGGCTCACATTCTCGAAGGCCTGCTCAAAGCTCTTGATAATATCGACGAAGTCGTTAAAATAATCCGCGCGTCCCGCACCCGCCAGATTGCCGGCGAAGCTTTGATGGCTCGTTTTGAGTTAACTCAAATTCAAGCCAACGCTATTCTGGAAATGCGCCTCCATCAGTTAACCGGCCTGGCTCGCGAAGACGTTGAAAGCGAATTGGCTGAACTGAGAAAACAAATCGAATATTACGAATCCTTACTCGCCAGCCGCGAAATGCGCATTGGCGTCATTAAAGAAGAACTCGAAGAAGTTCGCGATAAATACGCTAATCCGCGCCGCACGGAAATCACTATGGATGACAGCGATTTGAATATCGCCGACCTGATCGCGCGCCACTCCTGCGTTATCACCGTTTCCAATACCGGCTACATCAAACGTACTCCGTCGGTAACTTACCGCACGCAGCATCGCGGCGGCAAAGGCATTATCGGCATGGAAACCAAAGATGAAGATTACGTCGAACATCTTTTTAACGCCGACAGTCATGACTTGATATTCTTCTTTACGGATAAAGGCTTCATGCACTGGCTGAATGTTTATGAAATTCCCGAAGGTTCCCGCGTTTCCAAAGGAAAAGCCATTGTCAATATGATAAAAATCGAACCGGGCGAAAAAATTAAAGCCATGCTCACTGTCCGCAAGGAAGATTTTGAAGATGAAAATAAATTCATCATCATGTGCGCTAAAAGCGGCTACGTCAAGAAAACTTATCTCAACGCCTTCCGGAATTTGCGCCGCGCCGGCTTGCGCGCCCTGCGAATCGAGGAAAATGACGACCTCATCGGGGCGGCAATATGCGAAAACGGTAACGAAATTATCCTTTCCACTCAAAAAGGCATGGCCTGCCGCTTTGAACAGAATAATACTCAATTGCGGCCGATGGGCAGAACTGCCCGCGGCGTAACCGGCATGCGTTTCAAACTCGAAAATGACTGCATTGTCAGCATGGAAGTAATCCGTGAAGACCTCGGTGATATCGAAGAGGGCGTTGCCGAAGAAGCTGCCGGCGGCCCTGAATTGATTGTCGTTTCCCAGTTAGGCATGGGCAAACGCAGTTTTGTCAAGCCTTACCGCAAAACCAAACGCGGCGCCAAAGGTGTAACCAGCATCAGATTGCGCGATGGCGACCTGGTGCTTGACACTCTGCAAATCACGCCGGGCGATGAATTGATGCTCACTACCGAACGCGGCCAGTTGGTACGTATTCCGGTTGATGAAATCAGGACTATCGGACGTGCTTCCAAGGGGGTCCGCATCATGAACCTGAAAGACGATGACCGCATAACCGGTGTTTCCAAAATTGTCAAGGTCGATGAGGAAGAAGAGATGCTCGCCGCTGAAGCGGAGAAAGCCGTGGCGACTGAAGCCGCTGAAAGCGGCGAAGTTTCAAATGAAAGCAGTAAAGCCGCGCCGGAAAACAACAGCGAAACGAGTTTGCCGGAGAAGTCTGAAAATACTGAATAATTGGAAACGATTATGCGTTTTTGCTTTGGAAATCGCGAAGTGAATATAGTTGACGCTCCCTGTTTAATGGGGATTGTCAATGTAACGCCGGATTCATTCAGTGACGGTGGTGATTTTTTTGCCGCGGATGCCGCCCTCAGGCAGTGCCTGAAACTTTACCAGGACGGTGCGGCTATTATTGATATTGGCGGAGAATCGACCCGCCCGAACGCGGTGGAAGTTTCTGTTGATGAAGAAATCAGACGGGTTGTTCCGCTTATTTCTGAACTTAAAAAACAAAAACCGGAAATCATAATCAGCGTTGATACCCGCAAAACGCCGGTCGCCGCCGCCGCGGTAAAAGCCGGCGCGGATATCATAAATGATGTCAGCGGTCTGGAGTATTCGCCGGAAATCGCCGGGATAGCGGGGCGGAATAACAGCGGTTTGGTTATTATGCATATGCGCGGTAATCCCGGAACTATGCAGAACCCGGAAAATCTTGTTTATAAAGATATCGTAGATGAAGTTATTGAATTTTTGAACAAGGCCGCGCAAAAAGCTCTTGACTGCGGCGTGAAACGGGGAAATATTATTTTAGATCCCGGAATCGGTTTCGCCAAAAACGCGGCACAGAATCTGCTTTTAATTAAAGAAATTAACCGGCTCCGCAAAAGCGGCTATGCTGTTATGGCCGGGCATTCCCGGAAATCGTTTATCGGGAAATTGTTAAATCGCGACAATGTTAAGGATCGTTTAGCGGGCACAATCGCTTTGTCGCTGTATCTGGCATCGCAGGGAGTGGAAATACTGCGGGTACATGATGTGCTCGAAACCAGTGACGCTTTAAAAATGTTTAAATTTTGCGGACAGCCATAAGATTTAAAACCGGCATAAAGCCGCTCCATTTCATGGGGCTTTTTATACGATTTTAATCATTGACT
>CAZEXM010000015.1:0-27510 GCA_964515915.1 uncultured Victivallaceae bacterium
TCAATGTTTGATCGTTCGTTTTTCGCTCAAATTTGAACTGCAAAACTTGAGTTATATTACTTCAAAATAGTTCCGGTTTTTATACAAAAGATGGCGTAACCTGATGATGACAGGATTAACGCGATTATGGGCGTCAGTAACCAACCAAAGCCAATATTACCTAAGGTACGGAATTTAATACCATGAACGCCGCGGACAGCCCCGATGCCGATTATTGAACCAATGATCGCCTGCGATGTGCTCACGGGCACGCCGATAACAGCAAAAATATGTACCGTAACAGCCATTGATGAAACAGCTACAAAAGAGGTGAACGCATCCAAATGCATGATACCCGAACCAACAGCCATCATCACCCGCCTGCTGTAGGTAAGAACTCCAAGCGCGATGGAAATTCCGCCGAAAAGAGCAAGCCGGCTATCGGATATTCCAGGGAACTGGCCGGAAAAAATACCCGTGGCGTTGGCAACATTGTTCGCGCCGAGCGCATACGAACCGTATATGCCGACGATCAGCAGGCCGCCCCAGAGAATTTTGTCGCGGGTTAAAATGCTCATGGGTACATGCCGGACAAATGCGGCCAGCAACTTGTAAAAAATATATGCGATAAACATCGCCCCGATGGGCGTTGCCAGCCAACATATTATGACTTTCACCAAGCCTCCCCAGTGCATTGAGCCAGTGGCCAGTCCAACACCGGCAATCGCCCCGACAATAGCCTGTGAAGTACTTATCGGCAAGCGCATGATCGTCATTAATGTTACCGTGACGGCGGCGGAGACTGATACGACAAAAAGGCTCATATGCGTTTGTGTGCTCAAACTGCTTAAAGTACGAATACCGCCTTCACCTTGAAACATTGCACCGGCAATGATAGCTATTGAACACAGGATGGATGCCTTGCGGAAGGTGATAATCCGCGAAGCTACGGCGGTGCCGAAAACGTTGGCCGCGTCATTGGCACCCAACGCCCAACCCAGATATAGACCTCCAGTTAAAGGAAACATTCTAAATCGTCCTTTTGGCTACGATGATGCGAATCCTGTCGCCGACGTTTTCCGCCCGGTCACTGATCTGGGCAACACATTTGATAAAGTCGCGAAACACAATCGTCGCAATGCTGTCAACATGGCTTGAAAACACTTGTTCGATAAGTGCGGCCTCCATTTTGTCAGCTTCGCTTTCCAACTCGTCTATTTTGCCTACAGCGACGGCCGCATTAGTGAAGTTCGAAAACAAGGTTTCCGCCGCTTCCACCATCGCATAGGCTGCCCGGCAGCAGACATCGACCAGATTTAATATCTCCGAAGCGTGTTTCTCCGGTATTGTCACATACTGGTTCCATATCATGCGGACAGCGGATTCCGCCTGGTTCGGCACCCTGTCCATCGTCTCAAGCAAACCCATTATGTCGCCGCGGGATTCGGGAAACAGCGACTTGGAATACATCATGACTTCAATCGCTCTGCGGATATCGTCGGCCTTGCTTTCTGCTTTGTGGACCTTGGCAAAGGAAGCCTTAGCGGCATTCCTGTCCGTCTGGGAACAATATTCTTTTACCGCTTCCTGAAAAGCATCCATACATTCCAGGACACTTGCGCAATACTCAGAAATCTGCGATTGAATCTCCTTCTGTTTATTTGCAAATATCATGCCTGTCAATCCTTATATAATCAGGGCTGTTACCAAATAAATTTAACATCGCTCAGGCGATTAGCAAATTCATTTAAAACTTCTTTTTCTTCTTTTTCGCCGCCGCGAGCGACAAAAGTGGCACTAAAACGGACATAATGGCCGGCGTCATCCCACGGAACTGAACTGATTAGTTTTTCGCGGATCAGCCATTGACTGAAATTTTCGCCGGACGCGAAACTTTCGCCGTCAGCTATTCCCCGGGGAGCCTGTACATATAAATAAAAGGAACCTTTCGGCATCACGGCGGGGAAACCGATTTTCCGCAGCGCCGCGGTCATGCTTTGTAAGCGGCGTTCATATTTTGCGCAAATTTTCGGGGTGATTTCCGCCTGGTTTTCGAGCGCCGCGACGGCGGCTTTCTGGATTGCCGCGAACTGGCCGCTGTCGGCGTTGTCCTTGACGCCGGCAAAAACTTTGACCGCCAATGCGCTGCCGCAAACCCAGCTCAAACGCCAGCCGGTCATATTAAAGCCTTTGGACATGCTGTGCAGTTCGACGGCAACTTCCTTCGCGCCCGGTATGGACAGGAGGCTTAAAGGTTTACTGGTGAAATTCAGCGGCGCGTAAGCCGCGTCCGAAACAATCAGGATATTATTTTCGCGCGCGAACTTAACCGCCTTCGCGAAAAACTCTTCAGTAGCGGAAGCTCCGGTCGGGTTGTTCGGGTAGTTCAGGTAAAGCAGTTTGGCGCGCCGGCGCTGAGCCGCGCTGAGAGAATCAAGATCCGGCATAAAAGCGTTTTCCGCCAGCAGCGGCAAATTGACGACTTCGCCCTGGAAATATTTTGTCCATGTCCCCATTACCGGATAACCGGGGACGGTCATGACGCAGATGTCGCCGGGATTGATGAAACACGCGGGAAGCAGGCTTAGAGCCGACTTGCTGCCGAGCGCGTGGACAATCTCTGTTTCCGGGTCTATATCCACATTGTACAGTTCCTTCATATACCTGCCGGCGGCATCGGTAAATTCACGGATGCCGTTATCGGTATAAGTGCGGTTTTCCCAAACCTCGGCTTCCCTGGCCAAAGCCGCGATTACTTCCGGGAAAGCGGCTTCGTCCGGTTCGCCGACGCCCATATCAATTAATTTTATATTGGGCCTGGCTTTCAGCGCGGCGCGTTTGGCGCGTTTGATTTTTTCGAACTTGTAGACGGTCGTGTCTTTACCAAAAGCACTGCCGCCGACCCGCTCGGCGAAGTTTTGCTGTAAAAAACTTTCCTGCATGTGAATATCCTTAATTTTTTTAACATTTTTTTCGCAATTTATTATTTTTGCTATACTCTTATATATGCTGTACAGATACAGCCAAAAATGTTTTTTTACAATCAGTATAATAATAAATATTTTGATAATCACCGGAGGCGCGGGCGAATATGGAAAAAATTATTCTTGACGGGAAAGAATTTGAAGCGTGGCGGATTCCCACGGAATCAGCGGCTATTCTGTTAATTAAAGCGGCGCACGGCTTTATCGGCTGCGGCTATTTTGCCGTGGAAACGGCGAATAAACTGCAGGAGCGTGTTGCTGTTGTTACCGGCGTCAAGACTTTTGACGACATGCTGGAAGCCAAAATTATCGCGTGCAGCAATTCCGCTGAAGCGGTAGGGGTTCGCATGGGTATGTCCGGTCGCGAAGCACTTATGAAACTTCGTTAAAAAAGTGTTACGTGTTACGTGTTACGTGTTACGTGTTAAGGAGGAAAAGTTGTGAAATGTGAGAGACTTGATGTTTGGAAGGCTAGTGCCAGGCTTTCCGCAGATGTTTATAAGGCTTTTAAAATGTGTAAGGATTTTGGTTTTAAGGATCAGATAACTCGCTCATGTCTTTCAATTCCCAGCAATATTGCGGAAGGAATGGAAAAAGAATCAGCTAAAGAACAAATGAGATTTATAGAGATTGCCAAGGGCTCTGCTGCAGAGTTTGCGACTCAAGTATATATTGGTATGGATATATCTTATATTGAAAAAAGTGACGCTAAAATATGGCTTGAGAAGTCTGATCATATATTAGCAATGTTATCTAATTTGAAAAAGACAATAAAAAATCGTAACCCGTAACCCGTAACCCGTAACCCATATTTTAAAAATGAAAATTATTGCAGATGACAAAATACCGTTTTTGCGGGGAGTGCTGGAGCCGTACGCGGAAGTGATTTATTTGCCCGGCGGCAAAATATCTCCGGCGGATGTAAAGGACGCGAACGCGATTATCGTCCGTACGCGCACTGAATGCGGCGCCGGGCTTTTGCGCGGCTCGACGGTGAAGTTTATTGCGACGGCAACCATTGGCTACGATCATATCGACACTCAATGGCTGGCGGAAAACGGCATTGAATGGACTAATGCGCCCGCTTGTAATTCCTCATCTGTGGCGCAATACATGAGCTCGGTTCTGCTGAACCTCGCCCGCAAACACAAAATTTCCCTGCGCGGCAGAATCCTGGGCGTGATCGGAGCGGGAAATGTCGGCGCGAAAGTCGCCGGAGCCGGTGAAGCTTTAGCTATGCGGGTTTTGCTCAATGACCCGCCCCGGGCGGAAAAAGAAGGAGCGGATAATTTTGCGGACCTGGCGCAAGTTATTGCTGAATCTGATTTTATCACTATGCATGTGCCTTTAAATAAGCATGGGAAATATCCCACTTATCATTCAGGGAATGGTGAATTATTCAAGGCGATGAAGAACAGCGCGTTTTACATTAATTCTTCGCGCGGCGGCGTTTGTGACAATTCGGCCCTGAAGACAGCGTTGCAGCGGCGGGATATTGCCGGCGCGGTTCTGGATGTCTGGGAGAATGAACCGGATTTGGATTTGGAACTGCTGGAGCTGCTGGAATTCGGGACGCCGCATATCGCGGGATATTCCGCTGACGGCAAGGCAAACGGAACCGCAATGAGCGTCAACGCGCTTGCTGAATTTTTCGGTTTGAAGCTTGGAAACTGGTATCCGCCTGACCTGCCGCTGCCTGAAAAAAGGTACGTAACAATCCCTGAAGGACTCAGTTTTGAAGAAAAAATGCTTATTGCTGTGAATTTGGCATATAATGTTCAGGATGACAGCAGACGTTTACAGTGTTCGCCGGCTGTTTTTGAAAAACAGCGTGGAGATTATCCCCTGCGTCGGGAGTTTCATGTTTTTCTGGCGAAATGTTCAGATACGGAGGTGAGCAGAGCATTAGCCCGGCTCGGTTTTAAAGTCAAGCTTTGAGGAGATTGGGGGAAAAGAAAAAACTTTTTTTGTAATTTATTTTGAATTTCTAAGGAGATTTTATGTATAACGCAATAATTTGCCGCTATCACGAAATAGCGATAAAAGGTAATAATCGTTTAATGTTTGAGAAGCGTATGATGGAGAACATGTATTACCTTCTGCGAAAAGTCCATGACATCAGGATTTCGCGGGTTCGTGGACGAATATGGCTTGAACGCAAAGACAAAAGTTTTTTTACTGATGAGCAGCTGGCTATAGCCGAAGAACAGCTTCAACGCGCTTTCGGGCTGGAATCATTTTCGCCGGTGATTATGTGCGAACCCACGCTGGAGGCGATGAAAAAAGCGGTGGACAGTTCCTGCCGTTCCTGTTTTGCGGAAGCATTTGATAAAAAATCAGTCGTATCTTTCCGTATCCGCGCCAAGCGCAGCAACAAAGATTTTGAGTTGGATTCCAAAGCTATTGAAATCGAGCTGGCGCGGGTGGCCGGCCGGGAGTATGACTATGATTCCCTGAAAATCGACCTGGAAAACGCCGATATTACCATCTGGTGTGAACTGCGTAGTGAGTTTGCTTTTATTTATTATGATATTATCCGCGGCCCCGGCGGTTTGCCGGTGGGGTCTAATTCCCCGGTACTGGCGCTGCTTTCCGGTGGAATTGATTCTCCGGTAGCCTGTTACGAGATCATGAAACGCGGCTGCCGTTGTGATTTTCTGACTTTTCACAGTGATCCCTACACGCCGCGGGCGACTATTGATAAAGTCCGTCGAATCGGACATCATTTGAATTTATTTCAGCAGCCGGCCCGTTTATTTATCTGTAATTTAGCGCCTTTGCAAAAACTCATCCGGGACAAGTGTAATCCTCGTTTCAGGACAGTTTTATACCGGCGAATGATGTTCCGCATCGCGCAGAGCGTGGCTGAAAAACGTAAACGCCGGGCTTTGCTCACCGGCGAGTCCGTCGGGCAGGTGGCAAGCCAGACCATTACCAATATGGCGACGATTGACGCGGCGGTGGACATGCTGGTTTTGCGCCCCCTGGCCGGGACGGATAAAAATGACGCGGTCAAGCTCGCGCGCCGCATCGGGACCTTTGATTTATCCAGCGAACAAGTGCCGGACAGTTGTACGGTTTTCGCGCCGTCAAACCCGGCCACCGCGGCCCCTTTGAGAAAAATTCTTGAAGACGAAGCGAATATCCCTGAATACAAGGATATAATGCTGGAAGTAATTGACAGTATCGAGGTGTTGACGCCTTGAATAAAGGAAAAAATAACGCCCCGGAGCGTCGCGATGTGTTTTTTTCTTTTTTCTTTTTTCTTTTTCTTGCATAATTGTCGACCTGTCCTATTTTATGTAAGTAGTTATATGGTTTTTCCAGGGAAAATCCGTATGGAAACTAATGGAATATTTTCCGGATCAAAATAAAGTGGCCGGATAACAAAAAAAGGGATAATTGTAATGAAAAATAGAAAGACATTTATACTTGTCTATATTGTACTTGCCTTGCTTTTCGCGGCCTTGAGTGTGTGGATAATTTCTTACTTTTATGACAATACTCCAATTTTCCGCAACTTGTTTGAAGGCGACCGCGGAGCGGTCATCGGAACAGTTGGGCAGGGGGCCGGATTTGCCAGCCAGCTTAAAACCATGGGGCTGGTTTCCCTGTACATCTTCAGCGGCATAATCGTAATTCAGTTTCTGGTGCTTTTCCTCGGCATGACGGTTTTACGTTTTATCGACAAATCCAATGATTCTATCGACGTGAAGCTGGCGCGTTTGCATAATGCGGATATTTTCCTGGATTTACCACTCTATGTCGGCCTGCTCGGGACAGTCGCCGCGTTCATCGTTATGAGTTTTAATCCGCATACGAGCCGTTTGATAGCATATTCATCAACTCTCGTCGGTATTATTATCAGTGTTTTGTTGCGGACAATCATGTTGTTTCCGATTAAACAGCACCTGGTCAGTGAAAAAGCTAAATTGAGTGGAGATTAAATCGTGAATCATTCGATACTTGTAGTTATCTGTGATTTTTTGGTATTGTCGGTTCTGTCGCTCAGTTTGGGGGTGGCGCCGATGAGCTCAAGTTTCATGGGCAGGGGAACGCAGATAGACGATTATACCGCTAATATCCTGCTGGATGAGCTTAAGGCAAAATGTGTGCAGTTGAGGAAAGCGCGCGCGACTTTGCTGAAGTCTCAGCGTAAACTCGGTTATGCGGAAACCCGCTCAAAACAAGTCAAAAAACTTAATGACACACTGGCTAAAGTCCAAGTCCGCTTAAACTACCTGGAAGTCAAATTAAAAAGCCGCAAAGGCGAGATAGGCAAACTTTCCAAAGAAAAACTTCTGGCCCGCCTGGAAAAGGAAAGCATCAGGCGTTTGAAGGTAGTCAATGAAATGTCGGCTGCCAAAGCCGCTTTGGAATTTGAGCAGGCTAAAAACAGAAAACTTGCCAGTAAAGCGGTGGTTTTACGGCAGAATGTAATCTTGCGTGATGACAAGCTGGCGGCCAGGAAGAGTTTGCTTGACGAACGTGCCGGTCAATTAAAAAAAGTTTCCGAAAAACTGCACAAAACCGCGGCAGAGTTGAGTTCCGCGGAAAAGAAGCTGCAAAAAACCAAAACCGTATTGAGTTCTATGGAAGGGAAATTGCAGAAAACTGCGTCAGCATTGGATTCGGCACATGGCAGTTTGCAGAAAAAAGCCTCGGATTTAAACTTAACAAAAATGAATTTGCAGAAAAAGACCAATGAACTGATTGTTTCCAAACATACTTTGAATGTTACCAAGTTGCGCCTGCGGGATATCGCCATGGAACTGAAAGGGTCTCAAGGCGAAGCGAAAGCCTCGCTTTTGGATTTGTCATATACCCGTGGACGTCTCAGTGCGACTGAGAAAGAGCTTGCTGAAAGTCGCGGCCGTTTGGCGAAAACCCGGAAAAATGTGGCGGTTAATCAATTGGAGCTGAAAGACGCCCGGAAAAAAATCATAAATTTAAAAAAGATTTTAGAGAGTGCCGTCGGTGATTTGTCAAAAACTCAAAATGAACTGAATCAATATAAGTCGAGGATACGGGACGCGACTGAAACACTCGCGAAAACTAAGATAAAACTCATTAAAACGTCCAGCAGCGTGGAAAGCGCGCAAATGGCTTTGAAGGATACTAAGGAGTCTTTGAAAGATACTAAGGAATCGCTGAAAGAAGCAGTGCACAGGCTTCAAAGCAAGTCTTTGGAGAAATATTCGCAGGCTGCGGTATTGCTGAAAGTGAATATTCAGGAAAGACGTTTTTTCATAAATTATGAAAAAAGCGGAATGTTTTATCTGCCGGAAGTTTTAGTCGCGGGGAAAAGGTATTTGATTTCACCTCTTGAATTGTTCAACCGTCTGGGACGGCTGATTACCAAATCATCCCGGATTAATAAGTTAAGCTACCTGGTGGGTAAACCTAAAAACGGCGACAATCTGTTCCAGGTGAAAAAACCTTTATTGTCTTTGAACGTGGATAATCGGGTTTGTATGCTGGAAGTGCCTGCGGTAAGAAAAACGTCTTTGAAATTGTTAACTTACGGCAAACTGAAAAAACGCGGCCTGCAAAATTTGACCCTGTTTAAAAATATGACTTTCGGACGGGATTCGAGCAGTTTGAACGGACGTTGTTCCTTAGGTTTGAAGAAAGGCGATAATTACTTATATATTCGTAATTCCGTACGCAAAAATGCCCCCCAGCTGAAAGCTGAAGTCGGCGATTTTATAATTACTAAACAAGGTGAATTCGTTGGTATCGCGGTGAAAGTGGAGAATTTCAACCTGGCGCGAAAACAGCGGGTCAAATGCTTTGTTTTTCCGGATAAATTCAATGTCAAAGACCTTGTTGAAATACCTTTAATTAAACGTTCCGGGGAAGAATATTTCAGGGGTTTCGCCAAGGCCGTGGCGGAAATAAATTCTCGAATAAAGCATCTAAGCCGAATCAATAGAGCAAAAAAGTCTCCGTGATAAATTTTGTTTTTAAAGTTATGAAATTATGAATAAAAAACCCGATAATGATTTAACTGACGAAGCACTGTTTGGTGAAACGGGCCAGACTATGAGTTTTTCGGAAGTGGACAAACAAGATTCTGAAACGCTGAATATTGATGAGGTAAAGAAGCTTCTCAACCTTCATACTGAAAATAAAAGTATCAGCCGCTATACCCATATAAAAACTATTGGCCTGGGGGGAGTTGGAGCGGTGCTTGCCGCTTATGAACCGGAACTCAACCGCGAAGTCGCAATCAAAATTTTGCGGCCGGCTTTTCGCAACAAAGTAGATTCCCTTAAGCGTTTTGTGCGGGAAGCGCGCGCTACCGCGCATATTGAACATCCTAACATCGTTCCCGTTCACCAACTGGGTGTGTTCGAGGATAACGGCGTGTTTTTTTCAATGAAAAAAGTTGGCGGCCGGGACTTGCGTTCCGTAATCCGTAAACTCGATGAGGGCAATAAAGAATTTTTGCAAAAATACACCCGGCGGCAGCTCCTGCAGATTTTTGTCGCGGTCGGTAACGGAGTTGCCTATGCCCATAGTAAAGGGATTATTCATCGTGATTTGAAACCGGCAAACATCATGCTTGGAGATTACGGCGAAGTTATGGTGATGGACTGGGGACTGGTCAAGTACAAAGCGGAAAAGGACAGCTCCGAACAAGAATGGGAGGTCGAGTTTGATCTCGACCTTGCGACAGTCGGCCACGATGACGCCATGAGTACTATACAAGGTTCCGTCAGCGGCACGCCGGCTTACATGTCTCCCGAACAGGCCGGCGGGCATACCGAGAACATTGATGAACAAAGCGACTTATACAGTTTAGGGGCTATTCTGTATTCGATACTGACTTGGAAAACGGCTCCGTTTGAATCCCCGATGACTACTAATCAAGTTCTTAACTCGGTGGTCAATGGTGATTTTAAGCGACCGCGCAAACGTACCCCGAAACGCAAGATTCCGTGTGAACTTGAGGCTATTTGCTTAAAGGCTATGGCTCTGGACAAAAAAGACCGTTACGAAAGTGTGGAACTCTTTGTCAGAGATATAAAAGATTATCTGGAAGGTTATTCCGTGGTGGCCTATAAGGGCTCATTAGCGCGGCGCTTATTCAAGATGGTGCGCCGCCATCCGCTTATTCCCTCAGCGGCAATTGTTTCAATTTGTACTTTTCTTGGAGTTCTGGGGATAATTTATTTTGAAAATGAATCGCGCATATCCAACCTGAAAAATTTTGCCCGATACAGTATCGTACAGGGGGACGGGTATTATTTAAAAGCATTGAAAGCTTATCAAAAGTTGCAGAACGAATACAAGAAACCGGCGGGAGAAGCCTGCTATAAAATAATTAATAAATTTTATACCGACTTTAATCGTTACAAGCTTGAATTTAACAGTAACTACAATGTGGCCGCGCAATTCCTGTTCCAGGCGGAGGATATGGGAGGAAAGAGCTCAACAATCAATAAGGATTTGTTGAAAGTGCTGAAGCAGCAATTGAATTTCGGCCTGCTTACCGGCAATTACGACGAAACAAGAGGCCTGGTTAAGCAATTAAGATTGAGACGGCATCGCGTATTCGGGGAGATTATCAGTTCTGACAAAAAAATATATGAACAGATAAAAATGATTATTCGAAACGAAGGGATCATCAAAGTTACCTCCACGCCGGAAGGAACTAAGGTGTATTATGAAGCTGCCGCCGGAGCTCAGGAGCGGGGAGAGAAAAAGAAAATTTTAATGGGTGAAACACCGTTTGAAAAGAAGCTTGCGACGGGAAGTTACTTGTTGTTTATTACCGGTAAAAACGGCGAGAATATCAAATGTCCCATTCAAGTATTGTGCGGCCAGACTAACCCCGTGCAGATAAGCATACCCGGCAAAGTCCCTGACGGCATGTGTTATATTCCCGGAGGAAAGTTTTATTTGGGAACCAGGAAAAGCCTCAACCAGATGCAGCGAAGTTTTCTCCCCGCATATTTCATAAGCCGGTACGAAGTGACTTTGAAACAATATTTGGAGTTTTGGAAATCCTTAAAGTCGCCTTTGAACAGAAAGCGTTACCAGGGGCGTTATCTTTTCAGCAACGGCGATTTCAAATACGTCAACATTTGGGATAAAAACGCCAGATTAAGCAAGGGTTTTAAACTGAATATGCCGATTGTCGGGATCAGCGGCAAAGCCGCGGAGGCATATTGTTCCTGGCTGGGCGAAAAGCTTGGAATTTCCTTGCGTCTGCCGACTAATTTAGAATGGGAAAAGGCTGCCCGCGGTGTGGACGGCAGAAGCTTTGTCTGGGGCAACATGTATAATGCGGAAGCTACTTTGTGCTGGGATAACAAAGCGGGTATAAAAAAATATCCTATCGCATCTCCGGTGGGAACTTTTGCCGGGGACGAATCCATTTACGGAGTGCGGGACCTGGTCGGCAATGTTCGTGAATTTACTACAGAAAAAGTAGGTAACAACAAGCTTTTTATCATCAAAGGCGGTAGTTTGCGGACCAGATTATTATTTTCAAACATCGGATATTCAAGTCACAGCGGCGTCAACAGTGAAAATGACATTGGCTTTCGTTATGTGATGCCGTTTGAAAAAAAATAATAAGCTCAACAGCCTTCATAAATTATAATCACAACTTTTTTGCGTCTTCGCCGGATATTTTCGGTGCTCCGTCGAATAGACTCTAAATATCTATGTAATTGGAGTGGATTATTCCTGTTTCAGTGATATTTTAAGCTTTCCTTTATGAACACTGAAATAAGATTATAGAAATACTTATCTAATGATTGATTTTAAAAATATTTCGAAACACTTTGCTGATCAAATAATTTTCGATGACGTAACTTTCAGAATTAACGCCGGCGAACGGGTCGGGGTAGTCGGCCCGAACGGCTGCGGAAAAAGTACATTATTCGGCATTATCATTGGCGATGTTGAAGCGGACGGCGGACAAGTAAGCCTGCCTAAAAATTTACGCATTGGTTATTTGCGTCAGCATTTGCCGAATGACTGCACGGAGCGGAAGTTGATTGATTTTGTTGCTGACGCTGTTCCGGAACTGGTGGAAATCAGTGAAAAACTGCATACGCTTGAACATCGAATGGAAGGCTCGCTTTCCAAAGAAGAACTCAATCAGGCTTTGCACGAACACGGTCATCTGCAAACCCGTTTTGAACAGCTTGGCGGTTACACGATGCGCAGTGATGCCGCCGCCGCTTTGTCCGGCTTAGGCTTTAGTGAAGCTGATTTTCAAAAAAACCTTGGGGAATTCAGCGGCGGCTGGCAGATGCGCGGCGCTTTAGCGCGGGTTTTGATTTCGCATCCGGATGTGCTTTTGCTCGATGAACCTTCCAACTATCTGGATATTCCCGCCGTGGAATGGCTGTACCGCTTTCTGCAGGGCTTTGCCGGTACCTTGCTGCTTATTTCGCATGACCGTTATTTATTGAAAAAACTTTGCCGGGTTACTTTGGAAGTCAACAACGCTCTGGCAACCCGTTATCCGGGAGATTATGATTATTACCGGCGCGAACGCGAACACCGTCAGAAAAGCCTGGAGGCGGCAAAGCTTAACCAGGACAAAAAACGCGAACAGATGCGGCAGAATATTAACCGTTTCAAGGCCAAGGCTTCCAAGGCGGCACAAGCCAAAAGCTGGCAGAAGCAGCTTGACAGGATGGAGGAAATAGTTTTGCCGGCGGATTTGAAGTTCAGCGGCAAAATCCGGATTCCGGCAGCCCCGCCCTGCGGCGCGGAAGCCGCCCGCTTTGATGATGTCTCATTCGCTTATCCGGGCGGGGGAAAAGTCCTTGAAAATATTAATTTGCAAATAGACGCCGGCGATAAAATCGCCTTTATCGGCTACAACGGAGCCGGCAAAACTACTTTATTAAAATTATTGACCGGAAATTTGCGGGCGGACAGCGGACGGGTGGTGTTGGGACATAACATTGTTCCCGGCTACCAGGCGCAGGAATTCGCGGATATTCTGCCTGATGACCGCTCCGTTTACAATGTAGTCAGGGAAATGGTCAAAAGCAGAGAACAACTGTCGGCCCTGCCGGGGATGCTTGGCAGTTTTGGTTTCGGCGCCGGCAATATGGACAAAATTTGCGGAGTATTAAGCGGGGGAGAAAAAATCAGGCTTTGTTTTGCCCGTATTTTCGTCAATCCTCCCAACTTACTGGTCCTGGACGAGCCCACCACTCATTTGGATATTGCCGCGCGGGAAGCTTTACAGGCGGCGCTGGCGCAATATAAAGGAACTGTCTGCCTGGTTAGTCATGATATTGAATTCGTCCGCGAAGTGGCTACTACGGTTGTCGCGATGCGCTTGCAGGGAATTCGCAAATATTTTGGTGATTATGAATATTATCTGGAAAAATCAGCGCAGGAAAATTTAGGTGTGGCGGAAAAGGATATTGTTATTGTCGAACAGAAGAAAGAGGGCAGCAGTAAGGAACGGCGACGCGAACGCGCACGTCAGCGTCAGGAGCTTGCCGCGACTAAAAAGAAAGCACAGCAGGCCTTGAAAAAGATAGAAAGTAAAATAGAAAAACTTGAATCCGAACGAGCGGGATTAGTTGAGTTACTGGCCGGGGATGAAAACGTTGATTTTGCGGAAGTGAATCGACATTCAGCGCAACTCCAGTCTGAATTGGACAGGCACAGCGCCGAATGGGAAAAAGCCATGGAAGACTTTGACGAAATAATAGAGTTAAACGATGCTATTAACGCTTGATTTTTTAATAATTACTACGATAGTAATGTATCAACCTCATATAAAGGAAGTTTGAAAAGATGAGTTGTATTCCAGACAAAATGTCCGCCTGGCCGTTATTTGGTGCGGGAATGGATAAATTAGGTAAAAATGACCAGGTCTGCGAAGTGCCGGTTCCCGAGCCTTCAGCTGATGAACTGCTGGTCAGAATTGACGCGATCGGCCTTTGTTTTTCGGATGTAAAATTGATTCGCGCCGGAGAAGATCATCCCCGGGTCATATCTGAAAACCTGGAAACCGACCCCGTGATTCCCGGGCACGAAGCCGTAATGACTGTTGTCAGGGCCGGCAAAAATATCAGCGACAAATTTAAATGCGGCCGGCGCTTTATCATCCAGGCGGATATTTACGTCAAGGGCAGAGGTTTTGCCTACGGTTACGCGATAAACGGCGGCATGGCGCAGTACAGTTTGATTGACCAGCGTATTCTCAACGGAGACGAAGGCTGTTATCTGCTGCCTTTGAAAGACGACACTCCTGACGCGGTCGCCGCGCTGATGGAGCCCTGGACTTGTGTGCAGGCCAGTTATATGATTGAAAATCGTTTCGCGCCGGAAAAGGGCGGAACGGTATTAATTGTCGCCGGAAAGGGCGGCGATAAGATATATTCGGCGGGAGCGACATTGAAAGCGGCGGGAGCAGCTAAAATCCGCGCGGTGAATCTTTCGGCGGCGGCGGTAAAAGCTTTGTCGGACGAATTGGCCGTGACAATTGAAGTTTCAGCTGAATTGCCGGACGATACTTTCGATGATATTTTCCTTTGCGACTGTCCGCGTGACTTAGCGGAAAGCGCGGGTAAATTGGGAAAGCGCGGCGCGGTTATCAGTTTGATTGGCGAATACCCTGATGAGAATTGGAGCTTTGACGTAGGCAGTATTCACTATGAAGGCTGGTTCTATCAAGGGGCCGCGGGTACTTGTCTGTCCGACGCTTACGGCCGCAATGTCCGCAGTACCTGGAAAAAAGGCGGTTCCTGCTGGCTGCCCGGCGGCGCCGGCGCGATGGGACAGATGCACACTCAAATGGCGGTTGAAGCAGCTGACGGCCCGGGCCGGATTCTGGTTTCGGATATGGATGACGCACGTATTGAAAATATTCGCAGCTTATTGGCCGACAGCATCGCGAAACGCGGAATTGAATTTAAAACAGTTAATCCCGGCAAAATCAGCCGGGATGAATTTGCGAAAATACTTGCAGACTTCGCACCCGGAGGTTTTGACGATGTGATTATGCTGGTTCCGGTGGTGCCGGTATTGAGCGGCGCGGCAGAAAAACTCGGGAAAAACGGGCTGATGAATATTTTCGCCGGTATTCCGGCGGGTAAGGAAGCGGAACTGAATGTTAAGGCAATCGCTGCCGGCGGAGCGCGTTATATCGGTTCAAGCGGCAGTAAAACCGCACATCTGCGCTACACGCTTCAACTGGCGGAATCAGGCGCGCTGCAGCCGGTAACGGCTTTGGCCGCGATTGGCGGGATGAAATCTTTGAAGAAAGGTTTACAGGCGGTTATTGACGCGGAATATCCCGGTAAAACAGTGATTTTTCCGAATTGTCCCGATATGCCCTTGACGGCGATTGACAAAATTTCTGATTTAGCGCCCGGAATTGACGCGACTTTGGATAAGAACGGATTTTATACTTTAGATACGGAAAAAAAACTATTCGAGAAGTATTCCCGTTGATAATAACAAAACAGGAGAACGTAATTGAGCAGGTTTTTAAAAAAACTTGGATTTATCAGTATTTTGTTGATGCTGCTGAGTTGTCAACTTGCCGCTTTGGACCTTGGTTTCAGCCAGAAATCAGCTTTCAGTGAGTTCCGCAATATTAAAGCTGATAATTGGAGTATTGTCGGTAAAAATATTATCGTTACTGGAAATGTTTATGTTCCTTACGGCGATTTTACCATTTACGCTGATAAAGCGATAGTTAATTTCGAAAATAAGGATTTTGAGGCTTCCGGCAATATTCGTATATATGAGCTGCGCAAGGAAAAGTCCGTGATACCTTTAAACCAACTGGCCGAACTCTGTTCTTACCCTCAAGCTGAGGTTAAGATTGTTGGTTATGCAATTGACCCCACAGGCACGCAGCGGGTAAAAGTTGAAGTTACATACCGTGGTAATATGTTTAAAGCCAGCAGAGTAACTGGAAATCTTGCTTCCGGTTATTTCAAATTTGTCGATTTTATCGGCCGCTACAAGACCTTTACCATGAAAGCTAAATCAGGTACCCGCAACCCGGGCGGTAAGATTACAATTAAAGATGGTGAAATAAGTTCCTGCGCGTACCTGGCGCATGATAATTCACATTATTCCGTAAAATGCAGTTCCGCTGTAATATCCCCGCAGCAGACGACTGGATTCGGCCTGTCCGGGGGGAAAGATTTTGGCGACAACAGCCTTTGGGCCACTAATTGTTCTTATAATATATACGGCATCCCCGTAATGTGGACTCCATTCGTTTATAAACCCAAAGATGAAGGCCTCGGCCTTATTCGATTGAAGGGCGGTTACAATACCTACTGGGGCGGTTTTATCCTGGGTTCAAAACGCTATACGCTTAGTGATTCACCGTATTCCACGGTTAAATTAATGGCTGATTATTATAGTGAGCGCGGTTTTGGATATGGAGCTGACGCGGCAATTTTAACAGAATTTTCAAAAACCAATATTCTGGGCTATGGTATTTACGACATCAAGCAGTACCGGACAACAGAAGACACCCCTAAACATCGTTTGACAATTCCGCACGCCCGCTATAACGTCCGGATAAATAATGTAACTCACCTTACTCCGCGTTTGGATTTCCGGGGACAATTCCAACTTCTCAGTGATTATTATTTCCTCTATGATTTCTTTAAAGATCAATACAATAATAATCCAGAACCAAGTACTTACGGTGCTTTTGAATATCAATTTGATCGTTTTACCGCTTCTGTATTTGCCCGGACGCAAACTAATAATTTCTTTAATACGGTTGAAGATTTACCGACATTCCGTTTTAACTTCCCGCGTCAGGAACTCTTCAAAAACATTTACTGGGAAGGCCAGACTTCTCTTGGATATTATAATATGAAGTGGCGTGAATTTAACCGCCCGCGTACAATGGGAAACAAAGTGGATCCTAAAAACTATAAATCAGCACGTTTCGATACTGTAAATATGTTCTTTTACAATTTGAGATTAGATAATTTCACTCTTATTCCCCGCGCCGGTGTCCGCCTCACATATTACAACCGCTCCTCGAAGAAGAAAATAAGTTCAGATAATTTGAATGCCATGTGGGCGGTTTCCGCGCCGGAAGGCGATTCAAGCGCTACCGTTGTTAATTACGACGCGAAAGGAGGAGGACGGGTACGTTTTGTCGGGGAAATCGGCTTGGAGGGAACCGGCAAAATAAGCCGTTCCTGGTTGAATGTCCGCAACGCCTACTGGAGGCTTGACGGTTTACGCCACGTAATCGAACCATACTTTAACTATACCTATATTCCAAACCCCACTGTTGACCGTGATCATCTCTATTTTTTCGATGAAATCGACCGTATTGAAATGCAGAATTTTGTTCGTCTGGGGATTAGAAACCGTATTCAAACCCGGCGCGGCGATTATGGAAGTGAAAAGATATACGACTGGTTCAGTATGGAAAATTATTGGGACTACCATTTTGAAACCAATGGAGGGCTCAATAATGCCGGAGATTTTGCTACCAAAATTTACTTCAATCCGAGCGAAAAACTAAGTTTTCTCTCGTTTTTCTCAATTGATGTCGCTCAGGATGAAGACCTGATAAAGCCTGCCGTTGAAGGTGGAAAGGGCCACGGAATCGGGCTTGACTGGCTGAATAAATGGGAATTGATGGTGCGCTACAACCCGACTGCGGATATAAATTTATTTATGTCTTATGTACTCCAGAATCCGTATACTACGCATTCGGTTTACTCCATGGGCAGTAATTTTACTGAAATACAAGGGGGCGGGACCTTCGACCAATATTATACTTCATATATTCAAAATATCCGTTTTGGTTTTGGCACCCCTCTGATGCCGGATCGTAAATTGCGTGCGGAATATGAATTTTTCTATGATTTTCAGGCCGGGTACATGCGTCAGCAGCAATTGAGATTAATTAAAAAATTGCACTGCTGGGAAGCCGCGCTTGAATTATCGCAAAATCGAAAACGTGATACCAGTGGAGAAAAAGAATTTATTTATACAGCAATGTTGACGTTTACTTTAGTCGATATGCAGACTCCATTGAATAAAATAAGCAGGGCAAAAGTTAACATGTTTACTCATGTTTTACAAGGGGAAGGCAAATAATGTATATAGTTACTGGAGCAGCCGGCTTAATCGGCAGCGGTATTGTCTGGGGACTTAACCGGCGCGGTATTGATGAGATCATACTTGTTGATAATCTCGGGATGTCTGATAAATGGAAAAATCTCCGTGCCCTGCGTTTCGCTGAATATGAAGAAAAAGAAGATTTCCGGGAAATGATTCAGGACGGCACCTTTGACAATAAAAAAATTGACGCGATCATTCACATGGGGGCGTGTTCGTCAACAACTGAACGGGACGCGAGCTATCTGATTGACAATAACTACAAATATACTCAGGAATTAGCTTCTTTCGCGCTTTCGCACGGAATACGTTTTATTTACGCTTCCAGCTGCGCGACTTACGGTGACGGCAGTCTTGGCTATCTTGACGACGAAAGTCAAATCGAGCAGCTCCGGCCCCTGAACATGTATGGCTGTTCCAAGCAGATGTTTGATTTATGGGCCAAACGCGCCGGCTTGTTCGACAGAATAACCGGCTTGAAGTTTTCCAATGTTTACGGTTCCAATGAAATGCACAAAGCGGAAATGCGCAGTGTGGTCTGCCGTGCTTACGAGCAAATCTCCGCGAGCGGCAGAATGTCTTTATTCAAATCCTACAAGGATGAGTATGCCGACGGTGAGCAGATGCGTGATTTTATTTATATAAAAGACGCGGTGGATATGATATTATTCCTTTTGGATCACCAAAACGCCTGCGGGCTTTATAATATAGGCAGCGGCCGGGCGGAAACCTGGAACGCCCTGGCGACGGCCGCTTTTGAGGCTCTGGACAAGCCGGTGAACATCAAATATATTGACATGCCGGAACATTTGCGTGACCGTTACCAGTACTACACCAAAGCGGAAATGGGAAAATTGCAGGCACTTGGTTACGATAAAACCGCGACCAGTTTGAAAGACGCCGTCGCCGACTACATTTGCAGCTACCGTATGCGGGGAAAATTTCTGGGCGATTGATATTACTGCGGGCCGGACAGGAAATTCAAGAGAGAAGTTGGTATTCAGTCTTAAATAATGTAAAACAGGAGACGTATTATTATGAAAAAATCTGTTTATCTTTGGCTGATAACCATCGTAATTATCATCGGCGTTGTCATCTTGTATTTCGCGAAAACGCCCGGCAATACCAGATCCGTTACCGTTTACGTTTCCGAAGACCAGGTTTTTTCGGAACCTGTACTGATGGATTTCGAGAAAAAGACCGGCATAAAAGTCAACGCAGTCTATGACACCGAGGAAGCCAAGAGCACGGGATCAATGAACCGCCTCATTGCCGAGAAGGATAACCCCCAGGCTGATGTGTACTGGGCAAATGAACCGATCCGTGCGGAAGTTCTCAAACAAAAGGAAATATCGGCTGCTTATATATCTCCGAATGCGAAGGGCATTCCGGCGACATTCAAGGACAGCGAAGGATATTGGACAGGTTTTTCCGCCAGGGCGCGGGTTCTTATTGTCAACAATAATGTAAAAGATAAACCCGGAACCATTCTGGCTTATACGGATCCCCGCTGGAAAGGGAAATCGGTTATCACCAACCCCCTCTTTGGAACCACAACTTCCGGGATAGCGGCCCTTTTTACTATCTGGGGTGACGAGCGGGCAAAAGCATTCATGGCCGCGCTGAAGCGTAACGATGTGGCAATCTCGACAAACAACGGCGAAAGTGCTGACTTTGTAGCCGCGGGACAATATGACTTCAGCTTGGTGGACAGCGACGATGTCATCAATCGCATAAGGCAGGGAAAACACGTTACGATGGTTTATCCGGACCAGGGAAAAAACGGGATAGGATGTTTTATTGTGCCTAACGCGGCCGTACTCATCAAGGGCGCGCCCCATCCGGATGCGGCAAAAAAACTTATTGATTATCTGCTTTCCGGGGAAACTGAAAGAAAGTTGGCCTTTGCCGACTGCGCCCAGATTCCCCTGCATCCGGGCGTTCAAACGCCGTCCGGGCTGAAACCCGTCAAGGACATCAAAGTCATGCAGGTCGACTACGCTGAGGTTGCCGGGAAAATGGTCGAGATCCAGCCTTTCCTGAAAGCCTGGATGGGGCTTTAGATGGCAAGGCGGACATTATTCTTCATATTTATCAGCATCCTGTTTTTCACTATTGGCATGCTCCCCGTTCTCTCCATGCTGATCAAGAGCATGATTGTGGACGGGCACTTCAGCCTGGCGTCTTACCGGGGCCTGTTGACGTCCGCACACCAGTGGACACTCATGTGGCACAGCCTGGCTCTGTCTTCACTGGTAACGGTGCTTACGACGGCGTTTGGAATTCCACTGGGAGTTTTATTCGGGAAAACCGACTTGCCGTTTCGCAGGTTCTTTACAGTCCTCTTTGTCATTCCCCTGCTTATTCCGCCGTACATAATCGCGGTTTCCTGGTTTGACCTGCTCGGGCGGGGAGGACTTCTGGCTCACTTGCTTGGCGCCTCCGCCACTCTGGCGACGGCTCGCTTTTTTTCCGGCCTTCCGGGCTGTACTGCCGTCCTTTTCTCAATCTTTCTCCCGATACCAATGCTCCTCACCATGATATTTTTACGGACAATCAACCCCCGGCTGGAAGAGGCGGGAAGACTGGTTTCAGGGTGGTTCGGCGTAATGAAGACAATCACGCTGCCCCTCATCCTGCCTGGCGTCCTGCTCTCCGCCCTGCTGGTCTTTCTTCTCAGCTTCGGGGAATTCAGTGTGCCGAATTTTCTGCGCTACGACGTCTTTCCAGTGGAAAGCTTTACCCAGTTTTCGGCTTTTTACAACTTCAGCGCCGCCACGGCCGCCGCTGTTCCGCTTGCCGCCGTTACGCTGATACTTCTCCTCATAGAGGCTGTATTTCTACGTGAAAGGACATATCAACTCCGTCCCTCTCCCGGGCTCAAGCATTTGCCGCTGATAAAGCTCGGCGCCCGGCGTAAATACTTATTCATCTTTGTCGCGATAAGCGGATTTGTAATTGTGATAGTGCCTGTAGCTGTCCTTGTCATCCAGTCCGCCGGGACAGGCGCTTACGTTGATGCATTGAACAGAGCCGGAGGCAGTTTGCTGCGCAGCCTCACGTATGCCGCCATCGGGGCAACCTGCCTCACTTTTCTGGGTTTTTTCATGGGCTGCCTGATACAAACGAAGGCCTTGAGGTGCTGGCGCTCCGTGGATTCATTGACGATCTTTCTTTTTGCCCTTCCGGGCACGGTGATCGGCATCGGCCTCATCAGCCTGTGGAACACGGCGTGGACGAACTTTATCTATGGTACGCCGGTGATCATCATCTTCGGGTATCTTGCCAAATACACGGCCCTGACCAGTCGTATTTCAGTCACAGAGCTCGCGCAGATCCCGTCCTCCATGGAAGAGGCCGCGCAGGTCGCGGGAGCGGGATGGTTTCGCCGGATGGTGTTTATTGTCGCGCCGCTGGCCCGGCGCGGCCTGCTGGCCGCCTGGCTGGTGGGCTATATTTTTTCATTGCGGGATACCGGAATCACCATGCTGGTTTATCCGCCCGGGCATGAAACCCTGCCGGTACGCATCTTTACACTTATGGCCAACGGTTCGCCGCAGCTTATCGCCGCCCTTTGCATGCTTATGATCGGCGCCACACTACTGCCGGCCGGAATTTTCTGGATACTACCCGGCAGCATAAGGAGAAAGGTGGCCGGATGAAAATAGTCGATATGAATTCCGTGTCCAAGTTCTATAAAGGGGGAAAGGCCCTGGACAATTTCTCGCTCGAAATCAATGCCGGGGAACGCCTGGTTATTCTCGGCCCGTCCGGCTGCGGCAAGACTACGATCCTTCGGCTGATTGCAGGCTTCATCGCGCCGGATACGGGCAGTATTTCCATAGCGGGAGAGCCGGTCGCCCGGGACGGACGAATTATCAAGCCGCCGGAACAACGTAAGCTCGGCATGGTGTTTCAGGACCTTGCCCTCTGGCCACATCTCAGCGTAAAAGGGAATATCGAGTTCGGCCTGAAGGCCAAGGGGCTTCCAAAGACGGAAAGGAAACGCCTGATCCGGGAAGCGCTGGAGCTTGTGGGACTGGCCGCTTATATGGACAGGAAGCCCGCTGAACTGTCGGGGGGCCAGCAGCAGCGCGTGGCCCTCGCAAGGGCGCTGGTGCTTGAACCCAGGGTGCTTTTGATGGACGAACCGCTTTCAAGCCTCGACCTGGAGTTGAATATCCGGCTTCGGAAAGAACTCCTCCGGCTTCAGGAAAAACTCGGGTTTACCGTGGTTTACGTAACCCATGACCGGGATGAGGCTTTTGATATAGCAACGCGGGTGGTTATTATAAATAAAGGACGGACAGAATATGAAGGAACAGTTGAAAAAATACAAAAGCATTTCAAAGATATGCTTTGTAAAATACAGCCGGACAAGGCGGGCGGCCATTCCGCTGCAGTGTCATATTTGCCCACTGGTATATGAAAAAGAGATTGAAATATGGTGAATAAGGAATTTCCGCAAACCGCTGAGCGAATTTTAACAACTGCGCTTGACGGGCTTAAGCAGTGGGTGAGAGAAGAAGTCAGCCTGGATGATTATCTGGACCAGTGCGTTTCTTCCGAACTGCGGCCGCCGGTATCAAGTATGTTGTTTGAATATTTCCGCAACAAAGCTTTAATTGACAAGCTGATCGCGTCAAAATGCGCGCGGCCGCCTAAAGCGCGCTACCGGCGTTTACTGGCAATGGCTTTGACTCAGTGTTTTTTTCAAAGCGGCATCCGGGCGGAATCAGCGGTTAATATCGCGGTGGACCTTGCCCGCCGGAAGTATGGCAAACCCGCCGGCAGATTTATTAACGGGGTCCTCCGCAATATCCTCAGAACTGACTTGGAGGATTATCTGAAAGAAACAGATAGAAATCCTTTATTTTGCTTTCCCGGAATATTGCGGAAACGTTGGAAACAGCGTTTTAACGCGGAAGAATTGCAGGGGATGAGCGCGGCATTAGCACAGAAAGCTCCTTTGACTTTTCGTTTGACCGGTGAACTCAGCGAAAAAGAGTTGGATTCGATAAAAGCGCTAAAACTGCCGGAATTTGAATGGGCGCCGGGTATGGTTTTTTACTCTACGGGAGAGAGCCGGGAATTATTCCGGCGGGATTTCCTTTCGAGCGGCAGAATTTATATTCAGGATCCGGCAACGGTTCTGGCTCCCTCCATGGTGGAGATTAAAGGCGGTGAAGGTATTCTGGATATCTGTGCCGCGCCGGGCGGAAAAAGCCTGATTCTGGCGGAACGCCTTAAGGGAAGCGGCGAACTGGTCGCGGCCGACCGCTCAGCCAGACGGCAGCTTTTGACCCGGGAAAATTTTGCCAGCCGCAATTTGAATTGCAAAATTATTGTCGGGGCGGCGGATGAATTAAGATTTTCCGCGGAAAAATTTGATATTATTCTGGCGGATGTTCCCTGCACAAATACCGGGGTATTCCGGCACAAGCCGGACGCATTGTGGCGTTTCAACGAAACGGCTCTCGCGGCTATTCTGGAACTTCAGTACGGCATTCTGGAAACGGCCGCGGGACTTGTTGCTCCGGGTGGCCGGATTATTTACAGTACATGCAGCATTGAAGCTGAAGAAAATCAGCTGCAGATAGAAAAATTCCTGGCAGAAAATACTGATTTCAGGCTGATAAACCAGCAATTGCTGCTGCCCGCCGCACATCACGACGGAGCTTTCGCCGCAATAATAGCGAAAAAATAAGATAAGACTTGCATTTAAGCGCTTTTATTGATAACATTATGAGATATGTTAAGCAGCAGAATGATTTTAAACCACAATAAATGGAGGGAGGTAAAATATGCGTTTTCAATGTTCTTTTTGTTCGTCTATAGTCGCTACCGATCTCTCTCCTAAAACCCGTCTCGAATGTTCAAGCTGCGGACATTCGTGTTTTGTGCCTCCCACCGCATTCGAGGAACATTGTGTTATTGGTGATTTCGTTATCGGAGAGGAAATCGGTTCCGGTTCAATAGGTAAAGTTTACCATGCCGTACAACTGTCGCTGGGACGCGAAGTCGCTTTGAAAATACTTTCTCCTGAACTGAGTTCAGATAAGTTTGTTGATTCGTTTCTGCATGAAGCCCGCGCCGCCGCGCAGTTAAGCCATGCCAACCTGGTACAAGCTTACGCGGTCGGAGAGGAAAATGGAATATGTTATCTGGCGATGGGATATATCAAGGGGGAAACCTTAAGCGACCGTCTGGAACGCGAAAAACGTATTCCGGCTGATGAAGCTTTGCACATTGCTCAGCAAGCCGCGGAAGCATTGTTCTACGCCTGGGATGATTCCAAGCTCATCCACCGCGACGTTAAACCGGATAATATCATGATTAATACTGACGGAATCGTTAAATTAACCGATATGGGATTAGCAATAACCCCGGGGGACCGGAACGCGGACGCGGAAATTTCCGGCAGTCCGTCTTATATGAGTCCGGAGCAGTTCGCGGGTGAAGAACTTGATTGCCGCAGTGATATTTACAGTCTTGGAATCACTCTTTATCAAATGATCAGCGGCGAATTGCCCTTTACCGGTGAATCATTTCAGGAAATAGCCACCCAGCATTTCAGCGAAGAACCGCCGCCGCTGCATCGTTTGAATATTGGAGTTACTTTGAAAGTATCCAACCTGGTTAAAAAAATGATGGAGAAACTCCCGGAAGATCGTTTTGCTGATTACGAAGCTCTTTTGAAGGCTTTGTGGAATTTGCGGCACTCGACTGCGCCGGATTCGACTTTAATACCCGATATACATACGATTTCCATTCATCATCTTGATTACGGCCTGCAGAAAAAATCTTATAAAAATATAGTGTCTACACGGAAAAAGGTGAAACAATTAAAGGGGCGTCGTGACGTTTTATTCTGGACTCTGCTGACCATTTTTCCGATACCAATTGTCATTTTGCTGATCTTTATTTTCGTAAATGAATCCACTAAAGAACCAGGCATAACCAGTATTTATGAAACGAGAATGCAGCTTTTAGCCCGGCGTTACATATCATCTGAACATTCATTGTATAATTTGAAGACTCAAGCGGAAAAATTACGTATTTCGCTTGAAAAGGTTCAGCAGCCCACATTACGCCAGAAACTTGTTCTGTGGCAGTTGAGATATTATATAAAGCATATTGAAACCCAGCAGTTGAAAAATCAATTGAGAGACCAGAAAGCATTGCTGGAAGGACTTGGCAAACAATAATTCAGCACATAGTCCGGATTAAGTCTGGACTATTTTATTGAAAAGAATTCGCCGCGCGCGCTTTTTTCCGCCTCAATTTTACCACTCTCAACCAGAACCCGCAGCCGTTCCTTAATCGCATCCCCAGGCACACCGAAGGTCTCACCCATATCCGAAAGCGTTGAAGGGCGCCGCGAAATTAAATCGATGATCAATTTGTCAATCTCAGCGGGCTTCATTTGCTTTTGCAAAGCCGGGCTTTTGTATTTGAAAGGCCCTACCGCTTCCACTGGAACGAGGGGCTCCAATGCCCGTACAAAACGCATTGTGTTTTCGCCGGATGAAGCATTTATCCACTCAACAGTGCCGGGCCGGTCAAGGGTGTTGAGCTGTACTTTGTCCGGCCCGGCGCGCTTGATTATCCCGGTGAAACGCTTTATCGATTCGTCTGAATCGTTCCTGCCGGGAACAATGAAAAGTTCCAGCCATACTTCAGCTTTTGCTTTTTGGCAATACGCGATCAAAGCATTGAGGTAAGTTGTGAAATCCAGTTTCGGGGAGGGGCGGTTAATTGTTTTGAATTCTTCCTCGACAGACGCGTCAAGGGATGGAATACATAAGTCTATGTCAGCGATTTCCGCCAGAAGTTCAGGGTCGCTGAATAAAGTCGCGTTAGTCAATAAGCAGATTTTATATTGAGGATAATTCGTTTTTACGAAGTTTATGACGCGGCCGATACCGGAATTCAAGGTCGGCTCACCGGCGCCGGAAAAGGTCAAATAATCAATTTCAGGGCCAGTCGAAAGAAGCTTGTCCAATTGTTTTATGACTTCGTCAGCGGGAATGTATTCCCGGCGTTCCAGGGTCAAATTGGTGGTGGCGCCGGATTCGCAGTATACACAATTTATGGAGCAGGTTTTGAACGGGACGAGATCAACACCAAGCGAAATTCCCAGGCGCCGTGAGGCGACCGGGCCGAATAAATACTTTTCTTTCATGCTTTCTTTTGGCCTTATATGCTCAATTTGTATGCCCGCTGGTAATATTGCAATATTCTCAGGGCGTAAATATATCTGGGCTTTTTGTTGTCCTTTAAAATACGACATACAATTTTTTGTATTTTTACGGCCTGGCCAATGCGTCCGGTCATGTAATAGATCCTGGCTAAAGTCTCACCAATACTGGCTCGTTGGAGTTTGTCAAGTTTGCGGTTGGAATATGCCAGCTCCGCCGCTCTGCGAGCCGGTTTCAGTTTGGCTTCTCCGAATTTCGTGCCAAGCAGCTGGCGCGCCAGTTGATTAAGAAACACCGGCTTGTCCTGGCAATTATTGATAAAGGCCAGACGGAATGCGTCAAGTTCCCTGAATTTTCTCATCTGCCCGAGAATATATGCTTTCAGGTTGAAAAGTTCCAGGTTCGCGGGATGTTTTTGCAGCATGTCGCCGGTGAATTTCAAAGCTTCGTTTTTTTTGTCCAGCTTGAACAAAATGAATGCTTTCAGAGCGATAAACGGCACATTGCCGGGGGCGTTTTTTAGTTCTGTTTCCACTATTTTCAGAGCTGCGGCATATTTTTTTTGAGTCAGCAGAATTTGTATTTGACGGTAGATTTTTTGCCGTTGCGCGCCTTTTTTGATATCGAATTTACCGGTAATTATGCGTTTCAGGGGGATGTATATATCAAGCGGATGCCCGATCCAGGCGACGGTGCCGGCTTTGTTGATGATAAACGCTACTGGTATTTTTTCCTGTCCCTGCATATAGGCATTGTAAGTTTTCTGTTTGTCATCGACGGCTATTTTGTAATTTATTTCTTTGTATTTCGCGATAAAGTCCCTTACAACAACAGCTTCTTCGGTGCTGATGCTGATTATTTTCAGGCTCTGATCTTTGTATTGAATTTGCAGTTTGTGGAAATAGGGCATTACTTTTAAACATGGTTTACATGTTGTGGCCCAGAATTCGACGATATAAATGTTTTTCCCTTTGCCCGCGGCAAGTGTGTCCGGGCCGTTTTTTATCCACGCGCCGATTTGCAGTTCAGGAGCTTGATCACCGACTTTCAGGGCGAAACAAGCGAAGGTGTTTATCATTGACAAAGTAAAAAATAATATTTTAATTTTTTTCATTATCATTTCCATATATATAATTCATCAGAAAGCGTATATAAATTTACACATAAAAATTAAGTTTACAAGTCAGCAATCCCGAATGAAAAAATAGTTCGCAGACTTTGCGCCCAAAAAATATTGC
>CAZEXM010000016.1:0-26986 GCA_964515915.1 uncultured Victivallaceae bacterium
GCAAAAAAAATGCTTTTACCCTCAAAATTATGAAAAAATCCTCAAACTCCCGTTAAAAGGAACTTGTGTTATGTTTATTATGATATTATTTCTAAGTATTAACCTCAGTGTCTTTGCCGGCGAAAACTTGCTGCCGAACGGTAATTTCGACGCCGGTAAAGATGAGGCGTCGCATTGGGAAAAAGTGGATAACATGACAAGTTTCTGGGTGTTTGAAAAAGGACGCGGCAGGGTGCTGAAACTCGATTCCAGGGTACAACGCAAACAAGCTCTGGCATGGCGGAAAAAACTCAAGGCAAATCCCGCTGCCAAAGCCCCCACCGCAGTTATTGCTAAAAGAAAGTTGTCCAGTATCGGGGCGTTTGAAGGGGCGGTTCTGGATTCCGGGTTGATAAATGTTATTCCCGGGCAGACTTATACTTTGAGTGTGGATATAAAAGGCAAATGCGGAATGTTTGTCTGGATAAAAGGCTTTATGATGCACCCCCGGCGCAAACAGTTAACGGATTGTTATCAAACCCGTTTAGTACCGGAAAACACTAATTCAAAGCAGTGGAAAACTTATTCAATAAGCTTCAGTCCAACCAAACGCATGCCGAAAACCAGTAAAATGAAAGTTCGTATTTTCGTTTACTGGCCAGTTGGGGTCGCCTGTTTTGATAATGTGAGAATTGAGAAAACATCCAGCAAAAATTAAGCGCAGGTACTTATGGAACACTTGCAATCAGCGCGATTCCGTTGTATATTTCCTGTTCGCCGCAGCTTAGCCAATAAATTTTTGAGATGATTAATATAAATTAACAGGTAAAGACATGTTCAGAAAAGAAATTAAAGTAACAGACTGCACACTGCGTGACGGCGGTTTGATCAATAAATGGCAATTCTCCCACAAAATGGTTCGCGATGTGTTCCTGGCTGTCAATCAGTCCGGAGTGGATTATATGGAACTGGGTTACCGGGCATCCAAAAAAATATTTGACCCCGAAGAATACGGCCCGTGGCGTTTTACCACCGACGAAGACGTCCGCAGAGTAATTCAGGATACTCCGCTGAATATGAAGCTCGGCGTAATGGTTGATATCGGCCGCGTTGAAGAAGACGACATTGCTCCCTGCGAAGAAAGCCCTCTGGATTTCATCCGGGTCGCCACTTACATTCAAGACGTTGACAAGGCGATAGCCCTGGCTAATCATGTTGATTCCAAGGGCTATGAGTCGTTTATTAATATCATGGCGATTTCAACTGCCAGTGAATTCGAGCTTCGTGAAGCCTTGCAGCAGATTGAAGCCGAAACTAAGGTCAGCGCGGTAAATATTGTTGACAGCTTTGGTTTCCTCTTCTCGGAAAACGTGCATCATCTGGTAAAGCTGTTTCAGGACAATTTAAAAACCAAAGGCGTCGGAATCCACGCCCATAACAACCAGCAGCTTGGTTTTGCCAATACAATCGAAGCTATCCGTAAGAATGTCAACTATCTTGACGCGACTGTTTCAGGTATCGGACGCGGCGCCGGCAATTGTCCTTTGGAACTGCTCTTAAGCTTCCTGAAAAATCCCAAATACGATATTGAACCGGTACTGCAGGTTCTTGAAGACGTATTTCTTGATTTGCGTAAAGAAATTGAGTGGGGTTACCTGATTCCGTATATGATTACCGGCGTTCTCAACGAACATCCGCGTACCGCCATAGCTTTACGGCAGGATCCGAAAAACCGGGATAAATACGCCGAATTCTATCGCACCATGACTACTCCCGAGTGTTTTTCAGACGAGTAAGCATTCAAACGCCGGAAAACGCTGAAAACGCTCCGTCAACAGGAACGACTGTACCGTTGACAAAACCAGCGGCTTTGTCATCAACCAACCACAGCAAAGTACCGACTAAATCTTCAGGTTCACCAAATTTACCCATTGGAGTTTGTGAAATAATTGTCTTGCCGCGAGCAGTTAAAGAACCGTCTTCATTAGTCAAAAGAGCACGGTTCTGGTCAGTCAGGAAAAATCCCGGAGCAATCGCGTTGACGCGGATATTTACTTTGGACATGTGCACAGCCAGCCATGCGGTAAAATTGCTGACTGCTGCTTTCGCGCCGCTGTACGCAGGAATTTTGGTCAATGGCGTAAACGCGTTCATCGAAGATATATTGAGAACTACACCGCCATCTTTTTCCGCCATATCGCGGCAGAAAACCTGAGTCGGCAGCAATGTACCTAAGAAATTCAAATTGAAAACAAAGCCGACACCGGCAGGGTCAAGATCAAAAAAAGTGGTTAAACCTTCAATCTTTTCCTTTAAATCTTCTTTAAAAAGATATTCTTTTGTCGTTGTGCCTTTAGGATGATTGCCCCCTGCCCCGTTAATTAAAATGTCGCATGAACCATAAGTTTCCTTGACAAGCTTTTCCGCCGCCCGCAAACTGTCGTATTCCAGGACATTCGCGGCCACGCCCATTGCTTCACCACCGGCAGCCTTGATTTCCGCCGCCACTTTGTCCGCGTTTTCTTTGCGTAAATCGAGAATCGCAACTTTGGCGCCGCACTCGCCCAGGGCTTTCGCCATAACCCCACACAAAACTCCACCGCCGCCGGTTACGACCGCGACTTTAGCATCTAAATTGATTTTAAACGGAACGCTCATGATATGCTCCTTTAATTTTAGCTTGAACAGTTTTACTTTGTTTAATAAATTAACAAAGTGATAATTAACACTCTCAAATTAATTTTGTCAAACGTTTTTCAATAAATCATTAAAAAAAAGAAAAGAAAAAACTTGATATGCCAATAGTTGCATGATACAATAATATTGTGTTACAAGATTAACTTGTTTTTACGGGTGAATATGATGGCGAAAATGAATATTGATTACAATAAATTTTCCCGGTTTGTGGCGCAATTGGTCAAGAAGCTGGGTCTGTTGAACCGCGATCAGAAATCCTGTTACGGCCTGACTATGCCGCAGTGTTTCACCATCGAGGCACTCGCTCAAAACGACAGGCTGACAATGAATATGCTGAGCCGGGAGCTGGGCGTTACGGTAAGTACCATGACCAGAATCATCGACATACTCCTGCGTGACGGCAAGGTCAACAGGCGGAACAATTCCAGAGACCGGCGTCAAGTCTGCATCGAACTCACTGCCGCCGGCAGGGCCCTTGCCGAAAAGCTGAAACAATGCTCGGATCAATACGCAAAAGAGATACTCGATAAGATACCGGAAGAAAATAAAAATGAGCTGATAAAATCTTTAAAAATACTTATCAAGGCTGTTGAGTCTTCAAACAAAAAATGTTATTCAGGAATTTCCAGAACCATAATCAATATCAGGAGATAGAAAATGGCAGCAGAAAAAAAAGAAATAAGCAACAATAAACAATGCTGCCCGGATTCGTCATGTTGTCAGCCGGAAGGTGGAAAAAGCATTCAAGCAACTGGAGATATACCGACAGTCTCAGCAGTGCTCAGCAGGATGGACAAATGGAAGGCATTCAAAGTAAGGTGCACAATCGGCCGTATGCATTATACGCTTGCGCCAGGTTTATATGCACTCGGCAATCCTGATAAAGAATCGATTGTCCTGGTTTCAGCAAACTATAAGTTGAGCTTTGACGCGCTTCGCAGTCCCCTTCATGGGATCGACGCGTGGATAATGGTGCTGGACACCAAAGGCATCAACGTCTGGTGTGCTGCGGGAAAAGGCACCTTCGGCACGGATGAAATAGTCGGGCGCATTGAGCAGACAGGATTGAAAAAAATAGTAAATCACCGCAAACTTATTGTTCCACAGCTCGGGGCAACCGGTGTTGCCGCCCATGAAGTGAAAAAACGTTCGGGATTCTCGGTGATATACGGCCCGGTTCGCGCGTCTGATATACCATCTTTCCTTGAAAACGGCAGGCGCGCGACCCCCGAAATGCGGCAAGTCAATTTCACCCTGCGCGACCGCGTGGTCCTGCTTCCTGTGGAATTCGTGATCTGGTTTAAATATCTGTTGCTGGCGATTATTGCCTTTTTTCTTACAGCAGGTTTGCATAAAGGGGGCTATTCTGCCGGCCTTGCTCTACGAGACGGCTGTCAAGCAACCCTGCTCCTGTTTCTCGCGTTTCTGTCCGGAACAGTGATAGCGCCAATGCTCCTTCCGTGGCTGCCGGGCCGGAGTTTTTCCCTGAAAGGACTATTCTCCGGCCTTATACTGTTTGCTGTTCTGCATGCTTCAGGTTTTATGGAATTAAGTAATATTGAATTGTTTGCCTGGATACTGATAATCCCGGCAATATCGTCCTTCACCGCAATGAATTTCACGGGCGCCTCAACCTATACATCTCTATCCGGGGTAAAGAAGGAAATGCGAATCGCGGTCCCGTTGCAACTTGCGGCATCAGTAACAGGTATAATTCTATGGATAACAGGGAGATTTATTTAAAATGAGATATTTAAAGAACGTAGCTACCCTCGAATTGGATGGCGAAAAATGTATTGGATGCGGCATGTGTCCAACTGTCTGTCCACACGCGGTTTTTGAAATCGAGAATAAAAAGGCACGGATAGTCGACAAAGACGCCTGCATGGAATGCGGTGCCTGTGCGCTTAATTGCCCTGTCAGCGCGCTCAGCGTCAAATCGGGAGTCGGCTGCGCGTCCGGCATTATAAACGGAATACTCAGGGGAACAGAACCCGCTTGCGGAGATGATTGCTGTGAGTCGAGCAAGGGCTGCTGTTAATCAACCCGCCCGACGCGTCTGAGGAATTCTATTGTATCCTGAATTAAACGTTCCGGAGCGGACGCTCCGGCGGTGAGGCCGATATTGCCGGAGGCTGGAAGGCCGCCCGGGTTTATATCCTCAGGTGAGTCAATCAAAATTGCTTTTACGCCGCAGTGTTCGGCGGTTTCACACAGGCGGTTTGAATTGGAGCTCTTTTTTGAACCGATGACAATGATTAAGCCGCATTGTTCCGCCAATTCCCTGACCGCCTGCTGGCGATGGGTGGTGGCGTAACAAATATCACCGTTACCTTCAAGCTCGGGATATTTATGCTGTAAGGCTTCGATAGTCGGTGCGATGTCTTCATGGCTCAAAGTGGTTTGAGTGAGATATACAGCGGACTGTCCTGCTGTTAAGTCCGGTAATTTTTTCACATTTTCCGGGGATTCCACCACCAGTGCCCCCTCCTTGCTTTGACCGAGAGTCCCGACTATTTCGGGGTGTTGCCGGTGCCCGATTAAAATGATTAATTTGTCTTGTTTGAGATATTTTTTGACTTTAGTGTGGATTTTTTTTACCAGCGGACAAGTTGCGTCGATGATTTTGAGATTTTTTGCGGCGGCAGCGTGCTCCACTGCCGGGGAAACCCCGTGCGCGCTGAAAATAATCACCCGGCCATCGGGTACGTCATCCAGGGAATCAACAAATATCACGCCGCGCTTTTTTAATTTATCTATGACAAAAGTGTTGTGCACTATGTCATGATAAATGTATACCGGCGGCGGATATTCGGCTAAAACCTGGTCAACGCTCTGCAGCGCGCGGGTTACTCCCGCGCAAAAACCGCGCGGCGTCGCCAATAAAATCTTAAGCACAAGTGCTTTCCTCGCTTATAGAATACCGCAGCGTTTCAAACTGGCGGCGAGTTTTGTACGATTATCATCGGATATTCCGCATAAAGGCAAACGGAATTCTTCACTGATAATTCCAGCCATGGCTAAAGCCGTTTTGATTGGAATCGGGTTTGTTTCAATAAACTGATCCCGGAAAAGACAATAATATTTCATATGCTGTTCGAGGGCTTTCTGCATGTCGCCGCCGGCAAAAGCATCAACCATTGCTTTCACTTCCGCCGGAATAATGTTGGAAGCTACACTGATAACACCTTCGGCTCCGACCGCCATCATCGGCAAAGTCAAAGCGTCGTCACCACTTAGAACAGTGATAGCGCAGACGTCAAGTATCTGCGAGACGCGTTCCGCGCTGCCGGCGGCTTCTTTGACGGCTGCAACATTGGCGTTTTTGCTCAACCGCGCGACTGTATCAACCGCAATCGCCACACCTGAACGCCCGGGAACATTATACAACACAACCGGCAGACCCGCTTCGTCCGCGACTGTGGAAAAATGACGGTAAAGTCCTTCCTGAGTCGGTTTGTTGTAGTATGGAGTAACTTGCAGTGTGGCATCCGCGCCCGCCGCTTTGGCGTGTTTTGTCAATTCTATAGCCTCAGCTGTTGAATTGGCGCCGGTTCCGGCAATAATTATACAGCGTTTGTCGGCTGTTTTTATAACTTCTTCGATAAGCTCCTGATGTTCAGCGAAGGTAAGAGTCGGGGATTCCCCGGTAGTCCCGACCGGAACAATACCGTCAACTCCGCCGGCAATTTGACGCTCTACGAGTTCGCGCAGTTTGGCGTAATCAATCTGTCCATTCGAAAATGGAGTAATTAATGCTGTGTAAACACCTTTCAATTGCATATCAACTCCTGGATAAAAATTCTTAATTATTAATAAGACCTGTAAATTCAGCTTACAGGTTCTATTATTATAAACGAAAATACAATAATTGCAAATTCGATTGATTTATTTATCCGGCAGTTGTATGTTTATTAAACGGCCTCTTATATCTGAAATGAAGGAGTTTTTTGTGATAAATGTTACTATTGTTAAAGTCGGCTCACCAGCCGCTATGGAACCCTTGACCTGCTATCGGCAATTACATCAAATCCATATCGCGGGTATTACCGTCGCGAAGCATTTGAAGGAATTATTCAAGTATAAAAGGCGCACAGCCAGAGCTGACCTGGAAATCCGTGCGGATTTCTGGCCGTCAAAAGCGATTATCAAAAAAGTAATCAGCAGTTCTGAAAATCTGATTGTCGTTCGTAAAGACGGTTCTGAAGCTCTTAAGTTCAGCTGCTCCGACTCCGGGGAATATGAAAAAATAAAACCGGACAATGAATCGTTGAATTTAGTTTATCCCTGGGATATCCTCAAAGTAAATGAAAAGCTTATTGCTGAAATTTCCGAAAACAAAATAGCGGGAACTATTTCCGACGCGGTCCATATTGACGGAGTGCTTCACGTCGGGAAAGACACTGTTCTACTGCCGGGGGTCTACATTGAAGGCAAGGTGATAATCGGCAAAAACTGCAAAATAGGGCCTAACTGTTATATTCGCGGCAACACTTATATTGATAACCATTGTCATATCGGGCAGGCGGTTGAAATAAAAAACAGTCTTTTAATGAATAATGTTTCGATCGGGCATTTGAGTTATGTCGGCGATTCAATTATCTGTCCGCATACTAACCTTGGCGCCGGCACCATCGTCGCCAACCTGCGTCATGACGGAAAAAACCACCGGTCTACAATCAATAATCAATTAGTCAATACAGAACGCCGTAAATTAGGAGTGATTATCGGGGACTATGTCCACACCGGAATTCATTGCAGTATTTATCCAGGCCGAAAACTCTGGCCGCATGTTTCCACAGCCCCCGGCTCAGTAGTAACGCACGACGAAAAAGTTTTGTTTGATATCTAAAAAAAACAGGGTTGTTCAATGCTAATCGACGGAACCGACAAAAAGCAAAAAGATAACGAAACCGACGTTCGGGACGCGGTCCAGCGGCGACCGAACGTCGGCTTCGTAATTTGATATACTTTAACTTGTCTATGAGATTGCGCATTGGTAAACAACAAGTATAAAATCCAAACTTGTTTGGCGCTGGTTGCCCGTTTCCAACGGGTGAAACTTAAGCGACGAAGTCGCGCAATTGAATAATTCCGCCTCGAAAAGCGAAGCTTTTCAAAAAAGAGCTGGCTTTTTTATAACGAGGCCGACGTTCGGCTTTTTGAAAAGATGTGAGCGTTCGAGCTTTGCTGCAAAGTTTTATTTTTTTTCAAGTATTTAAGTTAGACCGAGTTTTGTCGGACGCGTCCTAATCGTCAATCTTTCTGGAAATGATGTAATCGCCGCTGGACTTTATTTTTTTATTTTTTAAAAAACTTAATTCCACGGTAATAATTTCTGGTGAAAGGCGCGATAAGATGGCTGAAAAAACGATATTTACGTTTTAAAGAAAATGGTACCGGCCCGGGGGTTTTGTAATTATCGGCTACCGCCCATTCAACAACTGCAATCGTCCGGTCAAAATGTTTTATCGTATAATCGTTCCATAAATGCCAGGGTTTAGGCTGATAGTTGAAGTGGATAAAAAAAGCATCAGGATCCTTGTCTAATTTGAATTCAGAGCTTACTGCCGGCGCGCCTTTGCAAAAACAAAGAACCGAATTTAAAACCGATTCGTCAGTTTGAAAATACGCGATACTGCGTTTATCAACAATTCCCACATTGTCTTCCGGCATGACTTTTTCTATCTGGTCACGCCACTTTTCCAGTATAAAACGATAGGCGCGGGGAATAGATATATAACACGCCGATGAACAAGTATCAAAAGCCGCTTCCTGGTTTTCCCCGACGTCCTTACGCCAAATATCAAGGACTTCAGCCGGTATGGGGCCTCTTTTTTCGTTTTCAGCGTAAAACTTGGCGAAACCGGCGGCGTTTTCGGAATAAGCCCGCTGGCGAATATGTATATGTTCAGGATCAGGGGACAAATATTTACTGCAGTTGCCGCTGAAAAGCGCGTCACAATCAACCCAGGTAATATATTCGGTATCCGCTAAAAGCATTGCCTCCGGTTTGCTGAAAGTAAGATTACGCTTGAATGACTCATCACGCTGAACTATTTTGACATCGCCGAACTGTTCAAGGCATTCAATATCGTCAGCCGAATAATTTTCCGCGAGAATCAAGACCGGCTCCGGCATCGAATTCATCCGCATCGACGCGATAAGCAGCCAGACTCCCCAGACGTAATTATTGTCACTGGCCATGACTATAGTATTGTTGTCCATATTCATTCCTTTATCTCGGTCAAAAAAAAACGCAACTCAATCAGCTTTGGCAATTGAGTTGCGTATAAACGATATTCAGGCAGAGACGCGCCCTGCCCCGTCAAAAAAGGATTATTCCTTTTTCAGTCGATATCTTTGAGAGCTGCCTTGCGGCTCAAGCTGATTTTTCCGGAACGCTCGTCAACATTAAGAACTTTGACCGTTACGAAATCACCTTCAGTACAAATGTCTCTTACATCGTTTACACGATAATTCGCCAATTCAGAAATATGCAGCAAACCTTCGCAACCCGGGCCGATTTCGACAAATGCGCCGAAATCTTTAACACTGATAACTTTGCCGCGATAAACTTTATCGGTTTCAGCGTTGAATTTTGGCGTGCTGTCTTCCGGTTCTTCCCCGGCTTCGTCACCTTCGAGGGCGGCTTTGCGGCTCAAGCGGATTTTGCCGGAACGGTCAATGTCAATAACTTTGACCGTTATCGAATCACCTTCTTTGCAAATATCATTTACATCGCGCACCCGATAGTTTGCCATTTCGGAAATATGCAGCAAACCTTCGCAACCCGGAATAATTTCAACAAATGCGCCGAAATCTTTGATGGTAATAACTTTACCTTCATATATCCGGTCAATTTCAGCTTCAGCGGTACAAGCAAGAACACGTTTTTTGGCTTCTTCGAGTTTATCGCCGTCAGCCGCCATGACCTTGACAGTTCCGTCTTCGGAAACGTCAATACTTGCTCCGGTATCCTCGGTAATCGAACGAATGTTTTTTCCACCCGGGCCGATCAGAGCGCCTATTTTTTCAGGATTGATTTGCACAACCGCCATACCGGGAGCGTTTTTGCTGATTTCACTGCGCGGTTCGGCGATGCACTTAGCCATTTCGTCAAGAATAATCATTCGTGCCGAGAGGGTTCTTTCCATAGCTTTGTTAAGCAGTTCAAGTGAGATGCCGGGAAGCTTCAGGTCAAGCTGGAATCCGGTAATGCCGTCACGGGTTCCGCAAACTTTAAAGTCCATATCGCCGAAGTGGTCTTCAGCGCCGAGAATATCTGTCAAAAGCAGTTCCGTACCCTTGCCGTCAGTTACCAGTCCGCAGGAAATACCCGCTACCGGAGCTTTGATCGGCACCCCGGCATCCATCAAGGCCAGAATCGCGCCGCAAACACTTGCCATGGAAGTGGAACCGTTGGAACCCATAACTTCAGACACGCAGCGCACCACGTAGGGGAAATCCTTCGGCACAACCTTGGCGACTGAGCGTTGCGCCAAATCCCCATGGCCTATTTCGCGACGTCCCGGCCCCATAATCCTGCCGACTTCACCGACACTGTAGTTCGGGAAGTTGTAATGCAGATAGAAACGGTCTTCGTTGTCATCGGGGCCGGTGATGAAATCACTGATTTGACTGCATTTATCATTACCCAGGGTGGCAATAACCAGAGCCTGGGTTTCGCCGCGGCTGAATAAAGCGGAACCGTGGACAACCGGCAATACGCCGACTTCAGCGGAAATTTCCCGCAAATCTTCAATGCCGCGGCCGTCCGGACGATATTGTCTTTCGAGGATAGCGGTTCTGGTAGCTTTTTCCACCAGGGCGTCAAGCCCTTTACGAATTTCCAGAGACAAATCCTCACCGCTCATATCAGGGCATTTAGAAGCTAATGCCTTAATCGCATCACCCTTGATGTCAACAAGCGCCGCGATGCGGTCGCTTTTACCGGCGATAAGGCAGGCTTCGTCAAGGCGCGCGCCGAATTCTTCAGACAAAGCAGTCATTATTACTTCCGGAACAAGATGCAGGGCAGGTTCTTTTTTAGCTTTACCAGCTTTTGCAACGAGCTCTAATTGAGCGTCAATCTGTACTTTCACAACTTCATTGGCGAAAGCTATCGCGGCCTGTAATTCAGCTTCTGAACATTCGTCGGATTCGCCTTCGATCATGATAACTTTGTCAGCGAGGCCGGCGTAAACTAAATCCAGAGAACTTTGTTCTCTTTCCTCGTTGGTCGGGTTGGCAATATATTTTCCGTCAACCAAACCTACCCGGCAGGCGCCGATAGGGCCGCCGAAAGGCAAATCAGACAGTGCCAGAGCCATAGAAGCCCCCAACATGCACAAAACGTCCGCGTCATTTTTATCATCAGTACTCAACAGCAAAGCTTGTACTTGTACTTCGTCGAAATAGCCTTTAGGGAATAAAGGGCGCAGGGGACGGTCAGTCACGCGGCAAGTCAGAATTTCTTTAGTACTCGGGCGGCCTTCACGTTTAATATAACCGCCGGGAAATTTTCCCGCGGCGCTATATTTTTCACGATAATCCACTTGCAGCGGAAAGAAATCCGTTCCGGGTCTTGGTGAACCGGAGCAGGCTGTCGCCAACAGGATTGTATCTCCCATTCTTACAACGCAGGAGCCGTTAGCCAGTTTAGCGATTTTACCAGTGGACAGCTCCATGGTTTTGTCTTCGGCAATATTGAAAATTACTTTTTCTTCCGCCATAATATTTTCCTTTTTTTGGGTGACGCAATTTAATTTATTATTATTTCATTCTGACTGCTTTTGCTTGTAATTTCTCTTTGCGCCACATTAAATGATAAAGAAATTACAATTTGCGGAATAGTTTTTCCGCGTATTATATATTTACGAAGCTTGATAGTATGCAGTTATTTTGGTCATTGCGGAATCGCGGTATCAGTCCCCGGATAATTACCCGGAATCTGATAGCGTCCGAATTCCACAAGGGTCAATGACAACAAACTAAACTGTCAATCCTCGTCTGACAGTCAGCAATATAGCATGTTTTACCCCGAAAGCAAACAAAACCAGGCAGATAAACTGACCGGTTCTGTTATTTGAGCTTAAATAAGCACTTATGCCTACTTTCTGCGAATACCGAGCTTATCGGTAATTTCCAGGAAACCGGCATGATTTTTGCGGCTCATGTATTTCAATAATTTTCTCCGGCGGCTGACCATGGCAAGCAAACCGTGACGGGTGCTTTGATCTTTGTTATTAGCGCGCAGGTGCTCAGTTAATTCATTGATTCTATTAGTCAAAATAGCGATTTGAACTTCAGAGGAACCAGTATCTTTTTCTGATTTCGCGAAACTTTTAATTACTTCTGTTTTAACTGCCTTATCCATATTCCTGCCTCATTTGATGGCGTGTCCCGCAGCCGATGCCGTCAGGCATAACAACATTTACCGCATGAACCGTTAATATTAAAACGAATGACTAAGATACCTGCGAATAAGTAATTTGCAAATAAAAAAAGAAAAATTGTCCACTAATTATACGAAAAAAACGCTGGTTCTTCCCCCCTCTCCCGCCTTCCGGTTGACATTTATTTTAGGAGTAAATAATACCAAAGGAACTTTTTCATGCGAATATTACATTACAATAATATTGATTTCAATATCAATGCCAATGGCGAAATCACCCGCCGCAGCACCTGGCATGTCATGCCGGACGCAAATGCCGTCATAGACAGCGACTGGATAAATCTGCGGAATGATGTTACACAATGGGCGGGCAGTATCGGCGACGCATGGCGTTTGCCCGGCGCCGATTCGCAAAGCTACACCGAGGATCCTGAATATATTATCAGCGAAATCACCTTCAAGGCTGTTGCCCGTTATATGTATGAAGTTTCCTACACCGGGCACAAAAAACATTTGACCGCTGAAATAATCGGCGGCATCAGCGAAAACATCAACAGTTCCGATGAACACTCCAAAAGCGCTGCCTGGCTCGTTCACACTGACTCCCTGGCCAACTGGCTGCCGCAAATCGGCGAGGTCATGGCCTGGGCGGGAAGTGATTTTTTGTGTGAAAACATTCAGCTTCATGAACGCGCCAATAATGAGTGGGAAGTTAAAATCAACGCCAAAGATATGAGCGTAATGATGATCGGACAGCCGAGTTTTTCACGCACAAATAACCACGACAGCGTCCGCAAGGCAAAATGGCGGGTCGGAATAGATTCCTATGATGATTTTATTGCCAATCATAATATCAACAGCGATGCTTCAAGCTGGGCCGGAGACGCTTATTACGTGTCCGATATCCAGGTGAGTCCACACGGACAAATCGCCTATTATGTTTCCCTTGAAGCCAGATATAGTGAAACCCGCCTGTTGAGTGTGAAACGTTACGAAAGCTTCAACGGCTATGATGCTGATGGCAGGATAAACCGGGTTGTTGCCTGGACAGGACGCTGGCGCGTTCACAGTGATAATCTGCCTGATTTTGAAAACCGAGTTGGTGAATCCGCGGAAGACTGGACTGGGCCGGGGACGATTATCACAAAAGTGGAGCCGGTTCGCGTAACCGATTTGATCTACGAAGTAATCATGGAAGCTAAAGAACCGCAGAGTTCCGGTTCGTCCGCACTGGAATTCAATACAGATGACCGCTCCAACCTGCGACACAGAATCGACATAAACTGCAAAGAGGTTGACTACATACTCAACGCAAGCGAATGCGGCTGGTATGAAAACTCACAGGGACAGTACGAAGAAATCCCGGATTGGGATGCCGGCAAATTGTGTCCTTTCGTTGCATCATCCCCCCTCCCCTGCGAAATGATTGACGCAAAATTAAAGTGCGTCTTTGTCAGTAAAATAACTTTTATAAAAGGACGCTCCAAAGCTCACTTGCAAATGAATTTGAATTGGAGCAGAACGCCACGCGTTGAAACTAATGTCGCCGGTGTCAACGGCTCCTGGCTGAAACAATCCTTCAACACCGATGAACTCTTTGACAACGAAGGCAAACGCTGGACAAAAATAATTCGTTCATATATACACACGCCGACCGGACAACAATGGAACAGCAATTACGGAGGCCATAAATAATTATGAGCAACTCGGTTTTTAAAAAATGGACCAGCGCGGTACTGCACCTGAACAAAAAAATCAAAGACAATCTCCTCATAGCCGGCCGCAACATTCAACTTGAAAATACCGGTTACGGTATCCGAATCAACAGCCTGGCAAACCGTTCCGAAAATAATCTCTGCAAGGGCTATTTCAAGGTTATCAACACCAGCGACGCGACCAGCCAAAAAATAAAAATTGTTGACGAACTCGATATTACAGCGGTTAATTGCGGAAAAGTCCAGATTAACCAGTTTACAAATGATGTTGCGGCAACGGAATTGACTATTACCGCAGACGCTTTTATTTACATTGAAGCCGCCCTGGTTGGAGACCCCGCGACCAGCGCAACCGCCACAATTGAACAAAGCCAAACATATCCAGTATATGAAGCCGACAAAACAAAAGTACTTATCAGCCGAGTTACATGGGATACTACCAACAGCAAAATGAAAACTTTCACCCGCGAAAATCTGCCCTTAAACATCTTAGTAATGGGAGCCTGCTAATGTCTAAATTATGGTACACATCCAACGGAAAATTAGCTCTATGCGATAATGGCAAAGTCGCACTATCCGACAACTGCCCCTGCGCTTGTCCATCATTTGTTGGCCGCGCAATAATCTACGTTGATAAACACGCCACCGGCACCGGGGACGGCTCAAGCTGGGCAAACGCCTACACTGACATCCAAACTGCTTAATGCACACTCACGCAAAGAAATACAGGTACAGGGCTACGGGGAGAGTGATATGTATATAGCTTCTCCTATTAGTATTAGATTGAATGAATGCACATATTTAAAAGGGGTTGGAGATGTATGGGTCTTTAATAATGGTGGTAATTATGGCATAGGGGGTTATCATGGTTCATTTTATGTTTACAATAAGCTAGAAAACATTAATGTAAAAACTAATAATCACTATGGTATCACAGGTATTGGTACTGTATTATCTTGTGATGTTAGGGGTTATGGCGGAGCTTGGGCCGGTTTTTATGCTTGTGGTGATATAGGTTCCTGTAATGCAGATTCTTTTTTGGATCCATACGGTAATGGTTTTTCTCAGAATAAGAATTTAGATGACTGTACTGCAACAAATAATACTATTGGTTTTTATAGTAATAATGGTTCTATATTAACGAATTGTTTATCTCATGATAATCAAGGGTGTGGTTTTACAATGTTTTATGGCACAGCAACATATGTTAATTGTATTGAATATAATAATTGTTTAAATCCAAATAATGGCAGTTGTTATTATGGGTATTGTGACACAGTATGACAATAAGAGAAAAACAAGCGCAAATTTTAAGGGAAAAGGCAGCAAGACTGATTCGACAAGCCGATGAGCTGGAAGCCGGAATAGACCGCAGTAAATGTGTTTACGGAACGTACACAAATGAGCCGTTCGGGAGCTGTAAAACCTGTGGCAATCCGAAAGTGGTGATTTGTTCAAACCCGAAAATAGTCGGCAAAAAACGGAACGGGAACGGATGCAACAAGGCAGGCTGCAAGCGGTTTGAAGCCGGGAATGCCGGTCTGGCAACCAGCGCTCCCGACAATTTTAATACTTAACACATAAATCTAAAAAAACAAGGAGATAAGTATGGCTGATTTTAAATGCATTCCGGTACTGATCGATGCAGCTACCGGCAAACAAATTGACGAATTCGGCGCGATTGCCCGTAATAACGATTATTTTCGTCTATTGTTTGATGAAACCGTGGTTTTGTGTTGTCAATTTTACGATGTCAGTTGGATTGACGGCAGCGCGCAATTAAGCGAACATCCGATTGACTCGGCCTTAACGCTTTCAGCTTTTGGGGATAATGATTTCGACCCCCTGACTTCATTCATGTTCTTAAGCGAACAAACTGAAGATGCCGACAATAAAGTAAATATTGAGGGCGACTGGTTCGATGGTACAACCGCTGACCCGGCAAACGGCCAGTTAAGTTTTCGGGTGGACACCAATACAGTGCGCTTTGCCGCCGTTTTGGAAAGCAGTTCAGGACTGCAAAATTTTTACTTTTGTATAAGCGGAGTACCAAGCGGGCAAACAGCGAAAAGTGTTTTAGCGTATTTTCGTTTCAAAGCCGAAAACCGCCCCAGTTCATCAGTCGGAGCCCCGACCAGCTCTGATCCCGAATATTTAAATGCACAGGAGGTTCAGGCATTAGTCAAATCCGCCCCCGTTTTTGAGTATTCCATCGACGGCGCAACTCTTTGGCACACGCCACAAGTTGCGGACGATCGATATTACCGCGAACAACGCAACGGCGGCGAATGGACGGAAGCTATTCAACTGCTGGAAGGGCCGCAAGGCATTCATGGCGATAACGGCACTGGTGTCAGCCCACAGGGAACTTACGCGGCGGGAACAAGCTACGCACTCAACGAAGGAGTAACTTACGGCGGCAGTTATTACCGCAGCCTGGCAAGCGGCAACACTGGAAACCAGCCTGATACCAGCTCCACGGAATGGGAACAAATGATTGCCAAAGGCGACACCGGGCCAAGCGTTAAAAGAATTATTAAATCATCTTCAGCGCTTAGCACCGGCACAGTTGAGCTTGACGCGTACATTGACATTTATACCAGAACGGTCGCGGCCGATACTACTTTTGTCTTTGCCACAAGCGGCTTGACCCTGCTTGACGGCGATGTAGTTACATTTGAATTGCATATCGACATGACAACTGTTTCAGCCCTGACTTTCCCGGCTTCGGTTTCATGGATTGATACACCTCTGTTTAATGCCGCTAAAAAATACATACTGGTTTTCCGTTCAACCGACGGCGGAGCAAACTGGCTTGGCAGCTTAGCTTATGAGGTGGTTTAAATGATACCTTTTTCAATTAATCCGCTCGGCGTCAGGAGCAAAATATTCAAAACCCGCTGGAACATCGGAGCCGGCGAAACTATTTACCTGCCGTTAATCTCTACCGGTACTTATGATATGCTCGTTAACTGGGGTGATGGTTCAAACAGTACAATCACCAGCTACACCAGCAACACCCATACTTACACAAACGCCGGTATTTATGACATCACTGTACAAGGCACTTGCTCCTTGTGGAATTTTAATGATGTTGCAACATCAAAAGATAAAGTAACCGCCCTTTTGAATTGGGGGGACGTCGGGCTGACTTCAATGTACAACGCTTTCCGTGCCTGCACTAATTTAATTAAAATCGCGCCGTACGCGCCAAAGCTTGCAACTTATTCTAATTGTTTCTGGGACTGCACATCGCTAAGCGCGATTCCGGCAAAACTATTCTATAATAATACTGCGGTTACAAGTTTTTCCTTTTGTTTTGCCGGGTGTACATCGCTAACAGCAATGCCAGCGGGTCTGTTCAATCACACTACTGCGGTTACAACTTTTTATGCTTGTTTCTATAATTGTACAGCCATTACAACTATTCCGGCAAATCTATTTGATTATAATACTCTGGTTACATCATTTGTTTCCTGTTTCTCTTATTGTTCATCATTAACTGCAATACCAGCGGGACTGTTTGCTTATAATACTCTGGTTACAGCATTTACGCATTGTTTCTCCAACAGTACGTCACTAAGTGCAATACCAGCCGGGCTGTTTGATAAAAATACTGCGGTTACATTGTTTAATAACTGCTTTCAGGGATGCTCCTCCATTACGGCAATCCCGGCAAATCTATTTGATTACAATACTCTGGTTACGTCGTTTGTTTCCTGTTTCTATGGCTGTGCTCCCGTAACTACAATACCCACAGGGTTGTTTAATAATTGTACAGTGGTTACAAGCTTTGCTTATTGTTTCTTCTCATGTACATCACTAAGTGCAATACCAGCAGGTCTATTTACTTATAATACCGCAGTTACAAGCTATGATACCTGTTTTTACGGCTGTACAAGCCTTGCGGGCGCGGCTCCTGAACTTTGGAATCTTAACCCGGAACCATCGGGAACCTTGTGTTTTTATAATGATACAGGTTTAACAAACTATGCCAATATACCGGCAAACTGGAAATAAGGAGATATAAAATCATGATCGGAAAAATTGTTAACAATCAAATCGTCCTGCCGCCGAATAACGCCGGTAACAAGTTCAACGTCAATCTGGATTCTGAATGGCTGGAGGCAAACAGCTTCCGGGAGTTGGCCGCAGAAGAGATTACAGCAGCCAACACCGCCGCAGAAACCGCCCGGCAGACAGCAAAGCCGCTCAAACTCAAACAAGCTGAAAATGCTTTTTTTGTTTTAATTGACACGCTTAACGCTGCGGAAAACTTAGGCATTACCCACACCGACAACCCGGACGCTGTTTTGCAAAAAGGTGCGGCTTTGTCAATGACCCAAAAAGCCTATTACGGAACCCTGCTGCAAAACGCGGTCCATGAAATAGAAATAAACGGCGGCTCCTGGAGCGACCTGCCAAACGCCCCGCATAACTTATAAAACTCAATCCTTAAAACTGGAGTAAAATCATGAAAATAGAAACGCTGCGCGACATTTGCATCGATTACGAATTCGAGGCGCAGGAAGGCTTTTATCTTTGCCCGCTTGATCAGTTGGAACAAATCTTCAACGGTTGCGGCCCGGATTGGTTTCCGCCGTTTTTCCGGGACAAACTAAGCTCATATTTGCGTTTTTTTGAAGCGGCGTTTCTGGAACATGATTTTTCGTTTTCAATATCTGACCGGACTAAAAAAGGCTTCCACGCCGCCAACAAGCGGCTTTACCGCAACTGTAAAAAACTAATTGCGGCGCGTTACAGTTGGTGGCGAAACCCGATTATCAAAGCCCGGCGTTATCTCCAGTCCAGAGCTATCTACAAAGCCTGTGATGAATTCGGCTGGTCCGCATGGATAGATTAACCCGGGAGCGCTGGTCGCCAGGCCGGCATTCTCAAATATAACGAAGCCGACGTACCGGCAAAGGAAAGGAAAAAGTGACCCGGCAGGAAAAAATAGAAATTGCCAAACTCGTAGCCTGGGAGGTTACGCAAACGCAAAGCTGTCCGCACGGTATTGATGCCGACACCGCCGCCAGTTTGAAGGAATTCGCCGAAACCTGGCGATCCGGCAAAAAAACCGCCCTGATAACTTTTGTCGCCGGAATAATCGCCGGCTTAGGAACGTTAATCGCATTGGGAATAGTCAAAAAACTGGAGACAATATTCAAATGAAAAAGCTATTTTTAATAATTATTTCCGTCGTATTTTTAAGCGGCTGTGCTACCGAATACTACAAGCCGCAAAAAAACAACTTTACAAAAACAGACGGCAGGATCAGAGGGCCGATCAAACGTGAGGGTTTCGTGCATTGGAGCAACGGAACCGGAAAAAACATGCCGTTCTCAAACATCTCCGTAATTGGAAAATAGACCGGCCGAACGTCGGCTTCGTTATCTTTTTTATCCACTAATCAACACGAAAAAAACTTAATGAAAATTAGTGCAGTCCGTGGACTTTTTTTCTCTTTTTTTCATTTTGAACTGGCATTATCAATTAATCAGGCTATAATAATGGCTCATTGATTTGAGGCGTGGTAGCCGAGTGGTTAGGCGACGGTCTGCAAAACCGTGAACACCGGTTCGAGTCCGGTCCACGCCTCCATTTTTACCCTCAAAACCGCCAAAAAGGTGCCATTTAGTACCGTTTACGACTTTCAAATGCTTAAAAATAGTCTATATTAGTCGTATTAGATATTTTTTAATAATAAGAGGTGATTATCATGGCAGGTAAAGTCGTCAAACTTGAAATCGGAACAGTTTATCAGAAAACTGCAAATGGATGTTATTACTTCAGGTATCAGATTAATGGTCAGCGTAAGGCAGTTAGCTTACAGACCAAAAATCAGAAAGAGGCAATCAAAAAAGCTCAAGATATGATTCCTATAGTAAAGGCTACTACTACCGATGTGATTTCAGCACATGTCAAGCAGGCTCGAGGTTTGTCCACTAAAAGAAAAGTATTGATTCTTGCTAATGCTTGGGAGGCTTACTCTCAACATCCTGAGCGTGCAACTCCAGCGACTGTAAGCGAACAAAATGCTTATCGTGCGACATTTAATGAATTTGTAGCTTTTTCAGGAAACAGCCAAGGTAATATAAATGATATTACTCCAGAAATTACAAACAAGTATGCAGACCATTTGCGAGGTAATAGCATTTCTGTCGAGACACATAATCGCAAAATGCGACGATTACAAAGAATATTTGAAACTTTAAAAGAATACCAAAGCAACGCCAATCCATTCCTTGCACAGTCCTTACGTCGTAAAATGCGTGAAGAACAAGACCATATGGTCAGGCGGCAATCTTTTAATAGAGAGCAAGAAGCAAACTTACTAGAAGTACTTGAAACCGACACCTATATAGTCAAAAATAAGATGGAAATCAGGGTTGTTTATCATTTGGGAATGTTTACCGGACAAAGATTAAAAGACTGTGTTTTATTGCGATGGGAAAAAGTAGATTTGAATAAAAAGAGGATTTGGGTGAAGCAGTTCAAAACCGGCAAGGAAGTAACTATTCCGATGGCTCCGCAATTGTTCGAGGTCTTGAAAGAAGCTCAAGAATGGAAAGTTGATCATTATGTTTGTCCGAACGTTGCTGAACGTTACAACGGTCTTGATAAAGATGGCAAGAATATCGGTGCCAATCTCGTTAATATTGATGTTCTACGGGTGATAAAATGGATAGGTCTAGAACCATCAGTTACGGTTCCGGGGCGTAAGAAAAAAGTGACTGTATATGGCTTTCATTCATTACGGCACAGTTTTGCTTCGCATTGCGCGGAGGCTGGCGTTCCAAAGGCGGTAGTTCTTTCAATTCTCGGTACCAACTCTGAAATCGTTGACAAGCATTACACACATATCGGCGAAGAGGCTCAGGAAAAAGCTATTCAATCTTTATTCGGTAACGGCAACAGTATTTCCGACCAGGAGCGTATTGAACAGACTCTAAAGATAATTGACAATCTAAACAATAAAAATGAAGTCATACTGGAAATTGAAAAAACGTTACGGACTTGAATTATCTGCCATGATATATTCAATTATGTCAGTATTACGATAACGGACAGATGAACCGACCATTCGACGGCTAAATGGAAATACATTTTCCTTTTCCAGTTTTTTGAAGTTGCTGTATCCTAGTCCGAGCATTTCAGCAGCTTCTTTCTGATTAATCAGTTTCGGAAGAATGACGGGCATTAACTCACCCTTGTTTGCCAGATGTTTGAGATTGGCGATAATCGTCTGTTCCTCTGATACAAATATCAAGCCTTCATCAACAAGTGGTTTTATGATTCTGGTAATCAGTTTTACAGTTCTCCTTCTGAGTGTTGGATTTTGCATTTTGTTCTCCTTAATTATTGGGTTTGTTTTTTATTTGAAATCGATTTACTACATAAAGGGCATTCTTCGTTTTTGGTGATAGTTAATTCTTGACTTGGAGCGAATCCCGCCAGGTGAATATCACGGTAATTCCAGTTGCGTTTGCGTTCCATAATTAAAGTGTCCACAGCATAAAGGGCTATTCCAGCGACAACCTTGAGGATGTCTTTGACTGCGGGTGAGAAACAGGGGGCTTTCTTTTTTTCAAGGCAGTGCGGGAAAGCACAGCCAAAACATGGACCGCCAGGCTCTTGAATAAATACATAACCTGCCTCAGCCTTATAATCTACGGCTAAAAATATAACAGGAATGTTGCGTTTTCGGTAATATTCAGACACCGCAACTCTGCATTCATTATTGTCAACTCCACAAATTACAATGTCCGCATTTAAATTGTGGTTAAGAATTATGCCATCCTGAAATTGATAGCCGTAACCAGTAAAAATAGTTCCACAGGTTGCGTGTTTAGAAAGATTTTTTACAAGTTGCACAGCTTTGTTTTTCCCAATGTCGTGTTCAAAGAAGTGCTGACGGTTCAAGTTAGACATTTCTACTCTGTCATCATCATAAACTATGAGTTCGCCAATTCCTTTACGAGTCAAACCTTCTCCTGTTTCAGCTCCTAATCCGCCGCCACCTGCTTGAAGGATTCTTGTATTTTCAATCGCTTCCTGACTGAATTCAGGCAATCGCTTCTGGCGATCATCAACAGGATGAATTTCTTTATCTTTGGATTCGATTTTTTTTGTTTTGATTCGCTTATACAAGCGGGATTTTGAAAACATTTTCTTCAACATATTGAACTCCTTTACCTTTTATTGAAATTTCATATTCAGTCCGAACTGTAAAGAAACGAACATAACCATCACGGGTAACAATAAGCCCGACTGCATCAGAACCAGCGTCTTGAATTTTGGCTAGATAATTGATGTCTATACTTGAGGGACGAGTAGCTTCTGGTCCCCTTCCTGGGTGGGAATGAGCCACAAGCTGAATTTTGTAACCTTTCTCAAAGAGGTCAATTAATACGTCTGAGCATGATTTGGCGGTTGCTCTGGCATATACGACAGACTGTTTTTCAAGTTCAACATCACATATCCGATAAGGCATTCTTATGTTGTCAAAATCGTTTCCAACCACAAAAACAGCGACCTCGTCAGGACCAGGCGTGAGGCATTTGATTAAATCTTGCAAAAACCAGTAGTCCAGCATGAAAACAGGATGATTCTGTTTTTTGGTGTTGATAATGCTATTATTACTTAGTTCATACAGTTGATTGTACTTGACAGAGAGTTTAAAATACTCATAAGCCATTTTGTATTTATTTTGGTCTAATGCTTTAAGCATAGTTTTACTTGCTGAATTTCTTTTACGCTTAATAGTGCTTTTGAGTTCATCAAGTTTATCCATTTCCGAAATTGTAGGTGATATGTTTTTCATGAGTTAAATGCCTCTGTTAAAATTTGTTCAACTTGGAGTATTCCTGAGGATAAATCAAAATTTCCGTTATCGTTGTTATGGATGAAATACCAGCCATTGCTTTCTTTCATAAAACAAGGGTAATGCTCATGGTGTTCTAACTCTTTAGGTATTTCTTTGATATATAGCTTAGTTCGTCCAAACGGACTAACTTCGGCTTTTCCTTCAAATTCTTTTAATCCTACTTTGTAAAAGCCATAATACTTACTACCTGATTTTTTACTGCCATATTGTTTCCAGCCACGCTGTTGCCAATAAGGCTCTTGAGCTCTTTTAACTACGATTGGGGTTTTTATGCGAGCAAAAGTCCGTGCGAATATTTTATTTGTGATACTGTCTCTGTATAGATAAAATTGTTTATTCATGGACACCTTCTTTTTTTAAGCAGGAGTGGGGGTTTAAGCCCACTCCCTTAGGGGTTAAAGTCCGACCTCTATTGGCAGGGATAAGAAAAGTTTTGAGTTATCTGCGACCTGACTAGCTATCTCCTCATCATTCCTGAAAGGCTCAACGCCTTTTCCTGAACTAAGGACATAGTCTTCTGAAGCCCCTACTGTATTCAGTACATCCTGTGCAGTTGAACCTGGGGGGATTTCTACGTCGTGAATTTTGCCGCTGGCGGCATCTACAATTGCTACCTTTTTCATAATTCTTTTTTCCTTTTTTTTGTTTTCAATTGTTTTTAATTTTATGTTATGAACCATGATTTTTATTCATCACCTCCTTGGCATGGTTCTGGTTATTCCCAAAGATTGGGATTTGATGTTCTATTAAAGGGAATTAATTCTAAGCCTTATGAAAGAGAAAAAACATTAGAATTAATTCCAGAAATTAGAATTAAATCATTTTTAGCCTCAATTTTACTCATCACCTCCTTTTGAGGCGTTAGAATTAATTAATTCACCATTAGAATTAATTTCGAAGTCCGATATAAGACAAAATTTTACTTTGATGTGGGGATAAAGATTCTTCTGTGAAGCCCAGTCTGATTTGATATGTTTCATGATTTTTTCTGTCGTGGAGAGTATCCATATTTCGTTCCATCCGGCAGTTATGTCTTTTTCTATATTACTCAATTCCTTGGATGGTCTGCTTGCCGCGATTTCTATTGCGACTTTTCGTTTCCCGGTTAGCCCAATATCACAGGCTTTGCCGTTTCTGTATTCCTCAATTACGCTCTGCCAGCCGTATCGTGAAAGAACAGCTTGTAACTGGTGCTGATAGTAACAATGCTCAAGCCCCCCTTTGCCTTTCCCAAGGTTTTGAGGTCCTGTGATATTTTTCCCTTCAGGTGTCAGCTCATAGAGAGCAAGGGGGCGTCCTCTTCCTGAAGATATCGGTTTTACTTTGACTTCTTTTATTAGGGATTTTTCCAGAAGCTCACGACATACTTTTCCTGTCATGTAAGTTGTGAATCCAAGCTGTTCTGTCCTTTTGACAGATGGTATATAAGGATGGTTTTTTATGTCCCAAAGTAAGTTGTGTCCATTTTCTGAAATTTCTGTGGATGTTTCTTGGACAGGAGTTTTTTTTGCCTGTTCCGGTTCAGAATTACTTTGTGTTTTTGCCTGTGCTGGATTTGCCGGAGTTAAAGCATCAAGTTTTGGTTTCATATAAATTGCCAATTCAGAATCATCGATATTTTTGTCAACAACTAAATTTGGGATGTGTATTTGAAATGGTTTAGTGTATCGCCCAGCGAGTTTCACAATGGCAGTTTTTAAAGGCAGGCTGTTCAAGGCTTGCTTTTGCTCTGTATTCAACCCCATTGCGCAGGAAATAGCATTAATATCCCTTGTTGCGGCAAGATTAAGGGTAATAGTCGTATACACATTGGCATGGGTGGCATAATCAAGGCACGACGGCATCTGGTCAGCAAGGATTAACCCTTGTCCGAATTCTCTTGCCTGTGAAACAAGTTGTCCGACCAGCGGTATTCCCAGCGAAAAGAGCCGCTTGGCTTCGTCAAACAATAACAGATGTTGAAGGATTGCTCTTTGAGCCAGATTGAGGCGGTATGTAAATATCCAGTGAAAAATCAGTGTGGCGAGAAAAGTTTGATACTCAATAGTCAAACCATCAAGTTCTAATACGACTTGCTTAGTCAATAAATCTTCCATATCAAATCCTGGACCGTTAATCGCGTCCCCGAGGATTAGATTAAACGGTTTGAGTCGAACCATAATAGTTCTTATGCTTTCCTTGATGTTATTCGAACAATTTTTGTCATACAGCATCCTGTTGAATTCATTGCAGACGTCGTTAAACGTAATATGATTTTTTCGTTCATAGAGTTTTAATAAAACGTCCAGAAAGATATTCTTTGCTGATGAAGCTGTTCCCTGATAAAAGTTTTGGAAAAATATATCAACAAAAATTGACGCCCACTGAACCGCTTCCGTACCTTTTGGCGGTGTTAGCGGATTAAACCTGAAATTGTTCCTATTAAATACATAAAATGAGTCGCTGTGACGAATCATGCTCCTGTAATCGCGCTTAAAATCAAATATCCAGAACGGAATATTTAAGCGAATTAAATTGGACAAAATAATAAAAAGAACCGTAGTTTTTCCCGCGCCTGAGCGACCGCATTCCAGCAGATGCTGATTCAATTCATAACGGCTGATTCCGAAAGGGTAACGTCTTTTGCGGATATTATCATATACATAACCGATTTTTATTTCACCATCAATTAATCCTGGTGGTGGACATGATTTAAACGGGTTGGTGGTTAACTGTGCCACAATATATCCCGGGGACTTTTGAATCAACCTTACCGTTCGGCTTAGCATTTTTTTTACTGCCTGCTGGTCACGTGATTTCAAAGTGATATATTCCAAGGCATACATAACTCGTTTGTCATTTTCCATTCCCGCGCTTCTGGCAATAGCGTAAATATAATTAAAAGCCCACATGCCATAGCTTAAGTCTTTTCGTTCGTTATTCATTTTCAACACTCCAGGTATCTTCTTTAAAGTTGAGTTCAACCAAATGCCTGTGACAAACGTCCGCATTTCTATATTTTTTCACGCAACGAAAACATAAGGGCATTTTGCAAACAGCACAGAAAAAAATCTTATCAGTTAATGCCATGCAATTTAAACATTTTCCGCCGCCGTGAAGCTCGTCGGGCTTAATCAAACGACCATCGGCGGTAGTCAGCAAGGCTTCAGTTTTATCGCTCACCAAACCATCCTCGGTAAATAATTCATTGTTGTGTGAACATGGAATGTTTCCTCCAGCAGAAGGACCGAATACATTTACTGATTGATGTTCACGGGTACAACTTTGCGCCGTGAACTCGTTGTCTACCATCTGTTCACGCCATTGGAATGGAGAAAAACCATGCGGTTGCGAAGATTGATTATTCACTGGCTCTGCCTGATGATGATAGTGTTGAATTAATTGAGCCGGTAAATTAGGAGATTGATTTTCCCAGGTATCAGCTTTATCCGAAAACAAATTCTTTATTTTTTGAAAAAGTTTTTTCATGATTTACCCCGCTAAACATACGATTATTTGAATAAATAACAGAAATGATTCTATTCCATAAATCACTTTCCAAGCAATATTCTGAATACCTTTCTGTCGAATAATAAACCTGACCGATACAATGGGAAGAACAGCCGAGCAACAAAAAGCAATCGTCAGCAAAATATTTCGAGCATTATCCGCCATCTCTTCAATAAATTCCAGCCGGACAGTGAGTCCAATAATAACCGCCAAAAGAACCGAAGCGATTTGCAGCGGCAAGGTATGCCTGAATCCTTTCTGATAAATATTTTTTACTCCCACACCACAGAAAAGAAAAAGAACCAGAATCAAAGCCATCCGGAAAAACAAACCAGTAAACTCAATCGGCAATTCCACCATCCATTCCCAAAGACTTTCCGATACATAACGAAGAATATCCATCATACCGCCTCCCGAAATAAATCTTTTAAAATGGGCAACTGTATTTCGCAACTCTGTTTTATAAGTACCGGAGCAAGAAAATAGCAATCTTCTTTCTTCCATCCTTTTAAGAGGTATTCCCCTGATAAGATGATGTCGGAATTTTCGGTTATCCACGAAAAGACCTCTTTCGGATTAACAGGAAAATGAAAGCATCCTATGGGATTTTTAAGCAAAACAGAAAACACGCTGTTGTCTAAAACACAAAATGTATGTGGATTAAGGAGAAAACCTTCCGGGCAACAGGAAATGACGCCATCAATGAGATAACGCGATAGTGTGTATGCTTTATTTTTTTGTTCAAATGTCATTTTCGTGGCTCCATTTTTTAAGCTGCTTTTTTGAGTTGCGGGATTTCTATATCTGCTAGACGAGTTA
>CAZEXM010000017.1:0-26657 GCA_964515915.1 uncultured Victivallaceae bacterium
TCAGAAAAAAGGCTGATTACATTTTTTGACCTGCAAGGCGACTGACCGATTACTATCCGCATTTTATCCGGGCGCGAGAATATCCAATCTATTTTTGAACTTCCTCACCTCGTTTACCGTGCGGCAAATTTTTCCGGGAATGACGCAGAAAAAAATCGAGGATCATCTCGCTGGCGTTGATGTCCCGGCAGACCGCGCCTATGAACCGCGGTTTGAGATATTGCCTGCCGCCCGGCCAGGCATGTCCGCCGCCGATGATTTTTACCAGTATCACCTCCGTTCCCTCCTGGCCTCCGGTATATTTTTCGACTTCCACAGTCGTCCCGTCTTCCGGGTCGTTGTCCCGGAGCCTGGTCTTTTCCGCCGTTTTGCCGCAGCCGTTGTGCCGGCGGAAAAACTCAACAGTCGCGGCGGTCGAAAGGATTTCGCCGCGACTGCGGCCGAACCGGAACAGGCGGATATGGCCGCCGTCAAAAGGAACGAGCGGATCCTTCGTGCCGTTGATAATCATGATGGAAATCGGCAGTTCCGGCCTCTTGTCCCTGATTGCCTTTGAAATCTGGGCGGCTACAGGCGCTACGGCCGCGATTTTTTCAGACAGATCCATGGCCAGGCGCACCGACATGAAACCGCCGTTTGAGATTCCCGTGGCGTAAACGCGCCGGGAATCTATGCCGTAGTTTTTTACCATGGAGTCGATGACCGCGGAAATGAACCCGACGTCGTCATAAGTCTTTTTCGCTTTGAATATCTCCGGGCGGCCGTCGCACCAGTGTCTGTTGATGCCCGCGGGGAAAACCAGAACCATGCCGCGCTTGTCCGCCGCGGCCGTGAGCGTCCCCTGCGTGGCAGTCCGGTCGAATCTCCGTCCGCTTCCGCCGCCGCCGTGCAGGGCCAGCACCAGCGGGGCCGGCGAATCCTTGCTGAAACCCGGCGGCAGATGAATGAAATAGCTTCGTTCAATACCTTCGTGGATGAGTATCGCGGTGAGGTTTTTTGCCTGTCGCTCAGTATTTTTTGCGGCAATCACCCGGCAGGCGGAACCAAGCAGAAAGCATGACAGGGCTAAAACAATACGGCCCCGGGCAAAGCATCGTGAAAATACGGCGTCAATCAATCTTTTTCAGTCTCACTTCCGCAGCTGGAACCCGATGATTTATCATTACCCGAAGCGCAACATGAAGAACTTTTCTCGTCATCGCCGCTGCTTTTGCAGCAAAAACAAGGACTTTCGCCTTTCGCGATTTTTACTATTATACGGATGAGGTAAAATAAAGTGAGAGCTGCAATTACAGCTAAAATAATATATTCAAATATACTCATAAAAATATCCTTTGGTTTCTATTTTTGCACGAAACTTCCATGCTGCTAAAATAAATGCTTTCAGACGGGAAAGCAAATCACTTTCACTGTTATTTCCAGATTTGCTGTTTTTGTTTTTAGACTTCCGGCGGTGGGCGGCAGACTGCCGGGGGGATTGAATTTAAAGTTATTTGCCGATAATCCTTGACAAATTCGACTTTCATATTAAATTCACAAGCATACCGTATAGTTATTATAATGCGTGAATTCATTTAGAAAAGCTGATAGTTTGATATGAGATTGCAGAGAATTATTTCCATATTGTTCATCGCCTGTTTTCTTAACCTGGAGGTATTCGGCACTCAGGGGCTTGTTGCAGCCGGGACGGAGCCACCGGCGTCTTCGCTGGATTTGAACAATTTTGCCGGCCGGCTTAATATACTTAATGATTGCTTGTTCAACGACATTGCGGAAATTGAAGCAACGGAGCTGTATGAAAACCGGAAAATCAGAAAAAGCGGAAGAGTTTTGTCATCACAACAGTTGTTCGCCTCCATATATTCTGATAAAAATTAAAAAAGAGAACAATATTATTATGTTGAAAGAACAACAACTCTCCGGGTGTTTTGTATCGGATGTCAGATACATTCATACGCAGTTACCCGTAACAATCAAAGCGAATGATTCCATCGGTTCCATATTGAAAGCGGGAATTTCCGGGAAACGCTGCAGAAATATTTATGTCGTGGATGCCGCCGACACTCTCCTCGGGGTAATCAGAATCAATAATGTCCTGAGAAATCTTTTCCCGGTAACCTCCCTTGCCGGCGGGATAGACGGCGGATTGGACAGCCTGCCCGCGTTCAACGCCGGTACTGCCGGAGAACTGATGACTAAACCGGCCCTGCGGGTAACGGAGTCAACCCCGCTGAATAAAGCCGCCGCGATACTCATCAGGGAAAATCTTCTTGAACTTCCGGTTGTCGATGACAACAACAGAATAATAGGCCAGTTGGACGCCAGTGAGATTATTGCGTTTTCAATGGCCTGCGATAAATAAAAAAAACGGAGTGAAGATGAAACTGGAAAAATACCTGACCCCTGAGTCTATTTTACTTAATACCCGCGTCAGCAGCAAAGATTCCCTGCTGGATGTAATGAGTGACTGCATCGCCGGGTGCAAGGCGGCTACTGATGCGGGACTGGACAGTAAGACGATCAGAGACGCTATTGCAAAGCGTGAAGAACAGTCGTCAACAGGTATCGGTGGCGGCTTCGCTTTTCCGCACGCCAGATTCGACAATATCAACAGCATTGGTATTTGCCTGGCCGTGCTGGAAAAAGCGGTGGATTACAACTCCTTTGACAAACAGTTTGTTGATGTGGCGTGTATGGTTATCGTTCCGGAGAAAAAGCCGACGCTGGCTTTGAAGGTCATGTCGCAGATTGCCAGAATGTTCTCACGCGGCGACTTTTTGGGCCAGGTCAAAAAGCTCAAGGCCGGAGAAGAGGTGGCAAAGCTCATCAGCAGGCTGGAAATTGAGCTTGACATTTCAATTACGGCAGTGGACATTATGCGTCAGCCTTTGCTGACGCTCCGGCCGGATATGCCCTTGCGGGAAGCGACCAGGCATATGGCTGACTGCCAGATGACCGCGGCGCCGGTGCTGGAAGGCAAGCGTATTGTCGGGGAAATATCCACAACCCAGCTTTTCCTGCTGGGCATACCTGACTTTTTTACTCAGTTAAAAAGCGTTTCGTTTATAAGTGATTTTGATCCCTTTGAAAAATATTTCTACGAGGAAGCGCACTCAAAAGTCGCCGACCTGATGAATAACGACTTCTGCGCACTGCCGCCGGACGCAACTATAATGGAAATGGTATTCGCGCTGATAATACGGAAATATCCTAAAATATATATTGTCAAAGACGGCGTTCTTGAGGGTGTGGTAGATCAACCGCTGGTGCTTGAACGCATCATTAATATTTAATCAAGGAGCACAAATGCCGAACCCTATGTTTATTGTCATTGTCATATTCCTGATCACCTATTTTTTCATCGCGACAGAGAAAATTGATAAAACCATTGCCGCGCTGCTTGGCGCTCTTGCCGTGGTTTTTTGTCATGTCGCCCCCTTTGAGGAATTGCTCGATAAAATAGACTTAAACGTCATCGGACTGCTGGTGGGGATGATGATGATTGTCAATATACTCGCCACTACCGGTGTCTTCGAGTGGATCGCGGTCAAAATAGCCCGCCGGGCGAAAGGCAATACGATGGTGATATTTATTTCTTTTATAGTCGTTACCGCCGTTCTGTCCGCATTTCTTGATAATGTTACCACCGTTATTTTGATTGCACCGATTACTATTCTGATCGCGCAGATATTGGAGATATCCGCGGTTCCGCTGTTGATTATGGAAGCAATTTTTTCCAATATCGGCGGCACCTCCACGCTGGTCGGGGACCCCCCGAACATTATTATCGGTTCCCGCTGCGGAGTTACCTTCAATGCTTTTCTGCTCAACCTCGGGCCGGTGGTTTTAATCATCATGGCAGTATCATTGCTTATCGTTTGTTTAAGCTTGAAAAAGCATCTGAAAAGCTCGCCGCGCGCAATTGAGCGGATCGGCAAGACGAATCCTTCGAAAGCTATTATCGAGCCGGTCCGGCTGAAGCGTGCGCTGATCGTTTTCGGACTGGTTCTGCTTGGTTTCTTTTTTAGTCATTCTATCGGTGTCGAGGCGGGTGTTATCGCCCTGTGCGGCGGACTGCTTATGGCGGTAGTATGCAGGATGGATATTCATCATGTGCTGGAAAAAGTCGAATGGTCCACCATTTTATTTTTCGTGGGCTTGTTTATGCTGATCGGCGCGCTTGAGGAAAATGGAGTATTTGAACTTCTCGGCAACGGCATTCTCACCCTCACCAGCGGAAACCTGCTGTTTACGGTCATTGTGATTTTATGGTTCAGTGCCTGCCTTTCCGCTATTGTCGACAACATTCCCCTGGTTATCGCCATGATTCCCCTGGTCGATTCCATTATTCCCGTATTCGCAAAACAGATGGGAATAGAGGGAATTGAAGAGGCGGTCCGGCTTCAGGTTCAGGCGCCGCTGATATGGGCCCTCGCCCTTGGGGCCTGCCTGGGTGGAAACGGTACTCTTATCGGGGCGTCCGCCAATGTTGTAATTGTTCAGATTGCCCACCGGAACAAATATAAAATCACTTTCTGGCAGTTTAGCCGCTACGGGCTTCCCATGATGATTGTGAGCTTGACAATATCTTCCATTTACCTGTATATGAGGTACTTCTGAGTTGACAGCGGCAGAAGTAAAAGTATTTATCGAGGATATTCAATTTTAAAGAATTTTTTTATTTTTTAACTTTCTAGTGGAAAACAGCAAAAAAAACTTGTGTTCCGTATAATATGCTATATCCTATACGGCTGTCTTTTTCTTAATCGAAATGTAACCCTTAAGCGATTGCTTGCGACTGTTCCGATGATAATGAAAATATATAACAGGACTTAATGCGGAAAGAAAATCATGATTGATAAATTACCCCCGCTTGTAATAGGCGATTTAGTGATAGAGGTTCCGATTATTCAGGGTGGAATGGGGGTCAAGGTGTCAACCGCATCTCTAGCGGGCGCGGTTGCTGATTACGGCGGAGCGGGAACTATCGCCAGTGTGGGGCTCGCTTATGGAGTAGATGAAACAAACCGGACTTACGCCGGGATTTCAAATGAAGCGCTTCGTAAAGAAATACGCCGGGCGAAGAAAATAACTCAAGGGCTTGTGGGCATAAATATAATGGTGGCCCTGAGCAACTATGAAGAAATGGTGCGCATTGCCGTAAAAGAACAGGTGGATTATATCATCTCCGGCGCGGGCTTGCCGTTAAGCTTGCCGGAATTTATCGGGAAAAACCCGGTAAAACTTATTCCCATTGTCTCGTCAGGGAGAAGTGCGGAAATCATATTGAGAACCTGGAGCAGGCGTTATAATCGTTTACCGGATGCACTTATCGTGGAAGGCCCGATGGCGGGCGGGCATTTGGGTTTTAAACCTGAAGCTTTGATTGAGGGTAAAGCGGACAGTCTGGAAAAGCTGATTGTGGATGTTTTAGCGGTAGTTGAGAAGTACAAGTGCGAAGACGGCGCGGATGTTCCGGTAATAGCCGCTGGAGGAATCTTTGACGGAAAGGATATCGCAAAATTCCTTAAATTGGGCGCAAAAGGAGTTCAAATGGGAACTCGATTTGTTGCCACTGCGGAATGTTCCGTCTCAGATAAATTCAAAGAATTATACATTGCGGCCAGGGAAGAGGATCTCACTATAATTAAGAGTCCCGTAGGCATGCCGGGAAGGGCTGTAAAGACGGAGTTTATTAATAGAATAAGCGGCGGTGAAAAAATACCGTTCAAGTGCGGCTACCGGTGTCTCAAGACTTGTGATATCAAAAATACTCAATACTGCATAGCAAAAGCAATGTGCAACGCGACGACCGGCGATTTTGAAAACGCGATTGTTTTTGCCGGCACCAATGTTGTCCGGGTGAAAGAAATCGTGTCAGTAAAAGAGCTGATGGACGAACTTGTAAGTGATGCAATCAAAGAATTAAATATGGCGTAGGCATAATTGCCGGACCGGCATTTTTATTTATAGATTTTAATCTGGTTATTTTTGACTTTCGCGGCGTAATTTTTGAGCGGTCGCTGCCAGGTTCTAACTATACTTTTAAGACTGTAGCCTTTTTGCAGGAGCCGGCGGACTTTGGCGCTGCCCATTGCTTTGTCAAAGCCTTTTATGCGGTCGCTGCGCCATTTGAATTGCGAATAATTCTTTTGAAGGTAATGCAGTATCGCGACGGTGCAGGTCGTCGGTTTGAATTTGGATACGTCAGTTATATACAGCTGCACGCCATTAGTATTTTGTCTTTTGAATAAGCCGAAAGTCGGAGTGAAATGTATTTCACGAAAGCGGATTCCCGCAAGCCCCAGGCGGTTCAGGCTGCGCGCCATGTGTCCGGCGTTGATCCAGGGAGCGGCGACAACTTGAAACGGCAGGGTATAACCGATGCCGATCCCGACGACACCTAAAGTCCCGAGCGCGCCGGTAACAGAATAAGCACACGCGGCTTCCGGCGATGGAATTTGCGGGGAGGTGGGTACCCAGGGCAGCTCCGTTTGCGCCCAGCTCATGCCGCGGCGGTAGTTGGCCATGGGGACGACGGTGAGTCGGCATTTAATGCCGATGACCCGCTTGAAATAAAGTGCCAGTTCGCCCACGGTCAGGCCGTAGACGTAGGGAATGGGGTACAGGGCAATGAATGAACGATATTTGTTTTCGGTGACCGGCCCGTCTATTTGAACCGCCCCGAGCGGATTGGGAACGTCTAGGACAATCATACTTTTGCCGGCCGCCGCCGCCGCGCTCATACATTCGGCTAAATGCCAGATATAAGTGTAGGAACGACAGCCGATGTCCTGAATACTGTAAATTAATACGTCAACTTTGTCCAGGGAGCCGGCTGGCGGACGATGGTCTTTGCCGCCGTAAAGCGAGTATACCGGCAGGCCGGTTTTCCGGTCATAAGTTGCTTTGAAATTTTTTCCGGCGGCGACATTTCCGCGAATACCGTGTTCCGGCGCGAATAAGGCGACTAAATTTATTCCGGGGTGAGCTTTGAGCAAATCGGCGGCCGAACGCAAATGCGCGTCCACACCGGTGGGATTGGTGATTAAACCGACTCTTTTTCCTTTGACAATACTGCTGTATTTGTACAAAAATACTTCCAGGCCATTGTAAACCCGCGCGTTTGACGCGGGTATCAATACTGAAAACGTTACGAAAAGTAAAAAAATCCGGTATATCATGGCAAATCCTCTGCAAAACAGGTGGTTTTCTTAAAAAATCTGTAAAAACTTACATTAAGTTCTTGACGATTGCCAGTTTACAAGCTAATTTACATGACTTTTTGTATTTCAGTAGTTTTCAGGCCCCATTAATTAAATTAATGCTTGACACCTGATTCCGCTGTAAAAAATGATAACTTATAACCATAAGGGAAGGGATAGTATGGCTACTGCAAGTCAAGCAAAGCACAAATTGTGCCGCAGGATTGGACAATGTATTTGGGACAGCCCCAAATGTCCAAGCGTGAAACGTCCGTATCCGGCAGGACAACATGGTAAAACCGGCCGCAGAGGTAAACTCTCAACTTACGGAACTTTGTTGTTGGAGAAACAAAAACTGCGTAAACATTACGCTATTTCCGAAAAACAACTGCGCATCGCTTACACCAAAGCCAAAAAAGGAGAAGGCCAGGCTCACGAGAAATTGTTCAGGACTTTAGAGCAGCGTTTGGACGCGGTCTTATTCCGCAGCGGTTTCGCTCCAAGTATTTTCGCGGCGAAACAGTTTGTGAATCATGGGCATATTCTTGTTGACGGCAAAACGATAGACCGTTCTTCTTATAAGATAAAAGAAGGCCAGGTTATTTCCATTAACGCTGAAAAAAGCCCGGCAATTGTCGAAATCGCGAAAAACAGCAACGCTACAGTTCCAGGATACCTGGAAGTGGATATTGACGCGTTAAAAGTTACTTTAACCCGTATTCCTGAAATTGAAGAAATTCCAGTAAACGTCTCAATCATGAGCGTGATCGAATACTACGCGCGTTAAATAAAACTAATTTAATTCGTAGACAAAAACCCGGCCAGCAACATACCGCGAGCCGGGTCTTTTTTTACAAAAAACAGAGATACATTAATATGCCGTCCGTGTTCATCCGTGTTCCCGGGATACGCCGGTCTATGGTATACCTAAAAACACCGTGTTCTCGATGAAAAATCCCAGTAAGAGAAGAACCAGGACAAAAGCCGCTAAGGTTGGAGCGAATTCTTTGTAGTCGATGTATTTTGGCTGTTCAACAGTCGTTTTTTCAATCTTATTAATATCGTTCATTGCTGCCGCGAGCCCTTCGGCGTCGTAAGCATGGTAATATTTGCCGTCGGAAATTTTCGCGATGTCTTTGAGTAGTGCTTCGTCAAAAGTTCCACCGGCAGGAGCATAGCCGCGGCCGAACATGGTATTATTCTCGACTAAAGCGTTATTGCTGCCGATGCCGACCGTGTAAATGACCACATCACAGGCTTTTCCCAGTTTTGCGGCCTGCCGCGGCGTGATGCGCGTGTCGACGGTGTTGGCGCCGTCCGTGAACAAAACCAGTACACGGCGTTTGGAGTCTGATTTGTCCAGACGATGCACGCCGCTGGCGATAGGCCCGGCAATGCCGGTGTTTTGGCCGATTATGCCCGGCTTCAGGCGTGCGAGGTTGTCGATCAACCAGCCATGATCCAGCGTCGGCGGACAAATGTTATAGGGCAGCTGCGCAAAACCAATTAAACCAATACGGTCATTGGGACGCTTTTGGATGAATTTTTTAATTTCTTCCTTGGCAACCTCAAGGCGATTCTTGATTTTTCCGCTCTTGAGCTCCGCGGTCAATTGTTTTTCCGTTCTGATGTTGCGGGGGATGTCCAGCGCCCGCATACTGCCGGAAAGGTCTATCGCTAAAATAATGTCTATTCCTTTGGCGCGGAAAATTATTTTTTCACTGCCGACGCGCGGCCGGGCGAGGGCAAGTACAAGAATCGCGGCGGCCGTGATATAAAAAAGCAAAGGCAGCCGCGCGGCGCGTTTATTGTTCTGTTTATTGGCTTCAATAAAAGGTTTGGTGCTGGAGATTTTTAAAGCGGGCATCGCTTTTTTGCTCCACAAATACCAGATTATCAAGCTCAGCGGGATATACAAAAACAAGAGCCACGGATAAGCAAAAGTCATTCAGTACCTCCTCCCTCTGAATTGTTTGTTTCAATATCTGCCGGCCGGGTTTCATTGACCAGGGTTTCAGCTTTGCCGAGAGCCTGGTTCAAAGTATTTTCATCCGGCGGCAGTTTCGCGAATTTGACCAGGTCGGCCGCCTGCATGAATTCTTTTAAAAACGGCCCTTGAACTTTGGGAAGCGGCCCGCCGTCCTGGTTTATTTCCTGGAGAAACTCCTGCGTTGTCTGTTTCGACACGGGCAGCTTAAAACGTTTTTCCAGATAAGACCGGACAATATCAGTCAGTGAAATAAAACCGGTATTAAGGGTGATGCTGCCGGATTTTATATTGTTGCGCAGAGCGTGCAAATCGTGCAGCGCGATAGTCCACGATGGTAAAATAATGATTTGCGTTTTTTTGCCGCGCCGGATAATGAACAGAATAATAGCGGCAATTATTACCAGCGCGACGACGCCGAGGATGATATACATTCCTTTGCTGCTGATTTTACCGGCCGGCGTAATCACTCCGGCAAGAATAATGTTTTGTTTTTTGTCAAGTGCCAGAGGCGCGCATTTAAAGGGCGGAATTTTAAACACCTTGCTTAAATCAGTAGTTTTGTCGTTGTATCGATTGTAGCTGACATCCAGTTTCCCGGCGGGAATTATGCCGGTGCGGTAGGCTTTGAATTCGACGCTTACCTTCCAGATATTGTATCCCCACCTGATGCTCCGGCGGCTGATTTCCGGCGCGTTCAAAAGACTGGCGCCTTTGCCGGGCTGCGCGGCCGCTTCAAGCACTTTGCGATGCCACGGGCATTTGAGCAGCACGGTAGCAGTAACGATTTGTCCCAGTTTCGCGTCCGCCGGAGATAATTCAACTTTCCCGATTATTTCAACAGCCTTGTTCCGCCGGACTCCGTAGTAATAAATTCCACAAACGGTTCCGCTAACGACAATTATAACTGCGGCAATTGAAATTATTGAAATTTTTATAATTTTTGCAAGCATTTGTATCCTCTGTCAATGCCGTTTCCGGCGTCTGTTGAAGAAGTTTATCAAGGGGCGGACCAGGTCCTCACCACAGCGCATTTCGATCATATCAACCCGTGCTTTTTCACAAATTAATTTACTTCTGTCGTGCCAGTTTTCAGCGGTTTCCGAAAATTTCGCCACCAAATTACGGTTGCCGGCGTTAAAATATGTTATTTTACCATTTTCAGAATCTTCGAGAACGACGTTGACGCCGGCCGGCCATTTCAGTTCCAACGGGTCAAGGATTCGCACGGCGATAACATCGTGCCGGCGGTTGATTATCCGCAGAGATTTTTGGAAATCGTGCTCGTCGATTAAGTCGCTGAGTAGAAAAACCACCGTTTTCTTATTCAATATCTTAATAGTTTCGCGCAAAACCAAATCAATATCAGTTTGTTTGCGTTCAGGTTCAAATACCATAAGGTCGCGAATCAGACGCAAGCCGTGTTTGCGCCCTGAGCGCGGCGGTAAATAAAGTTCGATTTGATCGCTGAACATAATCAGGCCGACGCGGTCGTTATTGCGTATGGCACTGAAAGCGAGCAGCGCGGCGGTTTCAATAGCGTAACGGCGTTTGGATTTGTCGCCGCTGCCGAAAGCCCCCGAAGCGGAAACGTCGACAAGCAGCATGACGTTGAGTTCGCGTTCCTCGACGTATTTCTTGATATATGGACTTCCCATACGGGCGGTAACGTTCCAGTCTATATCGCGGAAATCGTCTTCATCAGTGTATTCACGGACTTCATCGAACTCCATTCCGCGTCCTTTGAAAACGCTGTGGTAAGCGCCGCCAATGATTTCATCGATCGCGCGCCGGGTGCGGATTTCGATTTTTCTTACTTGCGCAATTAATTCAGATGACAACATAATCAGCAATCCTGTAATTAAATTTAAGCTTTTTACGGAGTGCGCAGTTCATCCAGAATTATTTTGATAATGGCGTCGGAGTCGAGATTTTCGGCTTCCGCCTCGTATGAAACAGCGATTCTGTGGCGGAGAATGTCCGGCGCGATATCTTTGATATCCTGCGGCACGACGTAAGCCCGTCCGGATATGAAGGCCATTGCTTTGGCGGCCACGACCATGGCGATGGCGGCACGCGGAGAAGCGCCGTATTCGATTAAATCCACCAGTTTGGCAATTTGCGCCGTGGACTGGCGTGACGACAACTGGTCATGATGTGCCGGGCGGGTGGCTATGGTAATATCCAAAACGTACTCGACAATTTTTTCATCAATGTAAATTTTATCAACCCAGCTGCGGGCGGTTTCAATATCTTCGAGTTTGGCAACCGCGATAGCCAGGAGCTCCAATTCGGGATGCGCCATGCGTTGGACGATTATGCGTTCTTCATCGCGACTCGGGTAGTCGATGCGCAATTTGAACATAAAACGGTCAACTTGAGCTTCCGGCAACGGATAAGTTCCTTCCTGTTCAATCGGGTTTTGGGTAGCCATTACCAGAAACGGTTTAGGCATTTTAAAGATTTCACCGGCGATGGTCATTTGTTTTTCCTGCATACATTCAAGCAGGGCGCTTTGAACTTTTGCCGGGGCGCGGTTTATTTCGTCAGCCAGTACCAGATTGGCGACGATCGGGCCGAGTTTGGTGCTGAATGTATGTTCAGAGGCGTTGTAAATGCGGGTACCGATTACATCGGCGGGCAGTAAATCCGGCGTAAATTGAATCCGGGAAAACTTGCCGTCTATGGCTTGAGCCAGGGTTTTTACCGCGAGGGTTTTCGCCAGTCCCGGCACCCCTTCGAGCAGGACGTGCCCGTCCGCTATTATAGCCAGAAGCAGGCGGTTTATCAAATAGTCCTGACCGACAATAATACGTCCGATTTCAGTTTTAAGCGGTTGCAAAAATGTTGAAACTTCCCGTATTTTTTCCTGCAGTTCCTGAATCTCATGCTGTTCCATTTAGACCCTCCTTGACAGAACCTTCATATTTTAAACTTTTCGCTTGTAAGATGACTTTTGCCGCCTATTATGTAACATAGTATTAATTCAGGGAATAAGCAATGTTAATTTTGCAAAAAAACAGCTTTAATAAGAAAGATAAAATTACCAACATCGGTTTCATAATAAGTTCATCGCTTATTGTGCTGGTATTTTTGGTTTTGCCCATAATATTTGTATTACTGCGGCTTAGCGGCATAAAGCCGCTTTTCCATGTGCTGCTCCCGTCCGCAATTATTATTCCAAGTCTTTGCGGATCAATGTTTTTTGCCGGCAAGCCCGGAAATTTGTCGCGAAAACTGAAGCTGGTTAATCTGCGTCCGTGTTATATTCCGCTATGTTTTGCGGCGGCGCTTGCTTTGCTGCTCGGTATGTCGACGTTTATATATATGTACCATGAATTATTGTCCATGCTGAATATAAAGGCCCCGCCGCCTTTAATTGAAAAAATATTAAAAAACAGTGATGTCAGCTCTTTATTGTGGATATGTTTCGGGATTATAATTTTAGCGCCAATTACCGAGGAACTCATTTTTCGTCGTTTTCTGTTTGGTTTTCTGGCGCCGCGCTGCGGCTTTATTCCCGCTCTGCTGACGACGGCCGGAATTTTTGCGGCAATTCATTTTTCTTTATACAGCCTGCCTGCCTTATTCTTTTTAGGGATCGCGTTCCAGCTGATTTATCTGAAATTCGGTTCATTATATCCTGCGATTTTGCTGCACGCTTTCAATAACGCCATCGCGGTGAATGTTTTATTTCTCATTCCGCAAGTACAAACGTGAAGAAAAAAATGAACGTCCAACATCGAAAAACTCATATCACAAAAATTAATCGGAGATATACCGCGAAATCAGTGTACTGTTATTACAGCCGAATCTCATGCTCTTATAGCTATTTAATGGTTTTGGCGAGCGCGACCCTGAAGCCCAGGGTATTATAGGTGTCTTTTGGCAAAACTGAATAACGGTTGCTTACCTGGCAATATTCAGCGCCGTAATACCAGCCGCCGCCGCGGGCGACTTTATTTTTCCCTACGGTACTCCCTTTGGGGTCTTCGCGATAATACGGCAGGTAATTGCCGTACCAATCGTAACAAGCTTCCCAGACATTGCCGCTCATGTCAAATAAGCCGAGTTCATTGGCTGATTTGGAACCGACTTCATGTGGCCGCCGGGCTCCCGGTTTATTGCCGTACCAGGCAACTAAGTCAATTATATTTGAACCGCTGTAGCGATGATTTTTACTTTTGTTGCCGCCGCGCGCGGCAAATTCCCATTCGGCTTCAGTAGGCAGGCGGTAAATATAGCCTTTCGGTAAACGGCCGCGCCGCGCTTCCCGCGCGCTAAGCCATTTGCAGAACGCCGCCGCATTACGCCAGCTTATCCAGCAGACAGGATAATTATTGCCGGTCGGAATTGAAGAGTCAAAACGAAAATTCCGTAAATAATTATCGTCGGCATCTCTGCTGCCGTTATAACCGGTGGACGCTATGAATTCCAGATATTCGCCATTGGTTATTTCATATTTTCCCAGCCAATAACCGTTTTTCAAAGTTATCAGGCGGCGCGGCTTTTCATCGGGTGCCCCCTTGCTTGATCCCATATAAAACTTGCCCGGTTCAATATAAATAAAAGTCATTTTGAATTCAGGTAAAGTCCAATCCCGCTCTTTTATGGGACCCTGGACAAGGATTTCCATGTATTTATTTATTGCCTGTTCGAGTTTTTTAAATTCAGTTCGTTTTTTTAGCGGCAAATATTTGACGTAAGATGATTTTTCAAAAAAACGCATCATATTAAGAGCTTCGCGGCAATTTTTGTAGGCAAGGTCGTTTTTGTCTTTGAGTGCACGGCTGCGGGAATACAGGCTTTGCATAGCTTGGTAAACACGCTCACCTTCAGAACGGGCAAGTTCGTATTTTATTCTGCGCTTATTTAGAATGTCTGTCTTTTTCTCTAAATGATCCTGTTTCCCGGCTTTATCAAGGGTTAGAATCGCGGCAAGATCAAAAAGTTTCGCGTTTATGTCTCCAACTTTGAACAGAGATACTTCCGCGGTCTGCAAAATTATGCCGGTTTCAACATCAAAACATTGAGCCGCCACGGTAATTTCCGGGCCCAGCTGGATAAGCGAACCGGTAAGTAATAATTCCGCCCCGACAAGTTTACCGAATTTTTTCGCGTTTTTGTGGTCTACCAGGTCGCTCGTCTGGAAACGAAGTTCCTGCAAAGCTTTGTTTACCTGTGAACGGGTCAGAAGCCTGAATTTACCGGCAAGAGCCTGTTCAAGTTTTATCGCAACAGCCTTGCCGCTGATTCTTGATTCAACCGAATTATCGACCGTAAAATCAACGACCGCGATCCATGGACGGCGCTGAGCCAGGGCTTTATAAACAACTTTTTCAACAGCCGCTACCCGCTTATATTCTTCATCATTATGACACAGGGCGTATGCCCGGTCTATTATCGCCGCCGCTTTTTTAATTGTGTTCTCCTTCCTGCACCAGCGCGAAGCCTGACGCAAATAATAATTGAGGTTTTGCTGACGCTGAAGTTCCAGATCCTTCCTTCCCGCCGCAGATAATTTCTCCGGCATGATTTGCACCTTGCGCGGTTTCTCCCAAAACATTTTGTAAGTGAATTTCGAGCTCTTGCCAAAATAAAAAGCTGTCCGTCCAGCCAGCCAGAATGCAGATAAAAGCAGTATTGCGACAGCCGCCGCCCGCCATGAGAAAAAGCCGTAAGCGGCTTTAGGTTTATGGATTTTGACCGGATTTTCTCCGCGTTCAACCCGGTTGAGGTCTTCGATAAGTTCAGCCGGGGTCTGCTGCCTGTCTTCGGGGTTTTTGGCAAGCAGCCGGGTGATTAAATGAGATAAATTTTTCGGGCATTGTTTATTTATGCTGCGTACACTTGGCGGAATATCATTGAGATGCTGCATGGCGTATCCGGAAACCGCGGGGCCGGGGAAAGGTGTCATGCCGGTTAACATCTGGTAAGCTGTGCAGCCGAGAGAATACAAGTCGGAGCGGTGGTCAATGGATTCGTGCCCGGAATGTTGTTCAGGGCTCATATAAGGAGGAGTGCCGATAAACTGCCCCGTCGTCGATAAAACCGAAAACATGGACTCGCAGTCTTTAGACAGGCCGAAATCCAGCAGTTTGGCATTGCCGTCCGCGTCAAGCATGATATTCTGCGGTTTAATGTCCCGGTGCAGTAAACCAATGTCCATAGCGGCTTGTAAAACACCGGCTATCTGGCGCATTATACGGATAGTCTCGGAAGCGCTGAAAATTTTAACGGAAGTTTCCGAGCCGGACTTATCTTTCCGCGAACGCGCGGGCATCAGTTCGGCCAGGGTTTTGCCCTCGACGTATTCCATAACGATATATTGTAAACGCCCGTGGTCATCTTCCCCGACGTCAAGGATTTTAACTACATTCGGATGCGAAAGTTTTCTGGCGAGACGAGCTTCCTGTTTAAATCGTTTCACATATTCAGCTTCATAAGTGAATTGCGGAAAAAGGGTTTTCACGGCAACGATTCCGCCATCCGGCGCCAGTGCCTTATCAACTTTTCCCACCGCTCCGTATCCGAGGGGTTCCAGAATTTTGTATGGTCCAATCTTGTCAGGCATCAATTATTATTTTCCGGATAAAAAACATGGATTGACTTTACTGTTATAATAACACGCCATTACACTAAAATCCAGCGAAAATCTAATCGCAGCCGCTAATCATTTTTATATACGCGATATTAGCGCTTTGTTTACTTACCGCGGCGAAAGAGGAATGCCGTACCCCGGGAACCCAGATAATTACGCCGTCATTGCCGCGGACAAGGATTAGATTTTTCTTTTCGGCGGCGGTGAGTTTACGCTCAGTTAATATTTTTTTGAGTTTCACCGGCCGGGTTCCCCCGAATGGAATCATTTTATCGCCGGTTCCGCGTTTGGACAAAATCAGTTCATCAGGCAGTAAATCAGCGTCAAAAGCGGCAATGGCCGGACTGATTATTTCGCGGTCGAATTCCTTGCGGAATGTCAGTTTGAATATTCTGCCGGCGTAGCTGATGCTATCCTGTTTGCGCCAGTTCCAGACGCATTCCCCGGTTTCGGCGGGAGTGTTGAGGGTCAAACCGGCTTCGCCGCGATGCAGCCAGATGAAATTGCCGTTTGTCAAAGGAACTAATATCTGCCGCCCCTCTTTTTGCTTCAAGGCGTCCTGAAAACGTCCGATCAGACCGTAAGTCGGCACGAATTCCACCTTTAACAGCGCGCTCAGCCAATAGCGCAGGACCCGGGCCTGTAAAGCCGGAGCCAGGGAACGCCAGAACTTCAACGGAGTAATATTCCTGTCCGCGATTAAAGAATATTCCGCCCGGGCGCTTTCTTCTATAAAGCGCGCGTCCACTTCCAGAGCTTTTGCCGCTTTGACCAGCCCGGTGGCGGCGGTGGGAAGCTGTTGAATTATATCAGGAATAATGCGGTGGCGGAAATAATTCCGGGTATAGCTTTCATCAAAATTACTGTGATCCACACACCAGTTGGCGATACCGCGTTCCGCCAGGAATTCGATCAAGTCACTTTTGCTGTAAGCGAGCAAAGGACGGATGAACTTTACGTTTTTGAGCACCGACTCCTGGCGGAGAGAGGTCAGGCCGGAAACATTGGCGCCGCGGCACATGCGAATAAAAAGGTTTTCGATGCGGTCGTCAGCGTGATGGCCGAGCAGGACAAGGCATTTTTCCCGCTTTTGGATGATTTCACTCCATTTCGCGATGCGCAGCCGGCGTGCGGCGGCTTCAATATTTTCACCTTTTCCGCGTTCATCCAGAGTGTGTAAATCGTATTGCTCATAGTTGATTTCACGGCCTTGACAAAAATCTCTGCACCAGCGGGCATCGAGCCGGCCGGCCTCGCCGCGAATACCGTGTTCAAAATGTACTGCTGTTATATCCAGGTCCAATTCCAGCGCAAATTCATTTGCCGCAAGCAGCAGGGACACACTGTCGGCTCCGCCGCTGAAACCGACATAAATTTTGTGTGAACGGAAATTTTCAAGAATTTTTCCAACAGTTTTAGTGATCATATTTTATCACCGGAATTTTCAAATGAGTTGCAAAATAAAATTCAAGTTGTAATATAAGGGGAAAAAGAAATAATTCAAAGAAAAATTATCATGACTAAAATTATCGCGGGAACCCGTAATCAACACAAGCTCGAAGAATATCGTGAACTCCTCGCCGGCCGGGATTTGGAAATTGTATCCCTGAACGATTATCCCGAATATTCCGAACCCGGGGAAGACGGTGAAACTTTTGAGGAAAACGCGAATATAAAAGCTCTGGCCGCCGCTGACTACTGCGATATTCCGGCTTTTGCTGATGATTCCGGCCTGGAAGTTGAAGCTTTGGGTAACGCGCCGGGGATTTATTCCGCACGCTACGCCGAGAATGACAAAGCCCGCGTCGAGCGCATTTTGAAAGAACTTGACGGCAGGGAAAATCGCCGCGCGCGTTTTGTTTGTGTTGTCTCAATAGCTTTTAACGGCGAAATAGCCGGTTCATTTCGCGGTGAGGTCTATGGAACGATTATTAATGAACCGCGCGGCACAAACGGCTTTGGCTATGACCCGGTTTTTATGCCTGACGGCTTCGATAAAACTTTTGCCCAACTGACTCGAAAAGAAAAAAACAAGATTAGTCATCGCGCCAGGGCTGTTGAGAAAGTCATTGAATTCGTCGAGGATGAAATGTCCATCCTGGATGATGAATTGAGCTCGTTCTAAAAAAAATCTACAAAAATGCAATAATATTGTTCCGGCGTGCGTTTCTCTTAACAATTGAAGCCAATGAGGCTTATACAAACAATCCTGAACCAGGGAGAACGCAAAATGAAAAATCATTTATTATTTGCAGTACTCGCAGTGGCTTTTCTGGGAAGCACGGAAATAGTCAGCGCCAAAAGTAACGAAGAAGACAAGTCCGGAAGCAAAGTCCGTAGAGCCAGGAAGTATTATGATAAGACTCTGTATACAAGAGCCCGTTTTGATGAAGCGGATTCAAACAAGGACGGGATTCTGGACCGCGACGAAATTAATTCAGCCGCGAAAAAGTTTGAAAAGCAATACGGCGGATTAAGGCTTGACCGGGCTGACGCAAACGGGGACGGAGTACTGAGTTTTGAGGAATGCAAAAAACAAAAACAATGGGAAAAACAACATCAAAAAGCAATCCGGGAAAAATATAAGGAGCGCGATAATTCAAATTCTCTCAGTGATAAAGTTCGTCAGGCTGCCGGCGAACAACTTTCAGCCTCCGAACAAAAATATGTGAAAAATAACCTTGCGGAACATCCGCGGGCCGCCGCCGCGTTAAAGAATGACGCCCTGAACAATCCGGCAAAGGCAAAAAAGACAGCGAAAAGCATGGCAAAACATCCCGGCCGCACGAAATATGTTGTTGATAAAGCGGAAGATTATAACAAAGCGGCCAAACGGGCTTATAAAAAAGCAAAAAGACATCAGAAGGCAACAAAGAAAGCCTGGAAAAATTCTCAAAAAACCAAAAAAAGTGCGATAAAATCTAAGAAACGCTTATAAAAAGTGCTTAAAATAAGCCGTTAAATTAAAATCATGAAAGTCCGGATTCAAATGTTTTCGGACTTTTTTTATTGTTAATACCAATTTGCAATCTAAGAGATAGTTACTAATGGATATATACACTTTGCGCCTCTGGAGACAGAGGCGGCTACATCATTTAAATCTAAGGCGATGTAGCCACGGCTGTCCCTAGCCGTGTTTCCTTTTTTTATTTTTTGAGTCAAAATCGACAGACAGTTAATTCATGACAGCATACTAGCCGTGCTTTTACTAACCTTTAGATGCAAATTAGTATAAGCAGCTTCTTGTATGAGTCGGAAATTGAGAAAGTCTCAAGTTTGTCGATGGCGAAATGTTCATCCTGGACGATGAATTGAGCTCATTCCAGTAAAAAATTCCCTTTTTTCAGGAAAAAATACAATAATATTGATTTATCGTGCGTTTCTCTTAACAGTTGAAGGCAATGAAGCCGATACAATCCTAAACCAGGGAGAACAAAATGAAAACTCGTCTGTTAGTTGCTGTATTCGCAGTCGCTTTTCTGGGAACCATGGGAATTGCTAACGCCACAGGTGAAAGTAATGGTAAAAGAAGAAGCAAAGAAGAAATCAAAGCTTCCAGAGCCGAAATGAAAGAATTGCGCAAAAGCGATCCGGAAGCTTTCAAAGCTAAAATGAAGGAAATGTACGCAAAATGGAAAGCGCATTTTAAAACCCGTCTGGCAAAATTGAAAGAAAAAGATCCGGAAGTTTATGCCTCTATAATGAACGATATCAAAGAATTGGATAAATTGCAGGGAAAAGATCCGAAGGCTTTCATGGCCAAAAGGAAAGAGTTGCGGAAAAAATGGCGGGCGGAACGTAAAGCCAGAATGAAAAAATGGCGGGAAAAGCGTAAGGCCAGACTGGAAAAATTAAAAGAAACGAATCCTGAAGCTTACGCCAAAAGAATAAAACAAATCAAAGAGATGGAAGAATTACGCAAGAGCGACCCGGAGGCTTTTAGAGCTAAAATGAAAGAATTACGCAAAAAATGGCATGAAGGACGTAAAGAGCGGAAAACAGATAAATAAAAATCTTCCCGAACAAATGAGCTTGAGGGCATAAGCCCTCAAGCTCATCTTTGTAACTAAGGTAAGGAGCCGTCAAAAACGTAAAGGTTATTTTTAAACGACTCCTGAAATACCGCTTATTTCTTTTTCTTTGGAAGATGCTTGTCGATTGCCGCATAGATCTGCAGGCTGAAAGCCTGGTCCCCGAAAGTGCCTACACGAATTCCAAGGTTACTGCGGCCATCCTTTTGCAAAGATGAGCTGACTGCGACAGTGCTGTTTTCCGCGCTGTTGCCGATTATTTCAGAATTGAGGGAATCGGCTGTGGCTGAAACCAGGTTGATATTCAAGTCCTTAAAAGCTTTCACTGTTGCCGACTTGATTTCTTCAGGCCCGGCGTTGAATGTGCTCGTTAATCTTCCTTCGTAATATGCTGTCCCGGCAGCACCAAGGCCGGCGCCCAAGGTTGCGGCAAGCGCCGCGACGCAACCACCGCCAAGGCCCAGCATCAAAACAGCGGCACATATTGCCAGGGATTTCATCAACGAATTTTTCATGATTTTTAACTTCTTCATCACAACATCCTCTTTTTAAACATTTAGACAAAACGACAGCAAAAATATTTGCTCCTTCTCTAAGACAATAATTCAAAAAATATGATTTGCAAGAAATTAACTCTCTCCCCAGGTTGAAAAAGGCAGTTAATACGCAGGGGGACGCGTCCGACAAAAATAAAAAAAGGCGGATGCAACGCCTCCGTGATCCAGCCGCGGCTGTCCCCGATGGTGTTTTCTCCTTGCTCAGAATCTCGGCAGAGCGCCTTTTTTGCGGAATTCCAGGGGAGTCATCTGCTGATATTTTTTGAAGGCGCGGATGAAATTAGACGCGTTTTCGTAACCCAGCTGAAAAGCTATTTCCTTGCAGTTCATTCCAGTCTCTTTCAACATGCCGCAAGCTTCGCTGATTTTACGCTTGACAATGAATTCCACGGGGGTGATTCCGCTTTCCGTTTTAAATTGACGGGAAAAATGTTCCCGGCTTACGCCGAGAATTGACGCCAGTTCCCGACAGGATATATTTTTTTCAAGCCGTTTTAGGATCAACTGTTTGGCTTTCAGGATAAGTTGAGACTGATTTCGCTCATCCCGCTTTTTAGCGTGGACTTCGGCAAGCATATTTATAAGGTCAAAAATCATGGCACTTCCCTGATGCGGCGCGATAAAATGATCGTCATTGCTCAGCTCAAGCCATTCATTTAAACGTTTTATCAGCGGATGCGCCGGGGCTATCTGGTAAATACTGCCGTAATTATTTATCAGGTCTTTCAACATAATTTCGGCATTTTGTCCTTTAAAGCTTAACCACCAGAAAGTCCATGGTTCCGCGGCATCCGGCGGGTAAAAATAACTCACGCCCGGCTCAAACCCGCAACAGACATAAGCAGTGCCGGGAGACAAATCCCACTGCCGGTTTTTCTTTTTGAAACAGCCGCGTCCTTTTTCGGTGTAGACAAACAATCCGTCAAAAATCCCGCTGGTATTGCGATACGCGTCTGTATATTGTATCTCTCTCGCCAGACAAAGAGGCGTCGGAAATGAATCCAGAATTCTATTTGCATGAAAATTTATTTTGTTTATAATCATTTTATGAATGTCAATATCACATTATGAATATTATATATTATATTTAAGCATTGATTTTATTTTATTAATAGTTAAAGTATAACTATAATAATACAAAAAGCAAATTTTTAAGGATAGAATTATGGCTATTTCAGCACGTGAAAATCTCATGAAATTATGGCGCCGGGAAGGCTATGAATATGTTCCGGTTTATTTTGCCCTTTGCCCGGCCCTGATTGAAGAATTTAAAAAACGTTACGGCACGGACTCATACGATGCTTGGTTCAATTTCCCGTTCAGGTATCCACAACTTAATTTCAAGCCGCAAAATATTGACTGGACGCTTTATTATCCCGGTATAAAATTTAATCCCGACACCGTTTTTTCCGCGTTTGGTGTTGCCCGGGAATCGCATCCCGGCTCAATGCACATGCGCAGGATGCATCATCCGATGAAAAATTTCACCAGTTTGGAACAGTTTCAGTCCTATCCATATCCGGAAGTCGATAATTCTGAAATTGATTCTTTGACCGCGCAGGTAAGGAAGCTTCATGATTTGGGCCTGGCCGCTTGCGGGATGCCGGGACCCTTGTGGGAAGAAGCCTGGTACATGCGCAGCATGGAAGAATTGATGATTGATATGTTTGAGGGCAATGAAAAGGCATTGTATCATTTTAAAAAGATTACTGACATTGTCTGCCGCCGAGCGGCGCTTTTCGCGAAAGCAGGGGTTGATTTTATTCATATGGGCGACGATATCGGCATGCAGAGTTCAATAATGATGTCGGAGGAAATGTATCGCGAATGGCTCAAACCCTTGCTGACAAAATTGGTAAAAACGGTCAAAAACATCGATCCTGAAATTTTATTTTCTTATCATTCCTGCGGTTATATTGAACCTTTCATTCCTGATCTTATTGAGGCGGGAATTGACATACTCAACCCGATCCAGCCGGAGTCGATGTTTTTTGAAAAAATCCACGCCGAATATGGCGATGTCCTCTCATTCTGGGGAACTATAGGCACCCAGACCACAATGCCCCTGGGCACTCCTGAAGATGTCAAAAGAGAAGTTTCCAGAAGCCTCAAAATTGCGGGCCGCAAAGGCGGTTTATTATGTACCCCGACCCATCTGCTGGAACCCGATGTTCCATGGGAGAATATCGAGGCCTACGTCCAGGCATGCCGCGATTTCCCTGTTTAGCCGGGTGGATTATACAGGAGATATTGCCGCCGGGGATTTTTTCTTTGTTCCCGGGTGCTAAGTCAAGCTGTTTGATAATCCCGAATATTCTGCTTGTACCAATTTGCAATCTAAGAGTTAGTTACTAATAATATACTGCATTAACAGTTTTGCGCCTCTAGCAGTCTGTCGGACTTTGGGAATCGTCGCGAAAAATTGTCCGAATAAAGCGGAATTTTCGTCAAAATCACGAGAATATTGAACATATTTGACGATTTTGATGGAAATCTCAGCAAAATTCGGCAGTTTTACAGCAGATTATCCATAAGTCCGACAGGCTGCTAGAGACAGAGGCGGCTACATCTTTCTCGATTCTACAAGCCACGGCTGTCTCTAGCCGTGTTTTTACTAACCTTTTGAATGCAAATTGGTATTGTTTATTTCTTTTGAATTCCATGGGAAATCAAATCCGGAAACCAGTTTGTCTGCGAGTATGCACTGCTTGTCGCGCTTTGTCAAAACAGTCATTTGCATTTCCATCAATTTATGTGTATATTATTACTTAATAACAAACACTTCCATTAAAAATGGTATAATTGACGGAATGAATAACTATCAGGAAAAATTAGTTGCTGTACAGAACCCGGCAGTGCCGGGAGTCATGCTTTGCGGCAACGACCTAATTCTTCCAGGGTAATTGTGCTATTTTTTTCTATACTCGACAGCAATTTCACTGAAAACGCTTTCAGTCAGACAATATCAAAAAATCAGGAACTTTACAGATGAACGATACTAAGGCCTTAAAAGGCAGTGACATAACCATAAAATGTCTCGAAAATGAAGGAGTTAAGACGCTTTTTGCTTATCCGGGCGGGTTTTCGCTGGAGTTACATCAATCCTTACAGGATTCCAGTATTCGCGTCATTCTGCCGCGTCATGAGCAGGGCGGAGCCTTCGCTGCCGGCGGTTATGCCCGCGCGACGGGGAAAGTTGGCGCCTGCATGGCGACCAGCGGGCCGGGAGCAACCAATTTGCTGACTGGCATCGCCGATGCTTATATGGATTCAATTCCATTGGTTTGCGTAACCGGACAGGTGCCTGCATCCTTGATTGGTAAAAACGTTTTTCAGGAAACCGATATCATCGGCATGACCCGTCCTATCGTTAAACACAGTTATCTGGTTTTAGCCGCGAAAGACCTGCCGCGGATCATAAAAGAGGCATTCCATTTGGCAATAAGCGGCCGTCCGGGTCCGGTTGTAGTTGATATTCCCAAGAATGTCCAGCAGGAAATCTGCGAAGTGGACTTCAATCCCAAACTTGAATTTAACGCTTATGAATCACATTTTGATTTCAGCAAAGATGAGATTAAAAAGCTCAAAAAAATGATTCGTGCCAGCAAACGTCCCTGTCTGTATGCCGGCGGCGGAATTATCACTGCGGGAGCTTCGGACGAATTACGCAAATTTGCTGAAGCCTATAATATACCGGTTGTAACTACGCTCATGGGAGTAGGCGGCTTCCCTGAAAATCATCCTTTGAGCCTGAAATGGCTGGGGATGCATGGCACTGTTTACGCAAATAACGCGGCCAATGAATGTGATTTACTATTGGCCTTCGGGGCGCGTTTTGACGACCGCGTAACCGGCAATCCGAAAAACTTTGCCGTTGGCGCCAGGATTGTTCATGTTGACATTGACAAGTCGGAAATAAACAAAAATAAAACTGCTGATCTGGGTATCGTCGCGGATATTAAAGAGTTTCTGCAGGAGCTCAACAAAAAACCGGTTCATCAGGATTACAGCGCCTGGCATGAGCGCATTAAAGGCTGGAAGGAAGAATTTCCCTTGATGTACAAGGAAAAACCGGGAAGCGTCCAGCCACAGTACGTCATGCAGAAACTTTGCGAAATGACCAATGGCGAAGCGATTATCGTTCCCGGAGTGGGCCAGCATCAGATGTGGGCGGCGCAATATTATACTTACACTTATCCGCGTCAACTCTTGACTTCCGGCGGACTTGGCGCAATGGGCTTCGGTTTGCCGGCGGCGATGGGCGCGAAAGTAGCCCGTCCGGACAAACTGGTTATCAACATAGACGGTGATGGCAGTTTCCAGATGAACATTCAGGAGCTCGGCACCTTGCATTCCGAAGAGATTAATATAAAAATGATTATTCTCAACAACCAGCATCTTGGAATGGTGGCGCAATGGGAAGACCGTTTTTACGGCGGCAGGCGCGGCAATACTGTTATGATAAACAAGCGCGTTGACCGTCCTTATCCTGATTTTGTAACTATTGCCAGTGGTTATGCCATACCCGGGCGTGAAGTTTACAAGCGCGAGGAGTTGGAACCAGCGATTAAGGAAATGCTTGAGACAGAAGGTTCGTTTATTCTGGACGTCCATACAGGCTACGAGGAACACGTTTTGCCAATGATTCCTCCAGGCAAGGATTACAAATCAATAATCAACGAGTAGAAGAGGCAAAATCTCTTTCCAAAAAAAACTGACTGTGCCGGTGTAGGATTCTACACCGGTCTTTGTTTTTAAAAAGCGAAAATCCTTGCGCGGCAAAAAAATAATCTTCTATCGCCATGCAATTCGTTCAGGTTGATATTTTCATTAATAAAATTGCTCGCGGCAAGGCAGGCAGTTTGCTGAAATTATAAAGATTTAAAATTTTTGCTTGTAAAGTTTTCATTTTTGTCCCTTATGGTTTATATTGATATAAAACAATACCTAAATTTGGAGTAAAAATGAAAAATTTTGTGTTTATGTTATTAACGATAATTGTTTTAACGCTAATACTTGCAGCTTGCCAGTCCTCGCCGGAGGAATCATTAGCGGAAACCTATAGATTCCGGCGTAATGCCGTACTTTTTCAAGTTGGTAATTTGGTTGGAGATGTTGGAGGCGCCTATACCGACAAAACCGCGGTTATGCAGTATCTGGACTCTTTCATTAGAAAAAACCCACGTGTAGCTAAGGTTACATTGGCTTCAGTTCCTATGGCTAAGCCGCCATTTGCAATCAGTTTATCGCAAGTTCAAAGAGCCGCCCCGCGACCTGTAGGCAAATACATTCCCAAACTAAGATTTAACAAATCTAAAAATATGATTTGGTACCGCAAATTACTGAGAAAAAAATTTGCTTTTTGGTATCAGCCGACAAAATCTACTGGAAAAATTTCGTATGTGTATCCTGTTTTTAACAAGTCAAATCCTGCTGTTATACTATATATATTGAAATTGGATTTTGAGAAACCGGATAATCCTGTTCTTTTCTGGAATGTCTACAAAAGGTTTTATAAGCAGGAGTTATTGAAGCAGGAGGATGAATATCTCAAAAAATATTTTCTTTTAAAAAGGGAAGCAGAGCAGAAGGAGTTGGAATCTGAGGCGGTAAAGAAATCGAAAGAGGCAAACACATATTATAATCTGAAGCTCAAGGAGCTGGAAAAGACTGCAAAGGAAAGGGAAAGATTATTTATAGAACGGCAAAAAAACAAGTACAAATCGCAAAGGTCTGTTAAAAAGAAGAAAAGCCCGAAAAAATAACAATTTTTTAACAATTTAAATTTGTATTTTTTTAAATAAGCGGTATTCTAAGATTTCATCTTAAGGGCGTATAGCTCAGTTGGCTAGAGCGCTACGTTGACATCGTAGAGGTCATGGGTTCAAGTCCCGTTACGCCCACCATTTTTTCACCCTCAAATATCTAATTACCAATAAGTTCCACCTGAAACCCGGCAAGCCACTGTCATTGCGATTCTAGCCAATTCTGCCTGTTTCGTCACATCATTTATTACCAATTTATTACCACTCTATTTTAGGAGGCTTTGAGCTTAGAGTAAAAAACAAATTAATGTTAATTATACTATAGATTACTTCATTATCTCACTTTTGTCAATATAAACTGCCCAAATAAGCACATTTTATATCACAAGATGTTCATAGCCTCTACTTAATTAATGGTATTATACTTGAAATGTCTATAAATAGCCACTATCTTTTTATTATTACTTAAGTTTTGCAGTTCGTTTTTCTGCTTGATATTATGATGCAATTT